>DZBP01000079.1 GCA_022729915.1 Draconibacterium orientale | reverse complement strand
AAACTTAATGTAATCAAATATGTATTAAGCACTTGGCAAAAAAACATTTAACAATAATTCAATTTGTTTCTTTCAAAATAGCCTCAAAAGCTTAATTTTTTAGTTCAAATTAAAAATAGAATTGAACCATTTCATTGGTGTATTTCAATTTTTCTAAAGGCTCACACAAAAAGCTGTTTCGTTTCATAAACATATTCTTACAGTGTTAAAAATGAAATATATAATAACGATTCTCATACTAATATTATCGTACAATGTATTCTCGCAAGAAAGTGCTCTCGATAAAATACATTATTTTGAAGAAAAAAATCTGAATACAGATTTATTTTTATTAAAAAGTGTTTCGAATTTTTCGCCAAATGAAATTCGCATTATATTAAATTTCAACAGAATACTTGAACCTTCAAATTTAAAGACTGTTTTTTATATTTTATCGGGAAATATTTACAAAGAGTATTACAATTATGATTCGGCTATTTCGCAATACAACAATGCTTTAGACTTCTCATTAAAAAATTTAAAATCAAAAAAATCTCAACGAACAGCCATAATTTCATACCTTAACCTTGCAAAAATAAATCACGAACTAAATGACTCTCTGAAATTTAGCCAAAATATTGAAAACGCAATAAGTTTTTCAAAACAATATAAATATGATGATTTAAAGGCAGAAGCTTACCTATATTATATAAAATATCATATTTATAGAAATCCACATCAAGTGGAAGAATATTTAGACTTATGTACTAGCTATTTTTCTGAAGTTCAACGTCATGCAGAGCTTAGAGCATGTTATTTATTAAAAAGTATTTTCTTTCAGAGCAAAAAAAACTTTGCCCATGCAAAAAACTATATCAATAAAAGTTTTGATATAACAATGAATGATAGCTTGTTAGCTAATTTGTTTTACAACAAAGCAGTTCTGAGCCAACACCAAAACTTACCTTTCGAAAGTTATGAAAAAGATTATTTAAAATCGTTGGAACTATCAATAAAATATAAGATTTATGAGATAGCCAAGAAAGTAAGCTCTAATTTACTTAGAGATTATAAAAAACAAAATGATTTAAAAAAAGCGTTTGAAATGCAGCAAATAACTAAAGCAATGAAAGATAGCATTTCAAAAATGAGCTCTCAAAAAAAGATTTTCTTAGCCAACATACAAAATGAAATCTCAATAAAAGAAAACACAATAACCACATTGGAATCTAAAGAAATAGAAAATAAAATAAAATTAAAAAATTATAAACGTAACCGACAGTTTCTAAATTTATTAATACTATTTTTTTCAATTGGCTTTCTAGTTGCCCTTTATTATTTCATATTAGCTCAAAATTTTAATAAAAAAATAATAAAAAAGAACACCGAACTAGAAAATAGTAATGAAAAATTACAAAAAACAAAAATTGAACTTGAAGAGCTCGGAAAAAATAAAGACCGCTTTTTTTCAATTATAGCACACGATTTACGAAGCCCATTTAACTCAGTATTAGGACTTTCTGAATATGTAAGCGAAAGCATGGAAGAACTTGATAAAGAAGATATTCTTAAGTTTAATCAACTTATATATACTTCATCAAAAAGTCTATACAATTTGCTCGAAAACTTGCTGGATTGGTCGAAAACTCAAATAGGACAATTGAAATTTCAACCCGAAATATATGATTTATATGAAATAGTTGAAAAAGAGCTTGCTGTACTGAAAATGATTGCTGCCAATAAGCATATCAGTATTCAAACCGAAATAGAAAAAAATACATTTGCATATTTTGATAAAGAAATGATTGCAACTGTGGTAAGAAACATAACAAATAATGGAATAAAATTTACACAAAGAGATGGAATTATCAAGATAAAAGCGCAAAACAAACATTCAAATGTAATAGTATCGATTGAAGATAATGGTATAGGAATTTCAGAAGAAAACATATCAAAGCTTTTTAAAGCAGAAAAAGAATTTACTACAAATGGAACTAATGGAGAAAAAGGTACTGGCTTAGGTTTAGCTATCTGCAAAGAATTTGTATTAATAAATGAAGGTAATATACAAGTTATTAGTGTGTTAGGAAAAGGTTCTACTTTTACATTTTCCCTTCCAAGTGTAAAAAATAATTAAGCTATGAAAAAACTAATTACGTTATTGTTAATTTATGCATTTCAGACGCAATTGCATGCACAAACGTCTAATAATATATCTATTCCAGATAGTTTAATAGCAAAATTAAGTATTAGCAAAACGAACGAAGATTCAGTAAAAGCATACATATTAATCTCAGATTTCTATCGCTCGTCTTCGATTGATTTGAGACTAGAATATGCCAAAAAAGCCCTCAAAATAAATAATAGCAAAGAGCCTATTCTTTTAATTTCTATGCATTTAACACTTGCAAAAGGATATTATAATTTTGGTGAATACAGCAAAGCTTTAGCAAATGTAGAATTATCAGAACAACTAGCAAATAAAATACAAAATAAGCAAAAAAGCACACAATTATTTAATATCTATTGGCTGAAAGCAGATATTTTATTAGCAACTTTTGAAAAACAAAATGCACTTAATTATTATAAAAAAGCAGAAGAAATACTAAAACAAAATAAAAAAATAATATTAAATGCTGAATTTTACATTAATCAAGCTCAGTTGTATAAAGTATTGCAAAACGAAGAAAAAAGTGCCGAATATCTTATGAAAGCTGAGAAAATAGCTGAAAATGAAAATTATAATTCTAAAACTGCTGCAAATATTTTCATGAAATTAGCGAATAGTTATTCAAATTTTGAAGCAGGAAATAAGTCAATACTTTGCTTTCAAAAAGCGCTTTCTATTTATAAAAATACCAACGATACATTAGGTATATCGCAAGTTTATAATGGGTTAGGTCTTTTATATTCGAACCAAAATAAACGAAAACTAGCTATTAAATTTTATAATGAATATTTAAAATACAGTAAAATTTCTGATGACACAGCATCGATAGCATTAGCACTCAACAATATAGGGTATGAGTATTCACTTATGGGAAGATATGACTCGGCAGAGGTTAATTTAGTAAAGTCAATTTTATTATCTAGCCAAATAAATGATACATTCGGGTTATCAAATACTTACCACAGTTTAGCATCTACGTATCTAAATGCAGGGAAAAATGAAAGTGCACTAAAATACTTCAAACTAGCAGAAAAATACAATAAACGTTCTGATATCGAATTAAAATGTTATATAGCACTTGACTTGTCAAAAATATATTTAAATATGAAGGAATATTCAATTGCTCTGCAAAAACTAAAAGAAGCAGAACAAATTGCGAATGCAAATAATTTTAAATATACGCATATTGAAATTTTAAAAGCTTTTTCCAATTATTATTCAACTGTAAAAGATTATAAAACAGCCCTTTTGTACGAAAATTTACTCTCAAAAGAAGATAGTGCTTTGTACAATGAGATAATTGATATGGAATTAACAAACTTAAACATAAAGCATTCAGTTGAAAATTTAGAAAATAAAATAACACAGTTAAAAATAATTACAAAAAAACAACAAGAAAAAGTAGATGAAAATCACAAATTTAATTTGTATCTTATTTCTATAATTCTTGCCGCTATGCTAGGTGTAATTATACTTTTGCTAATAAAAAATTTCAAACAAAAATATAGAAAACAGCTAAGAATTAAAAACGAAAAATTGCAAATAAATAATATCGAATTGCAAAGAATGAAAGACGAATTAATTGAAATCAATTTATCTAAAGATAGATTTTTTAATTTAATAGCATTTAATTTAAAAAATCCTTTCAATTCTCTATTAAATTATTCTGAAAAAGTTATAAATGAATACGACAATTTGAGCAAAGAAGAAATTGTTAAATACAACGACCAAATAAATTTTACTGCGCAAGAATTATTTGAATTGCTCGAAAATTTATTATATTGGTCGCGTTTGGAAATAGGCAAATTAACGCTAACTCCGCAAAAGCACAAATTAAATGAATTTATCGACGATAATTTAAATTGGTTTAGAAACAGAATTAGTAGCAAAGGTATTTTTGTTAAGTCAGTACTAACAGAAGAAGTGTTTTTAAATTTTGATAAAATATTGATGTCCTTAGTTTTAAGAAATTTGCTAAGTAATGCAATTGACAAAACACATGAAAATGGCATAGTGAAAATTTCAACGCTTCATCTGAATAATTTTATTGAGATTAGTGTTGAAGATAATGGTGAATGGCTTGCTAATAAGCAACTTGACGATATTTTCAGCATAAAGCAACTTATTGAAAATCCTTCAAAAAGTTTGGGACTTGTAATTAGTAATAAAATAATTAAGTTACATAATAGCAAGTTATCTATTCAAAGCAAAGAAAAAGTCGGCAACAGATATTCATTTAAGCTAAGTTTAAACTAAAAAGTTCATGCAAATAATTAATAACTATTTATATTTTTTTTAATGAAACGCACTATATTTTTATTAATAATTCTATTTTTAACAAACAATTTATTTTCACAAATTATCAAATTTAATTTTAATAGCGAACCATTTCTAGATGCTACGTTAATAGATAACAATTTGGTAGTAAGCCAAATGCAAATAAATATTGGAACTATTGGTGTGAATAAAACAACAACTGCTTTCAGTGAAGTACCTTATATTGAATCAACTAACGGCTGGGCTGAAACAACGCAAGAAAATGCAAAAAACTTTTATTTTGATGTAAGTGCCTCTGCCAATGCAACTTTTACAATTACACGTATTTCATTTGAGATATATGCTACCGATGCCGGACCTTCAGCTTATGGCATTTCAATCGATAATTCCTCTGTTTTACAAGCAAATATGCCAGTATCAATTGTTAATGTCGATCAAAATATTTCAGGATATGAAAATATTAAAACAGCTAGAATTAAAATTCAAGCTTGGAATAACGGCTCACGCCCTACTTCTGGAAATGGCTCCTTTCGTTTAGACAATATTAAAGTGTATGGTATAGTACAAACTGTTGATATTGTTGCAGATAGATTAAAAATTGAATCAATTCCGAACTATGTACTAAAAAATACTGCGTGGAAAGCAAAACTAGCAGCTGTAGATGTCAATGGGAACATTGATGATGATTTCAATGAATTAATTTATTTCACTAAAAACAGTGGCGCAGGAAATTTAACCTCAGAAAATGGTGATTCAAAGCAATTTATAAATGGAATAGCTGAGTTTACTGCATTAAAATACGATGGTAATGATAATTTCACAATAGAATTTTCATCACCAAATTTAGCTCAGAATTCAATTATTAGTAATAAAATTCAAGTTGCAGAAGCACTCAATTATGAAGATTTTAGTGATAATAACTTCACTCAAGCTCCAAATTGGCTGGGAGATACTGAATACTTTGGAATAAATGAAAACTTACAACTTCAATCAAATGGCTCAGATAATCAGGCTTCAAAATATAGTATTTCGGCATTTAATTTACGAGCAAATCAAACAGAATGGCAATTTTCAGTCGATTTAGGATTTAACCCAACCTCAAGCAATTTTGTTCGTATTTATCTAATATCTAATGAATTAGACCTAAAGCATGAATTGAATGGATATTTCATTCAACTTGGTCAAACAGGAAATGATTACATAAAATTAATGCGGCAAAATGGTAGCCAAATAACAGAGATTGCTTCAGGAACAACTGCTTATAGTTCAAATATTAATATAAAAATAAAAGTAGTAAGAGAATCAAATGGTATATGGAAAATTTTTTCTTCAAACATTGATGAACCTAATTATTTATTTGAAGCATCTGCCCAAGATAACACATATACTGAAACAAATTATTTCGGTTTTTTCTGTGAATATTCAACAACTAGTAGATATAATTTATACCGATTTGATAATATTTACATTGGAGAAATAATTCCGGATACAGAAAAACCATATATTCAAGAATTAAAAGTAATTACAAAAAATAAAATACAAATAAAATTTTCAGAATATCTTAGTGATTTAACTGTTTTTGACTTGTCAAATTATAAAATATCTAATAATATCAGTCCTCAATCAATTAATTATTCGGCAAAAAGCAAACAAATAGTTGAACTTAATTTTGCTGAAAATTTTCCGGTAGAAACAAAAAGTACAATCCAAATAAAAGGGCTAACTGATTTAGCTGGCAATATAATGGATTCTACAAGTTATGAGTTTGCTTATATTCCTCTAAAATTCAATGAAATAGGAATCAATTCTTCTACAAAAATCACACTCTACTTTAGTGAAGAAATAAATCAAAATTATGCGAACAACAAACTGAATTTTTTACTATCAACTAACACAAATCCAGTAAGTTCCGTACTTTTGAGCGACAAAAAAAGTATTGAATTAATCTTCAATTCTGAATTAGAAAACAATCAAACTTATTCACTTTTGTTGCAAGATGTTACTTCTGCACAAGGTGATATTGTTAAAATTCAAGATATTAGCTTTGTTTACCATAAAGCTGAAACTTACGATTTGATAGTTAATGAAATAATGTCAGACCCAGAACCAAGAGTTCAACTTCCTGAAAAAGAATACATTGAAATTTATAATCGATCAAACTATACAATAACTTTAAAAAATTGGAAACTTATAGCAAACACAAGTGTAAAAGAATTGGGACATTACAATATTAAAAGTAAGGAATTTCTAATTTTGTGCAAAGAAGAAGATAAACCTGATTTTGAGGATTTTGGAAATGTTTTACCTATTTCCGGTTTTCCAAGTCTTACAAACTCTGGTATGTCAATTAAAATTAAAGACATTGATAATAAAACGATTACAACTGTTAATTATAGTTCAAATTGGATTCAAAGCGAGGTGAAGCGCGACGGAGGTTGGTCGTTAGAACGAATCGACGTCAATAATTTATGCCAAGAATCTGAGAATTGGAAAGAATCCATTGATAAACAAGGAGGTACACCTGGAAAAGTAAATTCAATAAACGCAACAAACCCTGATGTTGAGCTCCCTGAATTTAACCATTTTAGACTTATCGACTCTAGCAAACTAGAATTAATATTTAGCGAAATTATTGATTTACAACACATTCCTGAATTATCAAATTTTAGTGTGGATAATGGTGTTAATCACCCAAATGAAATTGTAATAAATGAGGATTTTCCATATTCAATTATTTTAAAATTTGAAAATAACTTTGCGCCAAAAACAATCTATACGCTTACAATCAACTCAAATATAATGGATTGTGCCGGTAATAAATTGCCACAAACCTATAGTATTCGTTTTGCAATTCCTGAAAAAGCAGAACCTCTTGACATTGTGATTAATGAAATTTTATTTAACCCATACCCTGAAGGTTTTGATTTTGTGGAGTTGTACAATAGAAGCCAAAAGGTGCTTGATTTAAAAGAATTTAGTCTTACTAACAAAGATGAAAATGGAAATTTAAAAACACGAACAATTATAAAAGAATCCAACTTGTTGTTTCCGAATGAATATTTTGTTATTACTCCAAACAAAGAAAGTATTATTAACACTTATACAGTTGAAAATAAACAAAATATAACAGAAAATGAGCTTTCGCCAATGCCAGACGATGCTGGAAATATAGTAATTTTGAATCAAGATTTAGATGTTATCGATGAATTTTCTTATGATGAAAAAATGCACTTTGCTTTGCTTTCAAATACTGAAGGAATATCTCTGGAACGAATTGATACAGAAGTTAGTACTAATAATAAATTGAACTGGCATTCAGCTTCTGATTTTGTAGGCTTTGCAACTCCAACATACAGAAACTCAGCCTACAAAACAACACCAACTAGCGACGAAACCATAAGCATAACTCCTGAAGTTTTTTCACCAGACAATGATGGTTACGACGATTTGGTTTATATAACTTATAAACTTGATAAATCTGGTTATATAGCTAATGTTTTAATTTACGATACAAATGGTAGATTAATTACAAGACTCGCTAATAATGAATTACTTAACGAAGAAGGATTTTTTGTTTGGGACGGAACCTATAGAGAAAGTGAAGCTGCAAATATGGGAATTTATATTATATTTGTTGAGCTTTTTGATATGAAAGGCGAGGTGAAAAAATACAAGAAAACTTGTGTGTTAGCAAAACAGTTTTAAATTACCAGAAAATTTTTTAAAGCACTTTTTTAAAGTCATCATATAATTTAAAAAAGTGCTTTAACTTGTAAGCTACCACTATGAATAATTTTTTCCGATTTATTGGTTCTTCCTGAATAATTAAAATTTAATTGCAATGATTTGGAAATACTTTTCAAAAAAGTGATATTCCAAATTAAATTATTACCAGGGAATAAACCTTCCAACATTATGTAAGAAAGCGAATTAACTATTTCACTATTAAATTTAATTCGTACATAATCGGCAGAAATATTTAAATTACTTTTTGAGGCTACAGAATAAATTATTTTACCTGTAAATTTATTTTCTATACTTTTTTCTAAACCAAACTGATTTTGCTTTTTCACAATCGAAAAACTTATATCAAATTTATACTTTTTATCGTATTGATAACTTAAAGTCGAGTTATTTTTTTTGTAATCAATAGAATAATTTCTTGTAAGTAAGTATTCCGACGAATTTTGTTTTTTACCCCAGCTTAGGTCATTTAATAAAATAAAGGAATCGAAGAGCAAAAGTTTGAATTTAAACTCATTTGTTTTATTTTGTGAAAAATCATAACCATTTGCAGAAATTAAAAATACCTTATTATTTATATATACATAATCAAAATTAAAAACTCGTTTTGATTTATTAAATGAAAAAATATTACGAATCGAAGAATTTAACGCTTGTAAATAATCTAGTTGTTTGTCTTTCAGAAAGAAAGGAATAAAATCGAGAATGTCAGTTTTTTTCTCAAAGCTATACACAAAATTATCTGAAAAATTAGACAAAATATGCCTAATTCCAGATTGATTATTCCAAATGCGCTTTGGGTCAATTTTTACCGAAAAATTTAATTTATTCCCATAAACTTTTTTATAATTATTGCTTGGTAACCAAATACGAATAAAATCTGCATCGTATTGAAAATTAGAGATTTCAAATTCATCAAGTTCTTTCATTAAATTTGAATTGTAATCTTTCCAAACGTAGTTTCCTTGACCTTTGCTGACCTCAAAATAAGAATACTCTCTTTGAAGCTCAAGCCCTGTAAAATTATCGTAAATAAATGACGATAATAAAAAGTTCTTCCGGAATTTAAAAGTATGTTCCAATTGTGTACGAAATGAATTTTGAGGCTCGATGTTGGAATCTAAAGTATCTTTTAATTCTAATTTTCTAAAAATAATACTGCCTTTAATTATACTATTTTTATTTTGTAATACTTTCAAATTTGCATTAAATTCTTGAGATAATGAATTGTTTTTTAAATAATTAACATCAGGTAAAAAATCGTTGCGCAACTTATATACAATACTCCATTTATTCTTAAATACTGATTTATTTTTTAGAAATATATCAAAATCAAAAAATGAATACGAATCATTTTTTAAAGAATCCGAATGTTTTTTTTGCCAAAGATTATATTCCAAATTGTGCGCTATTCCAACTGAAGTTTTTTTGCTAAACCGTTCTATTTCAGAATTATATCTTATAAAACGAGTTTCGTAACTTTCATTAAATGTAAAAAGGTAACTTCCTATAAAAATTGTACGGTAATTTGCAGTTTGTTTACGAATAGTAAGCGAATTTTTTAATGCAAAATACTCATATCCAATATTGTAATAATCAGCATTGTATGAGATTAAATTACTGTCGGCTTTTTGAAAATTCAGTTGCAAATTTAAGTTATTCTCATTTCCTTTAGGCTTTTGTACTAAATTCCAATTTCTTTCAAATTCGGTTTCTCTGAAGTTTTCTAACTCACTAAAATTTGCTTGTACAAATTGATATTTTAACGATGATGAAAAAAAGTTTTTCCGTATTTTTTTTTCAAAATTAGTAGAATCGTTACCCGAAATTGAATCAAGTTGTTTCATCTTAACAAGATACTTCTCGGAAGGAAAATTTAAGTTCACAGAAAAAGCTGATCCTTTTGTATTAGAGTTTCCAAAATTAGAAAACGTATTCAAATCATTATTGGACAAGGCAATTTCAATGTTTGAACTTAGTTTTTTACCAAAATAATTTTTTGCCCAAAAACTAAGCATTTGCTTTTGTTTTGGGGTTATTAACATTTTAATCGGTTCATAATCACCTTGTGGCATGTTATTTATTGGAGCTACCCATTTGTATATTTTCCCATTTATAATAGAATTTTCGCGCTGATAATTTCCTTTATTTTGACCAACAAAAGTAAATCCTAACTTATAACTTGCAGTATCGTAGTCAATTGTATAAACATAAATTGGAAAAAAATATTGATTATTCACAATAGTATCACTTTTTTTGTAAAAAATATAATTATCATCAAAATCAATTTTTTCGGCATTTTCAATATACGCATTCTCAATATTATTGCCTATTTCAGAAAGTAATTTCTTTTCATTCTCAGAGAGTTCTTGATTAATTGTTTGTGTTTTACTGTCTTTTTCTGAATAAAAATTGAAGCCATAACTTGCTTTCGCATTGGAAAATTCATTGTTTGAGAAAAAATTAAAGCGCACATAATTTTGCTCAGAATATTCAAATTCTACCTCTATTCTACTATCTTTTGTAATTAAAACGGTATTGTTAAACTGAATTTCTGCTTTATTGTAATCAATAGTATAATCAAATTCGCTTCCCCGTACAAGTGATTTGCCATTCAAAAATACTTTTTCGCTTCCTGAAAGAATAATTATAAACATCTCATTATAAATACCATACAGCCGATAAGGACCTTGGTTGTTTTCGATTCCTTGAATTTTGAATCTATGATAAGTACCTTTCGAAATGGAAGCAGATGAACTGCTTTTATATTTGTTTTTTTTAAAATTGCTTTCAGCTTCAAAAGAAGCACCTTTTACCTTTTTATTTAATTTTAAGAAGTTTGCTTGATGTGAAGAAATTTCAAAATCTCCAACAATTAATTTGTGCTTAGAACTAGAAAGTTGAATAAACATTTTATCAAATTCCTGCAATTGCTGTGTATTACCTTCAGCTTGAAAAGGAATATTAGTCTCTGAAATAGAGGTAATAATAGAAATATCAGGTGTCAGTTGTCCAGAAAGTTGAAGATTAAAATTTGAATTTAAAACTAAATCTTGCTTATTCCCAATTGAAATTTCGCGCGAAATGTTTCCTTCTTTTTTTAATTCGGAATCGAAAAGTTTATACTCAGTACTTGAATTAAAAATAGTTGAATTTTTCTTTTTATCAAAAAATTGACTTACTATTTGTGATGTATCTCTCTGATTATAAGAGAAAATTATTGTTTGAGTAAATACTCGATACCGTAATTTGATAGTAGAACCTATATTTTGAGCAACAAAAAATGAGTCAAAAACTAAAAAAGAAGAAAAATAATTTATCTGGTATTTATTATTAGAAATCAACTGTCCATTTGAATTGAATACATGTAGGGAATGAGGTATAATACTCAGGCTATCAACAATTAATGTGTCAAAGCTTAATGTAATTTGTTTTTCTCTAAAATTTGTATTTATTTGAGCAAAAGTCGAAAAGCTTAAAAAAAATAAAAAGAGAAAAATGAATATTTTCTTCAAATGAAGTGTTAAATAAAAATCATTTTTCACTTTTTCATTGCTTAATAAATTATAATTAATTAACGCATTTTTCGCGCCATATACTCATATTTCCTTTATCTATGAGATGCTTTTGTTTTTCGGAAATAATAAGTAATTCTTTCAAAATAAAGTCTTTATAATCTTTATGAATTTGAAGAGGTTTGTAATAAAACCACCATTCTTCTAATTCGATAAATTCACTCCAAAATTCGTCCCAAGACTCATATCTATCTTGATGCCCAGACCAAAAATCGTCTTTTTTAGATATTCCTTCGTGTGAATATGAGTTATAGAAAATATCTTGTCCGCCTTCTTTTTTCCTGAAAACATTTTCCTCTGTTCCATTACCAGAAACGTGCAAAACTAACTCAATTCCACTAAAACTGTTTGTACTTTCCATATTTTAAATTAGAATATTGGGATTATTTTATGCTGCAAAAGTAGAAAAAATTATAGAATTTTTAAACTTTTTAGCTATAAAATATCCTCGAAACACATTATCTTTTTCACGTAAATAAATAATTTTATTAAACGTCAAATCCAAATTCAACTTTAGTTTTTTTAATTAATTTACTTACAA
The DNA here is from genome assembly GCA_022729915.1 of Draconibacterium orientale. Classification (GTDB taxonomy): domain Bacteria; phylum Bacteroidota; class Bacteroidia; order Bacteroidales; family JAIFNL01; genus JAIFNL01. Next base: position 2,218 of record DZBP01000079.1, on the reverse strand, counting down.
TCAAATCATAAGAGTTATCGATTAATTCAAAAAGAAATAAATCGGATAAAGAATTATCAATTTTTACAGTATTCCAATGTTTTTTATCCATGTGGTAACCCGGCATAATGGCTGGAAATTCTTCGCGTAATTTAATTGCCTTCTCTGGCTCGCATTTAAGGTTTACACTCAGTTCACCCTCTAAGTCTGTGAGAGCAAACATTTTACCTGCAACTTTAAAAACTAAAGTAGTTTCATCAAACGGAAAACTTTCTGTAACAGCTTTTTTGTTAATACAATAATTTCGTAAGTCTTCAATATTCATTGCTACCAAATTTTTTAAATTTTACCTTTAAATTTAAGGAACAAGTCCTCCGGCAGCTTGCCATAAAGCAAACCAATCCATTGTACTTAATTCTATATCAAGAGCTTCAACTCCAATTTTTAATCTATCGTATTTCGACGAACCTAAAACTGGAATAATATTTGCCGGATGCTTCAGCAGAAAAGCTACTAGCAAATGGTCAAGTTGCAGATTGTATTTTTTAGCTAAATTAAATGCTAATTCTTTAATTTTAAGCAAATTAATGTCATCTGTTTCTCTAAAAAGATTACCACCACCAAGAGGCGACCAAGCCATAGGAGAAAAACTTTTTGTAATACATTGGTCTAAAGTTCCATCAAGAAAAAAATCACGCTTAAGCAAGGAAATTTCAACTTGGTTTGTAACTAACTCAGTAAATGAATTGAGCATTTCAAACTGTGAAGGAGTAAAATTTGAAACACCAAAAAACTTTACTTTTCCAGACTGTTTTAACTTCATAAAAGCCTCTGATATTTCATGCGGATTCATCAATGGGCTTGGTCTATGAATGAGCAGTAAATCAATACAATCGGTATTCAAATTTCGTAAAGAGTTTTCAACAGAAGCTAAAATATGTGCTTTACTTGTATCATAAGAAGGCACAATATGTTCTGGTTTTTTGTGCGACATCATTCGAATGCCACATTTGGTTACTATTTCCATTTTTTGCCTAAGTGAAGGTTTTTGTTTAAGAACTTCACCAAATTCAGCTTCGTTTGAATAGTTTCCGTAAATGTCAGCATGATCGAAAGTTGTAATTCCATAATCGATGGCTTTCTCAATTAATTCTTCACGCTGATTATAATTTAATTCGGCATTTCCGGCTCCTAATTTCCAAAAACCGGATACGATTCGAGAAAATTCAGGACCATTTTTAGATAATTTTATTCTTTTTTCCATTTTTTATCATTGTTTTTTTTCCAAAATTATAAAATAATTTAAACGTAAAGCTACTATAATAATATAAATTTGAAATTTGAAAGAGGTAATTTCATTTTGCGCTGATTTTCAGAAATTTAATTGATTAATGATAATTCTTTATTTTTTGCAATAATTTAATTTTAGTATATTTGTGAAAAATAAATTATAAGTGATATAAATATATAATTACAATAATGAATTCAATAATAAAATAAAAGAATATGAATTGTAAATATGCTTTAAAATTTTAATTCTAATTACTATGAAAATACTTTATTTGGATATGGACAATGTGTTGGTCGATTTTGAATCGGGAATACAACAATTAAACGAAGAAATAAAAATACAATATGCCGGAAAACTTGATGAAGTACCTGATATTTTTTCTAAAATGAAACCTTTGGCTGGCGCACTAGAATCCGTTGAAATTTTAGCTCAATATTTTGATATTTATATACTTTCAACAGCTCCTTGGGAAAATCCATCAGCATGGAAAGATAAGCTAATGTGGATAAAAAAATATTTGCCAAAAATAGGATATAAAAGGTTGATAATTAGTCATAATAAAAATTTGAACATTGGCGACTATTTAGTTGATGATAGAACGAAAAATGGAGCAGGCGATTTTACCGGAAAACATATTCATTTTGGACAAATACATTTTGAAAATTGGAAAAAAGTATGTGAATATTTAATTCAAAATAAATAAAACCTTTTTTTGTGTGTGGAAAAAATGTGCTTTAATTTCAATATTTTAATTGATAAAAAAATAATTCACAACTTTTTTCTTTGATTTTAATGAAAAAAAGTTTACTTTTGGTAATTGATTTGCTCAATCTAAAAAACAAAATACTTAATAAAAAAAGGAATGGCTGAAAAGGAAAAAATTCAGGAACAAACTGATAATCAATTAGAATCTGGAACTTACGAAATAATTCAGGCAAGGTTAAAAAA
>DZBP01000006.1:36064-46182 GCA_022729915.1 Draconibacterium orientale | reverse complement strand
AATAGGTCTTAGACCTTAATACAAAAACATTAATAAAAATTTTTAATGCAAATGATTTTTAAAGCAATTTTTTTGAAAATCAAAAAAAATACTAATTGTTAAATTATGAAAAAGCTGAGCATTTTTTTAAGTTCTTTATTTTTTTTAACTGCTTTAAATACAGTTGTTTATGCACAAGAGCAGTTCAAACACGAAAAGCGATTTTACAGAGCACCCGATGGTAAATTGTACGTTAACAAAGCAAAACCAATTTATTTCTTTGTTTCTGACTCCCCAAATCCTGGTGCTGAACATCATTTATTGAGTCCGGGTGAATCTACCAAGCAATATGCAAACCCAATGTATTTTGACACAGAAGGTTGGAATACTTTACGCTCGCCTTCGTGTGTGGATACTGTTACCAAAAAAGTGGTGCAACCAGAGCGAGATGTAAAATTTGAAATTTACAGCGATAGCAAAGCTCCTCATACTAAGCTAACGTTGAACAATGCTCCAATTTATAAAACGAAAGATGTCCTTTTTGTTGGAAAAGGTTTATCTGTTTCGCTTAGTTCGAATGATGAAACTTCGGGTGTTGAAAAGGTTTTTTTCTCTTCAAACGGTGCGCAGTTTTCGGAATATTCAAAACCGGTTGATGTAAATGTTGAGAATAATTACGTTTTTAAATTCTATGCTGCCGATAATGTTGGAAATGCGGAAGATACAAAAGAAGAGAAAATTACTCTTGATATTATAGCGCCTATTACCGAATATCGAATTGAAGGCGACCAATTTCAAGATGTTCTTTCTCCTAGAACTGTTATTCACCTCACAGCTAGTGATTTGAAGTCGGGAGTTGATAAAATTTATTACTCATTCGACGATAACAAACCTCAAGCACTTGTAAATTACATCAGTTTGGCTTCGCTTTCGGAAGGAAATCATACTTTGAAATTTTATTCCATCGATAATGTTAAAAATCAAGAAGAAATCAAATCTTACTCTTTCTTTTTAGACCAATCTGCACCAATTGTTATCGACGAAGTGCTTGGTAATCAATTTGTATCAAATGGAAAAGCGTACTCTTCAGGAAGAACAAAATTTAAATTAACTGCTGTAGATAATAAGGCGGGAGTAAAGTCTATTCATTACTCTATCAATGGTGCTGAATATGTTGTTTACGATGCACCATTTTATTTACCTACAAAAACAGGAGCTACTGCTATAAAATATTATGCTACCGATAATGTGAACAATAAAATAAGCAACAGCAAAGGAAATAGCAAAAGCACAGCAACTTATGTGGACTTGACAGGTCCTAATTTGAGTCATTCGTATTCAAATCCACAGTTTACTACACGCGATACTACTTTTATCAATTCTACTACTAAAATAACTCTCAAAGCTATTGATGCTGAGGCTGGTGTGGATAAAATAACTTATACTGTAGATAAAAAAATAGAAACCGATTTTACTGCTCCTTTCTCCGTTGCCGCAGAAGGACATCATTCTATAAATTTTACTGGTTTTGATTTTGTAGAAAATACGAATTCCGAAAACTTCTTTTTCATTGTAGATAACACGCCTCCAAGCCTTTATCCGCGTTTTAGTATTACTCCGATTGGCAAAAAAACTTACGATGGTAAAAACATGGAAGTTTTTTCTCCTCACGTTCAACTTTATTTGTCAGCAACCGATACGCAAGTAGGAGTAAGTAAAATTTTCTATTCGCTTAATGGAGGAGCTGAAAGAGCTTATGTGGGTCCGATTGGCGATTTTGCGAAAGGAAAGGAATACGTAGTAAAAGTTAGAATTGTAGATTATTTAGGAAACCAAAAAGAAGACATTGTAAATTTTGCAACTGGAAACTAAATACACAATTATTTGATTTTTAGTCTCTTAATTCAAAAAAAAACTTCTCGATATAAAAATTCGAGAAGTTTTTTTTATAATAAGTAATGAACCAAATTTAATTGTATTTTTTTTTACCAAGTGCTTATAATTTATTTGATTACAAAAATGGTTGCTCCAAATATAACAGCACAAGTGCTTAAATTATTCTTTTCTAAAAACTGAATCTTGTGAGTGGGCTTTCATACGCCTAAACCCAAAAAACCACAAACCAATTACATAAGGAATAAATAGCAAAAGCAAATAACCATTTTCGGACATTAACCAAAAATCATAAAAACCATGTAATAAAAATGGAACTAAAAATGCCAGAGCAATCTCCATTCCACGTTTGGTAGGTTCAAATTTAGCAAGTGCAAAATGATAACCCATAACAACACCAAAGAGCGCATGCGCCGGAACTGCTGTTACTGCGCGTAAAATTCCAACGGACAAGCCATCTTCGTCGCCAAAAACATACAATAAATTTTCTACCATTGCAAAACCCAGCGATATAAAAACGCCATACACAATACCATCAAACTTTTCGTTAAATTCTTTACTTTTCCAAATTAAAATAAACAGAGCCAAAAGCTTAAACGCTTCTTCGGTTAAAGCTGCCGTAACAAAAGCATCAAAAGCTGCTTTAGATAATTCGGTTAAGCCTTCGCCCAATGGTTCTAATAAAGCATCTACAATTAATATTGGAATTACTGTTAAACCTCCAAAAAGTAAAGAAAGCAACAGCAATTTAATCGGTTCTTTTTCCCATTTATCCCTAAAATAAATGTAAAACCCTATAATTAAAATAGGAGCTAGTGAAAGTAATAAAAGATTCATAACGTTTGAGTTAATATTTATTTGTAATTACTGTAATCTTTTGTTTAAAAAAGAATAATAAAGATTTTTTTTAGATTAATTTACTTTTCAAACAAAAGAATGCTTAATATTTTTCAAATTATTTTTATACAAATATAGTTTATTCTATGTATTTTTTTTATTTTTGTCTAAATATATTACAAATTTTTTTTAAATTTTGTTCAAAATGCCGATGAAATTTCTTTCTTTTATAGTGTTAATAGCCCTTGTGAGTATGTCGTGTAATAAAGAAAAAGCCGATTTTATTGTTGTAGATGCTAAAATATATACTGTAAATCAGAGTTTTGAAATTGTAGAAAGTATTGCAGTTAAAGACGGAAAAATTATTGCTGTTGGTTCGAGTAAAGCCATTCAAAGCAAATTTGAATCAGAAAAAATAATTTCGATGAAAGGGAAATTCATCTATCCCGGATTTATTGATGCTCACAGTCATTTTTATGGTTACGGAGCTATGATTCTACGCGAGGTAGATTTGACCGGAACAAAATCCTTTGATGAAGTAATCGATAGAATTAAAAAATTTAGATTAGACAACAAAACCGCTTGGATTGAAGGCAGAGGTTGGGACCAAAACGATTGGGAGGTAAAAGAATTTCCTACCAAACAGCTTCTCGACGAAGCATTTCCAGATGTTCCTATTTATTTGACCAGAATAGATGGTCATGCCGCTGTTGTAAATTCAAAAGCTTTGCAAATTGCTGAAATTGATGAATTTACAAAAATAAAGGGAGGTGAAATCCTTCTCGAAAAAGGAAAACCCAATGGTATTTTGATAGACAATGCAATGAGTTTGGTGGTAAATAAAATACCCAAATTTAGCTCACTCGAAAATAGTAAAGCACTTTTGAAAGCACAAGAAAATTGCTTTGCCGTTGGGCTCACTGGCGTTTGCGATGCGGGTTTAGATAAAGAAATGGTTTTATTAATCGATTCGATGCACAAAGCGGGTGATTTAAAAATGCCAATTTATGCAATGCTCAATCCTACGGACGAAAATTTTGAATATTTTGTTAAAAAAGGCATTTATAAAACAGACTATTTAACGGTTTCGTCTATAAAGCTTTATGCTGATGGAGCTTTAGGTTCGAGAGGAGCGAAACTGTTAAAGCCTTATTCCGACAAAGAAAACTATTCGGGTATTTTGGTCGCCGAGCCCGAATATTTTGATAAAATGGCAGAATTTGCATACAAACATAATTATCAGCTAAATACACACTGCATTGGCGATTCGGCAGTTCGTTTAATTCTAAAAACTTATGCAAAGTATTTGAAAGGCAAAAACGATAAACGTTGGCGAATAGAACATTCTCAAGTAGTTGATAATAATGATTTTGACCTTTTTGGTAAGTTCAATATTATTCCATCTATTCAAACTACACATGCTACCTCTGATATGTATTGGGCTGAAAAAAGACTTGGTAGTGAACGAATTAAGAATGCTTATGCCTACAAAAAACTTTTAAATACAAACGATTGGTTGCCCAATGGAAGCGATTTTCCTATCGAAAAAATTGACCCTTTGCTTGGATTTTATGCGGCTATAAGCAGAAAAGACCTTGATTTGTTTCCTCAAGGTGGTTTTCAGTTTGAAAATGCACTTTCAAGAGAAGAAGCATTGAAAGCAATGACTATTTGGGCTGCAAAAGCTGCATTTGAAGAAAATGTAAAGGGAAGCATAGAAATTGGTAAATTTGCCGACTTTGTAGTTTGCAACTTAGACATTATGGAAGTAGCTGAAAGCGAAATTTTTAAAACTCAAATTTTGCAAACTTATGTACATGGCGAAAAAGTTTTTGCCAAATAAATTAAAAAATAAAAATTATTCTTTTATCTGAAAATTATATTAACTATCTTAGCTTTTTTATTATTCTGCACTAAATAGTATAAATAAGAGCATAAAAATAATGTATTTTATTGATATTCAGAATACTAGGTTTGTATTAATTGGTGCAGTTTTATTGAAAAAAAGGATATTTTTTTATCAAATTATTTAAAATCAGAGCTCTAAATGTTTAATGAAAAAATTGGAAATTTTTCATTAAACAATTGAATAACTGTTTAGCAATAAATATCAATAATTTTTTATTATATGAGTTTAGTTTCAAGATATAAAAATATTAAATTGGAAAGCAAATTGCTTATTAATTTATTTGTAATTTTATTTACTTTTCTTTTAATAATAGCTGTTATGTATTTTTATTTGAACCGAACATTTCTTTATATTGATGAAGGTGAGAAGTTTATAGAGGATTATACTTTATTGAATAAAAATACTCACAATTATTACCAAATACAAAACTATATTTCTGAATCAATCATTTCGCTTAATGTAAACGAAAAGGAATGGCATGAATTACAAGAAGCTTCAAATACAAGTTTGGCTGCCTTAAAAACGTACATTAATACTCAATCCGATTCTTTAAACTATGAAATTGCTAAAAAAAATTTTAATGCAATTGTTGATTTGTATAACAAAAACATTATACCTAATATAGTTATTGCTCAGTCTGTTATAGCCGACACAAGCTATACTGATTTCTCAATTAATAAAAAACTTTCTGACTTATTGAATGAGTCAAATGTGCATTTTGATAAAATAAATCAAAGTTTTTTGCAAATCAAACAAAATTCAATTTCAAGAGTTTCACTTACTTATGAAAGCATAAATTCCAATAAAAACATTGTTTTTCTGGTTCTTATTATTTCTGTTTTTCCATTAATTTTATTCTTATTTTTCTTTTTCTATGTTTTTAAAAATAGTGTAATTCTTGAAATTCAACGAATTATCGAAACTTTGCAAAGTGTTGCTTTGGGTGATGTAATGCAGCAACTGGAAGTTAATTCTGACGATGAAATTGGTTTTTTCAAAAGAACGCTAAACAAACTTTTACTTGGATTGCTCAAAATTACTGCTTTTGCTAAAGAAATTGAAAATGGTAATTTTGATTCTGATTTTGAGCCTAGAAGCACTAAAGACGAATTAGGGATTGCCTTGCTTGATATGCGAAAAAGCCTTAAAGATTCAAAATTGAAGGAAATTGAAAATCAAAAAGAAGACGAAAAAAGAAATTGGACTGCGAATGAAATTTCTAAATATAGCGATATTTTACGTAAAAATAACAATGATTTGTCAAAATTAGCCAACGATATTATTTTGAATCTTATAAATACACTAAATGCAAATCAAGGAGGTATTTTTATAGTAAATGACGAAAATAAATACAATGTAACTATCGAATTAATAGCATCTTACGCATACGATAGGAAAAAATATTATACCAAAATTATTCAAATGGGCGAGGGTTTAGTCGGAACTTGTGCCATCGAAAAGGAAACGATTTATTTAAAAGAAATTCCTGAAAATTACATCGAGATAATTTCAGGACTCGGAAATTCAAACCCTCGCAATTTAATTTTAGTTCCATTAAAATTAGAAGATAAAATATTGGGTGTTGTAGAAATTGCTTCTTTTTACGAATTTGAAGATTACAAAATTGCATTTTTAGAAAAAGTAGCTGAAAATATTGCCGCTACATTAGCAACAGCCAAAATTAATGCAAAAACGGCATTACTTTTGGTTCAATCGCAACAGCAAGCCGAAGAATTGGCTTCCCAAGAAGAGGAAATGCGCCAAAATATGGAGGAACTTCAAGCTACGCAAGAAGAAGCTGCAAGGCAAGCCGTTGAACTGAAAGGTGTTTTTGATGCTATTAATGAAAACACCGGAACAATTCAATTTTCGCCCGATGGGACAATTTTAGATGCTAACGACTACATTTTGAAGCTTTTGCGTATCAAAATGTCGATGGTTAGCAAAAAGCATCACAGTACTATTCTCACAGCCGAAGAGAAAGACAGCGATGAATTTTATGATTTTTGGCAAGACATCAGAGCCGGTGAAACGAAGTTTATTACTCGCAGATATTTTGTAGCTCAGCAAGAACTTTGGTTGCATGAAATTTTCAAACCACTTTACGACAATGGCGGTAAACTTTACAAAGTGCTTGCTATGTATTCAAACATGACCGATTCCGAAGTACAAAAACGCAAAATGGAGGAACAATCGGCTGAATTGCTTGAGTATCAGGAAAAAATGAAGCTAAATCAAGAAGAGCTTAAAAAAACGAACGACATGCTCGAGGTTAAAAGTGGTATTTTGAAGAAAGCACTTGAAACGTCAAAAGCCGTAGAAAAGGAATTGAACGAAAAAAATAAATTGATGCTCGAACAAGAAGATATTATGAAAGAAAGCCTTGAAAGCTTGGCACTTGCGCACGAAGAAATGGGCGCTGAAAGAGAACATTTACAAGCTAAAATTACAGCTTTGCAATTAGAAAAAGAGCAACTCAGCTTGCAATTGAATCAGGCTATTGAAGAACAAAAACAGTTGCAATTGAAAATTGATAAATTAAAAAAACAATAAAAAATGAAATATAATTCATTGATTATTAAATTTTTAACGCAATTCTTGTGATTTTCACATAAAACTAAAAAAACCTTTTTCTAATTCAGAAAAAAGTTTTTTTTTGTTTTTTAATTAAAAACTATGCTGGAGAAATTGCTTCTACAGGACAAACATCAGCGCAAGCGCCACAGTCTGTACATAACTCAGGATCAATTTTATAGATATCACCTTCAGAAATAGCCTCTACTGGGCATTCATCAATGCAAGAACCGCAAGCTGTGCAGTCGTCAGAAATAAAATATGCCATTTTTATAAATTTTAAAATTAGTTAGTTTATTTTTTAATTACGATACGAAAGTATAAATATTTTGCTCAATAAAAAAATTGTTTTCCCTTTTTTAATTGTTATTTTGAGCACATTTTAAAATTCAATTATAGCAAATTGTTATAAATCAGCTAAAAGAAAAAAAATATTTTTTTTTGTAGAACGCTTATTTAGAATATATCTAACTTTGATTTTGTTTTTTCAAAGTTGTAAGCCCATAAATAAAATATCATCAATCTGTTCATTTTCCCCTTTCCATTGGTCTAAAAAAAGCAGAAGATTATCTTTTTGTTTTTCTAGAGGAAGCAAATGCACTTGCAATAGAAGCTCTTTAAAACGCTTTGTACCTAGTTTTTTTGAATCTTCACCACCAAATTGGTCAGCATAACCATCTGAAAATAAGTAAATTATGTCGCCTTTTGTAAATTTCATTTTATAGTTTTTAAAATCTTTGGAAGTTTGCAAATAACCGCCAATAGGGTGAATGCTTCCCCTGAATTGCTCTAAAGTTCCTTTGCTAATTTTATAAATTGGGCGACGCGCACCAGCAAAAGTTAGTTCGTTTGTGTCAAAATCGAACAGGCAAATTCCAATATCCATTCCATCATTTGAAACAGCTTGATTTTCACGCGATTTAAGAAAATTGATGAATGCAACATCTAACTCATATAAAATTTCTTTTGGGTCGAAGCAATTATCGCTTACTATTATTTTGTTTACTAAGCTAGTACCTAAAACGGACAAAAGCGCTCCCGGAACACCATGCCCTGTGCAATCGGCTACTATTAGTATTGCTTGATTTTTTGCTTGTAGCTTGTGAAAAAAATAAAAATCGCCACTAATAATATCTTTGGCTTTGTTGATTATAAATGATGAGTCAAAATAATCTTCAAGCTGGTACGCAGAGGTAAGTAACGATGTTTGGATTAATTTTGCATAATCTAAACTCGATGTCAAATCGTTATTTTTTTCCTCAATTACTTTTTTTTGTTGGTGTAAAATTTCGTTGAGCCTTAGTAACTCTTCATTGAGTTTCAACAATTGATGGTTGTAAAGTTCTATTTCTGCTTTTTTTTCTTTTAACTCTATGTGAGTATTGGCTCTTGTCAGCAATTCTTCTGGATTGAAAGGTTTCGTAACATAATCTTGACCACCAACTTGGAAGGCTTTCAAAAGATGCTGAGTATTGCTGTAAGCTGTAAGAAAAATAATTGGAATATCTTTGGTTTCCTCGCTCGATTTGAGAATTTTGCACAGTTCGTAGCCATCCATTTCGGGCATAGAAATGTCTAAAAAAATTAAATCGGGGTGCTTTTTATTAATCTCTTCAATTGCTTCTAATCCATTGGTAGCAAAGCGAGTACCATAACCATTTAACTGCAAAATATTGCCAAGTAAATCTAGGTTTGATGAAATATCATCAACCACTAAAATATCTTTTTTTTGATTATTTTTATTGAACATTTTGCTTTTTTTTTTGAGCATATTTTTAATAAAAGTAGAAAAAAGAATTTATTTAAACAAAATTTTTTTCAATATTCATAAAAAAATCAAGAATTAGGCTTATTTCAAAAAGAATGATGTTAATTGTTGGTTAAAAATCTATTAAATAAGTCATTTAGCTGAAATTTTATTTTTTAATACCTGAAAATAGCTTTTTTTTATTTGTTTTTTTATTTCTATTTTACTTTGATTGCCTTTATTGGTTAATTAAAAATGATTCTAAATGAATTATTTATTTTATTCAGAATTTATTTAAAATAAAGTAATTTGCTATTTTAATTTTTTTGTTTGGAATTGACAAAAAAAAGTAACATCTTGTAATATATTTCAAAGGTTTTTTTTAACACTTTGATAGACCATTTTTTTTAATATTTTTTCAGATTTAAATAAACTTATTATAGAAATTACATATTGAATAATTAGTTTTTGACGTTATTTATGATGTATAATTCAAACTATTACAACATGAAAAGAATTATTTTTTTTACATTTTCTTTTTTATTCTGTTTTTTTCTGATGTTTAGAGCAGAAGCCCAGTACAAGCAAAAACTTTCGGGTATTAAAAAAGAACTTTCGGCTGCGCAACTAAAAGAATTAGATAGAGCCGACAATTTTATAGTTTCGGGAGAGGTTTTTTTGCAAGAAGTTAGAGCTCTTGAATTGGAAGTTTTTAATTTGAGAGAAGAAATGAAAACTCAATCCAAAAAAGATAAAAAAAACACAGAAAAAAAAATCGCAGAACTCGAACACGAAGGGCTTGTTAAATTGATTGATGCTACTAAAACTGTCGACAAAGGTTATAGTATTAGTTCTGATGTTTTTAAACAAAAAATTGAAGAACTTCAAAAAAACTCAAACCAGGCAGAAAATAACAAAGCTTCTAAAAAAGCCCTTTATGATGCTAGTTTAAAACTGAACGAGTCTAAAGATATTATTAATAAGCTCACCGATAGAGATACCTATGAGTACATATCGAAGCAAGTTAAAACTTCAAATACATTAAAACATGAGGCACTCGACTTGTTGGTTGATGGTATTTGTTTATATATTGATTGTTCTGAAAAAGAAATTGCTGAAAATAACGAAAATTCTGAAAATCAATATAATTCAGGAAATAATAATTCAGGAAATAATAAT
>DZBP01000006.1:0-35964 GCA_022729915.1 Draconibacterium orientale | reverse complement strand
GGAAATAATAATGGAAATAATAATTCAGGCAATCGTTCGTATATTTATTTTACAGTGCAGATTATTGCCGTTAAAAATGCTTTGCCTAATATTAAAGTAGATAATTTGTATAAAGGCAATAAAAACGTAACTGCATCATATCATGAAGGTTTGTGGAAATACATGGTAGGTCGCTTTGATAATTACGATGATGCACGAAATTTTCAAGATGGAATAGGCAGAGATTCTTTTGTGGTAGCTTTTAAAGATGGTGAGCGAATCAATATTGTGCAAGCAATTAATGAAACGAAGCAATAACTTTTTTGAAATTTTAATTTAAAAAAGCAACTAAAATTATTTTTTAGCTGCTTTTTTTATCTTTTTTTATACCTCATTACTTTCTGAATGTACTTTTAGCTTTATAAAGGCTTTCATAAAAGGATTTTTGAAAGTATATTTCTGTTCGCCTATTTTTTCAGCTTTAACAAGTATTTCTCCTCTTTCTTCTTTACAAAGCATCCCTAAATTGTAATTGATGGTTTCGGGTTTGTTTTCGTTCGAGGTTAGTTTATTGTATATTTTAATCACGTCTTCGGAGCTAAAAAGTCTATCATCATTTTCAATCAGCGAACAAGCATAAATGACATCTTCAAATTGATTTTTTTTACGGCTATTTGACTTTACTGCCAATTGATAAGCTGTTTTTATACTATGATTTGAATTGTTTATACTTTCATCTACTGCCCAATTCAAGTGCTCGTGTTTTATTGTATTATCGTCTTGAATTATAGCCATTTGACTAGAATATTTGCAAAGCAAATGAACATAATGTGGAAAACCAGATGCGTATTCTACAATTCTATCGGCTACATCTTTTTCAATTTTTAGACCCACAAGCGGTAAGTTATTTTCAATTATTTGGTACGATTCATCAGCGCTCATCAGTGGAATATGAATCTGTTTGATACATCTTTCGAGCGACGAATGATGCCCCAAAAGTTCATCTACACTATCTGCAATCCCAATAATCATAATGGTTATATTAAAAATATTATCAGAAAGTGATTTGAGAGTATCCGCCATTTTTATTTTGGTTTTCTCATCGGTGATGCTGTCAAATTCGTCAAAAACTATCAGCATCGTATTGTACACATCAGTAAGAACTGATTCAATATCGTGAGCTGTAATTTCTTCTTTTTCAGGTAAATAAAGCCTTATTACTTGGTCTTTTACACTGGCATTGAAACCAACATTACGCTCACTGATAACAAACTTTGTTTTGCTAAAAGCTCTATCCCAGATACTTCTGAAATCGTCTGTGCGGTTGCAAGTTACTTTTACTGTACTCACATTTTTGAACAAATCGCGCACTACATTGGCAAGAGATGTTTTACCAACACCTCGTGTTCCAAAGGTTACAACATGCTGACCACGTTCTTCTATTGCTTCTTTTACTTTAGTTATTTGCTCTACTCTTCCTATAAAAAGGCTAATGTTTTCAATAGGAGCTGAAGGGCTAAATATCTCATTTACAACAATAAGTCTTTCGTCTGTTTGTTTTGACATATAATTTTTTTTTACAATTTCAAAATTAGGTTTGAGTTAAAAAAATAGTTTTCAAAATTTATAATATGTACAGCTTTTTTTTAAACAAATAAACGTTTTTTTTTTGATTTAAGCAAAAAAAAAGCAGATTTTTTTAGTTCGTTTTATTTTTTCAACGAATTATTGATTTATAAACGGCATCGTGTACTTTTTGTCGTACTTTATGCCCGTTTATTTTTCCATTTTTGCTATCTGGATACACTCTATTTGAAATAAATACAAATACCAGTTCATTTTCAGGATCAACCCAAACGCAATTTCCTGTAAAGCCGGTGTGCCCATAAGTTGTTTTAGAAGCAAACTGGCTCATTATTGCTTTAGAAGATTGAATTTCAAAGCCTAAACCTCTAACATGACCCTCCTGGCGTTTGGTAAAAAGCTCTACAACTTCTTTACTTAAATATCGAGTTCCTCCGTAAGTGCCTTTATTTAAAAGCATTTGATACAAAATTCCTTGTTCTTTGGCAGTACTGAACAATCCTGCATTTCCTGCAATTCCGCCCAAAATGGCAGCAGATGGGTCGTGAACATAACCTTGGAGGAGTTGATTGCGCCATATTTTATCAAGCGAAGTGGGAACTATTTCATTTTTTTTGTGCTCTTTCAACGGAAGAAAGCAGGTATTTTTTAAACCCAAATCTTGATAAAATGTTTTTTTCAAAAAATCGTTCATATTTTCGCCATTGAGTGAATCAATTGCCATTTGCACCAAAATCATGTTTACATCGCTGTACTGGTATTTTTTTTCTTGAGCCACATTTAGCTGCTTTGTTTCTATCCACAAAGTATCTCTATAAGTATTTTTAAAGAACATATTTTCAGCTATTTGCATTACCGACGAATCGCTTTTATTTTTTAAATAATACCTCGAAAAAGCTTCAGAACGCTTTAATTTTTTGTCGATAGAATAAATAGTATCGTATTTTGGCTCATTTTGTAAGCTATCATTTACATCAGCAAATACCGAAGCTTTTATTTTAAAACTTTTACGTTTGTGTGGTATTTTATACAAAATATAGGGTAAAATTGGCAAAACCGGCATAATTCCTGATTCATGTATTAGCATTTCTTGCAAAGGAACTTTAAAAATATTTCGTTTGGGAGTTAGTTTTGCAATAATTGTATCAAAAGTTATAATCGTGCTATCGTTCAGATTTATAGTATCGGTAGAAGCCAAAAGTTTTTTCAGATTTGGTATTTCTTTGAGTAGCAAAGTATCGATTTTTATAATCGTATCGGGAATTATACGGGTATAATCTATTTTGGTATTTTTCATGCAATTACCCAAAGTTGTTGATAGATTTATCTTTTTTAAATCGTACATTTTCATCGCAGCTAAAGTTGTAGCCGAAATTTTTGTAAGCGATGCCAAATCATATAAATCGGTTTCTTTAACCTTATCTTGCTTTGAATAAGTATGATAGCCAAATTGTTTATTGTAAACAACTACTCCTTTGTAGGCTACAAATATTTGGCAACCCGGAAATGCTCCTGCCGAAATTTCTGCAAGTGCTATGCTGTCAATAACTTCCAACTTGGTTGAACTCATATTTACTTCTTCAGCTACCGAATATTTCAGTCGGTTTTTTTCAGTTGTAAATGAGCTTTGGAAAAGTTTTTTTTCTTCATAATAACTTGGTAAACAGCCTTTTAATCCAATTCCACCCATAATCGCTTGCGCACTCAATTCGAGTTCTAAATTTGAATTTCCATAGCATTGAATAATGGTTTGAAATGATGATAATTTACTTAAATTTTTAACTTCACCTATATTTATAATAATTGGTTTGTGCTTGATATTTAGTAGTTTAGCTACTTCTTGAATGTAGTTAATTTCATTTTCGTTTAAGCTATGGGTATTTAAAGTGATAATAATTTTATCCGCTTTTTGTTTTGCCGGTTTTTTATTTACATCAAAGGTTATGGTTGAAAATTCAATATAATTTCGGAGCATCGCATTGAATGAATCTGAATTTTTTCCAATGTTTATTACCACAATATTTTCTTTAACTGACACTAACGGAATTATTTTGTCTGAATTTTTAACAAGTGTTATCGAATTTTCAATTATTTTGTTGGTTTGAAGTTTGAATGAATTATCCTCACACAGATTGTTTTGTTTTTTTGAAGGTGATTTTTCTATCCATTTTTTTGCCAAAAGTACTTTTTTTACTTGTTCATTTAGTTTTTCTTTATTTATCTGGTTTTCGAGCTTAAACATATTTTTACTGAAAGAGCCTAAATTTTTTGAAACAAGAAAAAAAGTATTTCCGTTTTCTATAAATTGAACCAATTCATCTGTTTGGGGAGTTTTTTTATTTCTGAAATCGCTAATAATCAAACCTTTGTAATTTAAATTTTTTCGTAAATACTTAATGAAGGTGATTGATGGAAATTTTAAAAATAAAGCAGGTATTTTGTTTTTAATTAACTCTTTTGTGAGATTAACTTCATGCAGATACGTCAAACTATCTTTTTTAAGATTTTGTAGCGGAAAATTACACCAATGACCATTTAAAACTCTCTGACTATCACTTAACTGAGTTGTTTCAATTGCTTTGAACAGTAGGTTTGCAAAAAAAATAGAATCGTATTCCAGATTTGGGCGCAAATTGAGAAGCGAAAAAACATGAAAATTCTGGGATAATGATAAATTTAAATTTAAAATGTACTCACTCCAATTTCTCATAGAAATAGAATCATCGTTTGCAAATAAATGATTGATATTGAGCTTTGTATGTTCTTTGCTAAAATGACATAAGCCATCTGAAAAGAGATTTACAAAAATTGGTGCTATTGTTTTTTTTCGGTCGAATTTAGATTTAAATACCTCAAAATCAGAAAAATTACTGCCATTATAAGCCAGTGCCCCGGGAGCGAAATTTACAGAAAAACTATCTGTTTCTATAAATAAAAGTTGGCTCAATTTTTCTTTTTCTGTTAATTTTTGTACCTCTTTTTCTACCCAAATTTCATTGTTTTGCATGAAAGAAGGTAAAATTGCTGCTTTTTTTGTTCGAGAAAAGTAATAAATACTTATAATAACAACACCAATTATAATCAATAATAAAAATATGATTTGAATTTTTTTGCTTTTCATGTATTCAAAAATGAATTATAAAATAAAAATAAATTGCAAAGCAAATCTAATTCTTAACTTGGCAATTTATTGTAAATAAGCTAGTTTAATGAAATAATTTTGGCTTCTACTCTTCTATTAATTTGTCTTCCTTCGGGAGTTTTGTTATCCGCTACTGGTTTGTCATGACCATATCCAGCTGAAACAATTCTATTCTTATCTATTCCAGTGTTTACTAGATAATTAACTACTGCAATAGCTCGTTCGGTCGATAATTTTTTATTAGAAAATGCACTTCCTTTATTGTCGGTATGTCCTGAAATTTCTACTTTTATTGTTGAATTATTTTTAAGTAATTGCGATAAAACATTTAGTTCGGCATACGACTCAGAACGTAAAATTGATGCATTACTGTCAAAAAAGACATTTTTTAGTACTATAGCAGCACCAATTTCGATTGGAGAAAGCTCAAAATTCTTAACAAATCGTTGAAATTTTACCGATTTTTGTACTTCAATATTGTCAGATGCAAACATATATTCATCAGATTTTACCGAAATACTATAATTTTTTCCTGCTGGAAGCGATATTTCATACATTCCTGTTTCCAGATTTGATTTTTCCGAATAAATTACCTCATTTTTTTCTTTATCTACTATCTCTATTATTGCCGAAATAGGAAATTTTGTACGTTTACTTATTATTTTTCCTGATAAAACAGTAGATAGTACTGGCTGAAAAAGTTCAATTTTGGGTGGCGCTAATTCTAAAAATGACAAATAATTATCTTCTACTGTCTGGTAAGAAGGCTTTTCGTCACCTAAGAATGTTATTTTATAAATATCTAAAAATCCCAAACTATTTTCGTTTTCACTAGTATAATAAGCTGTTTTATTATCGGGTAATGGATAGTAACTCAATTGGTTAGTTGCCAAATTTATTGGACTTCCAAAATTTATTGGATTTGACCAGCTTCCGTTTTCATTTTTTTCGAGTTTAAAAATATCGTAACCTCCGCATCCAGCTAAACCATTGCTAGCAAAATAAAGCGTTTGGTTATCATGCGAAAGGCACACCGAAAGTTCATCGGCAGGCGAATTTATTTCGAAACCTAAATTTTGTGGATTGTCCCACTTTCCATTTGATTTCTTGTAACTTACATAAATATCGAAACCTCCAAAACCACCTTCACGATTGCTTGTAAAATAGAGAGTTGAATCGTCGTTTGTAAGAGTTGCTGAATTTTCTTTACTTTTTTTACCATTAATGCTGTTTCCTAAACTAATTGGTTTTGACCAAGTTGTTATTTTTTTTGTAGATATAAATAAATCACCGCCATTTTCTAATCCTTTGTAAATGAACGCTTTTGTGGCTGATGAATTTAAACCAACTAATGCGTCATTGTTTTTTGTCGAAAATATTTTTCCTAAGTTTTGGCTTGTATTCCAAGTTTCGTTTGCAAATTCTGATTCAAAAATATCTTCGTAATAATTGTTATCGTACTTGTTTATTTTTTCTCCTGTTGTATTTTCTCTTTGCGAAGTGAATAGAAGTTTCTGATTTTCAACATCAAAGAAAGGGTTGTACTCATTATATTCAGTATTAATGGCACTACCCAAATTGTCGATATAACATCTTTTTTGAATTGCCATAAATTCTTTGCCTTTTGAGCATTCTAATATCAAAAAGTCTATTTTTGACTCAATTTTTGGCAATTCACTAGGCGCAACTGCTTGCTTGTAGCTTTCGTATGCAGCTATGGCTTTGTCAAATTCGCCATTAAGTTGGTAAGCTTTGGCTAACAAAAAGCGCACTTCTTTGGTTACAAATTCGTTTAATCGGATAGCTTCTTCAAAATATTTTGCCGATTTACTTTTTTCTGGAGCATATAAATAGCACAATCCTAAATTGTATTTTAGTTTAGCTAATTCTGGATTGTACAAATCGGCTTTGATAAGCAAATTTGCAGCTTTTTGAGCATTTGCTTTGTGAAGCTTAAATAATTTTTCGGCTTCAGCTAGTGCTTTCCATGCCCCGCTATCAGGCTGATTTTTAATGAGAAACTCTTTTTTGTTAATCGACAGAAGCTCTTGTGCATAGCTTATGTTTGCTATGAAAAGCAGTGCAATGAAAAATAAAATTGTTTTTTTCATATTGTTATGTATTTTAATAATTTATCTTTTTTTAATATTATTTTTTCAATTTTTAAATAGGAATTATAAACTATTAAGTATTTGATATTCAGAATTAGTTAACTATAAAATTTGAAATTGAACCCTACGGTTTATTTGTCTGCCTTCGGGTGTTTCGTTGGTAGTTAGTGGTTTTGAATAGCCATAACCTTTGAAAGTGAGCCTGTTAGAGTCAATTCCCTTGCCTATCAAATAATCGACTACAGCTTTTGAGCGACTGGTTGAAAGTTTATTATTGTATTCTAAGCCGCCTACATTATCTGTATGTCCTTGTATTTCAATCTTTAAACTTGGATTTTCATTCAAAAGAACCCACAATCTATTTAACTCGGTATTGGATTCTTCTCTTAAAATAGATTTTCCTGTGTCGAAAAAGATATTTCTAAGAATAATTCCTGAACCTTTTAAGAATTTAAGAAGTTTGATGTCTTTATTAATTTCTTGATAACCAGTTGTATTAGGAATATCTACATTTTCAGAATGAAATAAATATTGGTCTTTTTTTACTGCAATTCCATAATTGAAACCTGAAGGTAAAGGTATTAAATACTTACCCGTTGTTGAATTTGACGTAAAACTCGAAATAAGTTTTCCGGTTAAATTATCAACAATTTCTATTTGAGCTTCAAGTGGTTGATTTGTTATTGAATCGGCTATAATTCCTTTTAAAATGGTTAAGCGAATTTTTTTAATTTCTATTGCCTTTTCAATTGTTTTTTCTTTTATAGGAATCGTCAAACTTGCCATTAGATTATCTTCATTGCTTTGAAGAGCTGGTTTTGGCTCGCCTAAAAAAGTAATTCGGTAAATATCGGTTTCACCCTTGCCGCCAACTTGGTTTGATGCAAAATAGCCATGTTTTCCGTTGCCCGAAATTACAAAAAATACTTCGTTGTTGGGTGTATTTATCGGATTTCCAATATTTTCAGGCTTCGACCAAGTGCCATTTTCTTGTAATGTAGTGCTAAAAATATCGTAACCTCCCATCGAATTATGTCCTTCTGAGCTAAAATACAGCGTTCTACCATCGGGATGAAGAAATACCGAAATTTCATCTAATTTTGTATTTACCACATTGCCAAGATTTTCGATATTGTCCCAATCGCCATTTTTATTCAGTGTGGCTTTGAAAATATCGTGCTTTCCATAATTATTCGAGGGATTGTCTGATACAAAGTAAATCGTTTGCTCATCGGGTGAGAGGCAAGCTGAAGCTTCGTGATATTTGGTATTCAAGCTTTTAGAGTATTGACGCGGTTTTGACCATTCATTACCATTAAGCTTACTTTCAAACAAATCGCCATTGCCCGAAGAACTCCTATAAATTATAAGTTTTTGACCATCAGCTGTTAAATTTACTGTGGCATCATGTTCTTTAGTATTTACTTTGTCGCCAATGTTTAAAGCGGTTAGCCATTCTCCGTTTTTACCAATTTTTGAAAAATAAATATCTTCAAAAAACTCATTGTCGCTCAACGAACGATTTCCGCCGGTTGTATTTTCGCGGCGCGAAGTGAAAATCAGCAGCGATTCGTCTGCCGAAATGAGTGGACTATATTCAGCAGCAGCTGTATTTACACTACTTCCAACATTATCAACAAAAATATTTAGTTTAGAACCTACTAATTCTTTTGAATTTTTGCAATTTTCAATCAACAAAATTGGTTCGCCTACTTCTGCTTCAAACTGCTGCATTAGCTTGGGTGGTAAGCTATTAACGAATTTTTCGTATTGCTCTATTGCTTTGTCAAATTCGTAGTTTGCATGGTAAGCTTTGCCCAACCAAAACCTAAAATCGGGTGCTAAATCGGGTTTTTCGCTTGCTTTTTCTAAAAAAGCAACTGCTTTTTCTTTTTGAGGCGAAAATAAATAGCAAATCCCAAGTTTATAGTTCAGTTCTGGATTTTTTGCGTTGTAAGTTACTGCTTCCAAATAGTATTTTAAAGCAATGTGATAATATGCAGAACCCGCTGCAAAAGCTTCATCTCCAGCTTTTATACTTTGCCAAGCAAGCTTAAAGGCATCGTCGTCTGAGTTATATTTAAATTCTTTTTTATCAATGCTTACCGGAGTTTGCCCATTAACCGAGAAACTTATTAAAAAGAGTATAAAAATAACATATGCAATTTTTTTCAAATTCATTTTAAATAAAGTTAAATTAAATGATGGAAATTATAATATAAACTGCTAAAAATTTATAACTTAGTTTTATATTTTTAAAAAATTAGACGTTCGAAAATAATTTATTTTTAAAATTTGCAATATTAATTAATAAGAAAATCGAAATTATTACATTTAAATTAATCACAATCATGGATTAAACTTTCGGCAGTCTTTACACCCAAATCAAAGGCTTTTTGCCAATCTGCACATGCTTCTTTCGGGAGGCGGAGCATTTCTTTTGCGCTTCCTCTATTGAAGTAAGCAAAACCATAATTTGGGTCTAATTCTATTGCTTTATCCAGAATTTGTGTGGCTTCTTGGTATTTTTCTTGCTTTAGAAGTGCAGTTCCTAAATTGTTGTAAGCAAACGCATAATCTGGTTTTATTTGGCTTGCTTTTTGGAAATTTTCAGCAGCTTTCTCATAATTATTTAGCTGAAAATATGCACTTCCCATATTATTAAAAGCTATGTAATAATCAGACTTGAGTGCAACTGCTTTTTCGTAGGCAGCAATGGCTTCTTCATAGTTTCCGTTTAGCTTTAGTGCACTTCCTAAGTTATTGTGAATAAGTGCTATATTATTGTTTTTTTCAATCGCAATTTTATAATCACTTATTGCACCCGCTAAGTCATTTTGTTGTCTTTTTGCACTAGCACGGTCGTTGTATGCAAAGGCAAAGTTTGCATCTAAGTTTATTGATTTTGTAAAACTATTTTCTGCTTCTTTGTAATCATCTGTTTGAAAGTAAGTTATGCCTAAATAATAATACACTTTTGCATCTTCATACATTGAGTTGATAGCCATTTTTAAATCGCTGTTGGCTTGCGAAAATTCGTTTTTGTTGAATTTTAAAAGTGCACGACTAAAATAAGCTATACCCATTTTTGAATCAATTTCAATGGCTTTGTTGAAATCATTCAGGGCATTATCGGTTTCATTTAGTTCTGTTTTAACTACACCTCTATTGAAATAAGCTTTTGCAAATTCAGGATTTATGGCAATAGCCTTGTCAAAACTTTCAATGGCTACTTGATAATTTTTTATCTTAAACTCCTCAATGCCTTGATTGTAGAAGGTTTCTGCTTCCTGCCCTTGTGCAGCTACTAATGTGGCACTTGTGTCGGTTATGGCTGGAACTTGAGCAAACAAGTTTACTATTAATACCATTAAGGCTAAGGTTGATGTAATTTTTTTCATATAATAAAATGTTTTAAAAACTTCTTTGTTCAAAATTTATTTTATTTATTTATATTATTAAAACTTATTTTTTTTTAATTAAACGAGTATTTTAATTCAAAATATAAAAAACTATTTTTTTTGGAAGTTTTGTTATAAAAATATGATTTAATTTTTAAAAATTTTAGTTTTGATGCTGTATTTATTTCATTATTTTTTACTCCTAATAATTTTCTTCTTATTTTAAGGCTAAAAATTAATATCGAAAAATAGAAAAATTATTTTATTCAAATTTACAAAAAAAAATTAAAACGAACTATTTTTAGAATAAAAATATAATATTACAAATTTTAATAGTAATTCAATTGGTTGAAATTTAATTACATGTATTTAATTAGTTTTTTTTAAAACAATAAAGAAATATTTAATTTTATGTAATTCTCCTTTTTACTAGACTTTTTGTACGAACGACAATTTAATTGCAATTGTATTTGAATATTTGTTATATTTCAGTGAATGACTAGATTATCAAAAAATGATTTCGAAATAAAACACACCTGCATCTTTATTTTTGAGAAAAACAAAATTGGCTAAAAAAAATATACAATTTTATTGATTTTTTCGGCACAATATGCTAACTTTGAAGAAGAAAAATAATTATTATATTGCGTTGCATCGTGTAATTTTTACTTTACTAAAAGAGCGAAATTCATGTTTGCGAAATGGTGAAATAAATAAATTGATTACATAAATTTTGT
Organism: Draconibacterium orientale; assembly: GCA_022729915.1. Lineage (GTDB taxonomy): Bacteria > Bacteroidota > Bacteroidia > Bacteroidales > JAIFNL01 > JAIFNL01. The sequence continues at coordinate 25,010 of DZBP01000006.1, read as the reverse complement.
AAATAAATAAATGGGTATTTTGAACAATTTTTAATTTTTTTATTAAAAAATAATTTTTGTGTAACGAAACTTAAATTTCGATATATTTTATATTTTAATTATTTGAAATATAGAGGATTATTTTTTTTAAACAAAAGGTTTATTCCCTTTTTGAGGAAAAAAGCTAATTTTTGTTTAAAAAGATTTTTATATTTATTAATTTCATCTTATATTGTGAACTAATTAATTTTTGAATTAATCTATTTTTTTATTATGTTTAATTGTAAAAAGGACAGTTTAGTTATTGTAAATCAGTTATTTATTAGCTATTGTTTTTTTTCAAACATCTTTTAAAATTGGCAAGGAAAGGCTTTTTTGCAGTTTTTTTGTTTTTATTTGGTTTTTCTATTCGTTTATCAGCCCAAATTGATGAAGAACAGGAAATGATTTTTCATTTATTTCAGTTTATCGATTGGGACCATGCTGTACTTTCAAATAAAGAGTTGTTTTTAATTGGAGTATTTAATAATCAGAATATTACAAACGAAATGAAGCAGTATTTTGCTGATAAAATGTGTTACGGAAAAAAAATTAAAGTGGTTAATTTTCTTGATTTGAAAAAAAATAATAATTATGATTTGATTTATTTACCTGAAAGTGAAGTTGATAAAACTCACGAGATTATTACTTTTTGCAACGAATATAAAATTTTGTCGGTTAGTACTAACAATTCTGAATTTTGCAAAAACGGAGGAATTGTTAATTTTGAATACGCTCGAATGAAGTGTAATATTCAGATTAATAATAAAATAGCTTTGGATTATCATGTTTATTTTAGTCCACAATTATTAAATATTGCCGAACTAATCGATTAAATTGGTTTAGGGTAAAACAATTTTTTCCGACAGCTTGGTATGTTTTCTTTGAGAAAAAATAAATTATTAAAATAATGAACTTTTAAATATGCTTGCTCGATTCAGAAATTTATCTATAAAAAAGAAAATTGTTTTCTTTCTCTTTATTTTGAGTGCTTTTGCTTTATTTGTGTCGTCCATTTTGTTCATTATTTATGACAAACAGCAATTTAAACGCAAGGCTTTACGCGATTTGTCTATTTTAGCCGAAACTGTTGGAAATAATAATGCCGCAAATTTGGAGTTTTTTATGAGCGGTAAAGAAGACGCAAAAAAATCGTTGCAATTGCTTTCTTCTGATGCTTACATTGAAATGGCTGCTATTTATAATGTTAATAATCTTTCGTTTGCTGATTATGCCAAAAAAGGAATTGGCTACAGAGCTTCCGAAAAACTTGAATTTCCTACCGATACCATTATTTTTTCGCAAGACAAAATTATTATCACTAAGCCCATAATTTACAAAAACCATACGCACGGAACTATTTTTATTCAAACCAATTTAGACGAATACAAAGAAAGAACAACTAAATTTTTGATTGTTATTTCATTGATAATAATTTTGGCATTGATTATATCGCTTATTATGGCTATTTATTTTCAGGGTTTAATTACCAAACCTATTATAAATTTAGCCGACTTGATGAAAAATATTGCTGAAACTCGCAACTATTCTATCCGAAGTGATTACAATTCCAAAGATGAAATTGGACAGCTTTCGTATGTGTTTAATGAAATGATTTCTAGGCTTGGAAAACAAAATAAAGACCTCAAAATAGCAAAAGACAGAGCCGAATACAGCCTCAAAATTAAAGAGCAGTTTTTGGCAAATATGAGCCACGAAATAAGAACACCAATGAATGGAGTAATTGGAATGACTGACCTTTTGGCTGAAACTGAACTAAGCGAAGAACAATTTCAATATCTTGAAAATATTCGTATTTCTGCCGATAATCTTCTGGTAATTATCAATGATATTCTCGATTTTTCTAAAATTGAAGCCGGAAAAGTGAAAATTGTGAATGAAGCTTTCGATTTTAGAAAATTGGTGTATCAATACCGAGATATTTTTGAAAAACGAATGACTCAAAAAGGCTTATTTTTTACCATTGAAATAGATGATGCTATTCCAAATTTTGTAATTGGCGACAAAGTCCGTTTAAATCAAATACTTACTAATTTGGTTGGAAACGCATTTAAGTTTACACAAAAAGGCGGTATTTCAATGAAATTTAAATTAAAATCTGTTCTTGAAAACACTCAAATTATTGAATTTGAAGTCATTGATACTGGTATTGGCATTATGAAAGACAAGCTTGAAGCTATTTTTGAAGAATTTAATCAAGCTACCAACTTAACTACTCGCGAATATGGTGGAACTGGCTTAGGATTAACTATTTCTAAACAACTCGTGCATTTGATGGACGGCACAATTTCTGTAGAAAGCAAATTTGGCGAAGGTAGCAGTTTTTGTGTTACTCTTCCTTTTGGAGTTGTTACAGATACTAAAAATATGGTTGCAAACCAAATAGATACACCAAAATTTAATAAAATAGCAGTTAATAAAACATTGAACGTTTTATTAGCTGAAGATAATAAATTAAATCAAGTTTTTGCTAAGGAAGTTCTATTAAAAAACAATATGACGGTAACCCTTGTTGAAAACGGAAAAGAAGCCGTAACAGCAGCTACCAACAATTTGTTTGATGTAATTTTGATGGATTTACACATGCCAGAACTTGATGGTTATCAGGCTACTAAACAAATTCGTACGCTTTTGAAAGAGCCTCATTCGTTAGTTCCAATTATTGCACTTACGGCGGCTGTTACAAAATCTGAAATTGATAGAAGTTTTGAAGCCGGAATTAATGACTATATTGCAAAGCCCTTTAAAGCTGAAGTTTTGATAAAAAAAATTCTGCAGCAGGCTATAAATAAAGAATTTCTGAACGAATCACAAAAAATTACAAACTTAGATTATTTAAAAAATATGGCAGGCGATAACAATGAAATTATTGCCGAAATGATTGAAATGTTTATTGATCAAATCTCTGAATATGTTACTAACATTAACAAAGCAATTAGAGATGAAAAGTGGGACGATTTGAAATTGTACGTACATTCAGCCAAATCATCTGTTGCAATAGTGGGAATGAACAAGTTACGAGCCGATATGCAACTTTTTGAAAATGCGGTGAAAGCAAGAGAACGCAAAGAGGATTATCCTGAAATGTTGGCTAATTTTATAAGTGAAACCAACAAAGGAGTGGTAGAATTAAAAGAAATTTTGACGATTTTAAAAAAATAACCTATAATGATAGTGTAATAATCTGTTTTGTTCTTTTTTCTTGAATTTCAATTATTCATTCACTTTTATTTGAAGAATATTTTTTAGTTAAAAGTGTTTTAAAAATAGTTACAATTAATGAGTACTACAAAAAAATATATTTTGCTGTTTTTGTTATTAATTAGTTCATTTTCATTGTTTTCGCAAACTAAAATTGACAGTTTGAAGAAAGCTCTGACAGTGCAAAAAATCGATAGCCTTCAAGTAAAAATTTTTAACGAACTATCGTATGAAATTGTGCCTTATAATCAAGACGAAGCAGCCGTTTACGCTCGAAAAGCGTTGAAATTAGCAGAAAAAATAAATTTTAAAAAAGGAAAAGGAGCCGCATTTCATAATTTAGGCAATGCCTGTTATTATGCTTCTAAAATTGATTCTGGTCTTTATTTTTATCAGAAAGCACTTGACCTTAGGCAATCCATTGGCGATAAGCTTGGTATGGCTTCTACCCTAAACAATTTGGGTAATATTTATTCGTATATTGGCAACACAACTAAAGCCCTCGAATACAGTAAAAAATCGCTAGATATTAATATTCAACTCGATGATAAAGAAGGAATTGCATCATCTTATTATACAATTGGCAGCTTGTATGAAAACATTGGCAATTATTCTGAAGCATTGGTTAATTTAAACAAAGGTTTAGATATTTCGACCGAAATAAATTTTAAAAAAGGGCAAGCCTCTTGCTACAATGTGATTGGAATTATTTACAACAAACAAGGAAATTACAAAAAAGCACTCGAAAATTACATTGAAGGCTTAAAAATAAACGAAATTTTGGGCGATAAATCAGCAATGGCTGATTCTTACAACAATATTGGGAGTATTTCGGAACGAATGAAACATCTAGATGATGCTTTGTCTTATTATCAAAAATCTCTGAAAATCAATGAAGAATTGAAATATTCTCCCGGAATTGCTAAAGTTTTGAATAATATTGGAAATGTTTATAAAGAATTATCGGATAATGACAGCACTTATGCTAAAAAAGCCATAGATAATTATTCAAAAAGCCTAATAATTGCCAAAGAAATTGGTGATGCCCGCATCGAAGCAGATTGTTATTCTAACATTGCTACTCTTTTTAAGGAAAGCAAAAAATACGAATCAGCTATTTTAAATTACCAAAAAAGCTTAGAAATTAAAGAATACTTTCAAGACATGAGAGGAGTTGCTCTCGAAAACATTGGAATAGGTGAATGTTATTACGAATTAGCCCAATTTCAAAAAGCAGTTTTTCATCTTCAACAAGCTTATGAATTTGGAAAAGAAGCCAACTCGCTCGAACATTTAAACGCTTCAGCTAATTTGCTTAGTTTATCTTACGCCGGAATGAAAAACTATAAAAAAGCTTTTGAGTATTCTATTGAGCAAAATTCTATCAATCAGCGACTTAATAATGATGAAAATACCAAGAAAATTACTCAACTTTCGATGCAATATGAATTTGATAAAAAGCAAAAACAGATTGAATTTGAACAGAAAGAAAAAGACTTAGCAAATGAAGCAAAAATAAATAGGCAAAAAGTTTTAATTTATTCTGCCGCAATAGTTATAATATTGATGATAATGCTTTCGGTTGTAATTTTGAGAAATGCTCGAATAATGAAGCACAAAAATACATTACTTGCACATCAAAAAGAAGAAATTGAATATAAAAATAAGAGCATTACCGATAGCATAACTTATGCCAGTAAAATTCAAAGGGCACTTTTGCCAACCGACGATTTTGGTGGCGATTTTATAAGCGACCATTTCATACTTTTGAAGCCTCGCGATATAGTAAGTGGCGACTTTTATTGGGTGCGCCAAAAGGGAAATAAAATATTTGTTTCTGCTGCTGACTGCACAGGACACGGAGTTCCGGGTGCTTTGATGAGTATGCTAGGAATTTCTTTTCTGAACGATATTTTGAACAATTCCGATATCGAAAAAATTGAAGCTCACATAATTTTGAATGAATTAAGAGAAAAAATTAAAAATTCTCTTAGACAGCGAGGCAAAGAAAATGAAGCACAAGATGGTATGGATATGGCACTTTGTGTGATTGATGTTGAAAAATATACATTAGAATATGCCGGAGCTTACAACCCTTTGTATTTGATTAGAAATGGCGAACTCATTCATTTTAAGCCTGATAGAATGCCAATTGGTATTTACTCGCGCGAAAAAGAAAGCTTCACCAAATACGAAGAAAAACTGAAATCTGGAGATGCATTGTACATGTTTTCAGATGGTTATGTTGATCAATTTGACGAAACTGGCGAAAATAAATTTATGTCGAAACCTTTTAAGCGACTTTTATTGATGATGCAAGACAAATCGTTTGCCGAGCAAAAATTGGTTTTAGAAAAAACGCTTAAAGAATGGCAAGGAAATAGCGAGCAAATTGATGATATTTTAGTTATGGGTTTGAAAATTGCTTAAAATAATTATTCGATTTAAATTTTTTTAGTTTTTTTTTATTGAATACAAAATGTAATTTGAAGCACTGATCTCCGATTAATTGGATAATTTAGTACTAAATGCTTAAAAATTATTTAATTGCTTTAGGTTTGCTCCATTTAAAATAGCATTTGTGCTATAAATTTATTTATTGCAGAAAAACTTAGTTTTTTTCAATAGTTGGTTTTGTATAGCATTAATTAATTTATTTTTTTATAGAAAATTGATTTTAAAATGAATTCTTCTAATAACAAACTTCTGATTAAATTTTTAACTGTTATTGGAGCAGTTATATTGTTCATTATTATAACTTTATCTACAATTCTTGTTTTTTTTAGTCAATCAAAAATAACCATTATTTTAGGTATCGTTTTTTCAGGCATAATCGTATTTCTTACTATAGTTTTGCAATTGCAAGGTATTTTTGATAGAATAGAAGAGATAGGTAAAACTACCAAAAAACTTTCAGAAGGAAAATTAGCAAAATCAATAAATCATACAAGCAACTACGAAATTGGAAAATTAAGTTCGGATATAAATAAATTTATCGACGGATTTAATGAAAACATTCAAATTACTACCGAATTACTTAATGGAAACATTGATATAACTTACGATACGTCAAATACTTCCAATATTTTCAGGCAATTACTCATTAAAATGCATGAAAACCTTAAACGCAACAAAAACTTTGAAATAGAACGGAAGGAAGAAGAAGCTTTGCGAAATTGGACAAACGAAGGTTTGGCTATTTTGAACGATATTTTAAGAAAAAGCAATGAAAGAATAGATATATTAGCTAATAAAATTTTAAGTAATCTGGTAAATTATATTGATGCAAATCAAGCCGGATTGTTTATTTTCTCTGAAAATGATGAGATGCGCCAAGAACTCGAATTGATTAGCTTTTATGGCTATGGAAAGAAGAAATATTTGCAAAAGAAAGTGCAAATTGGCGATGGTTTAATTGGTACATGTGCTTTAGAAAAATCAACTATTTACCTTACCGAAATACCTCAAGATTATATTGAAATAACTTCTGGATTAGGGCAAGCAAACCCAAATGCTTTATTGATTGTACCATTGTTGCTTGAAAATGAATTACTTGGAGTAATTGAAATTGCATCTTTCAAAAAATTTTCTCCTTCTAAAATATCATTTGTTGAAAAATTAGCCAGCAATATTTCTGCTTCATTGTTTTCGTCGAGAGTGCATACCCATACCGAAAGACTTTTAGAAGAAATAAAATCGTATAAACAAGAAATGGAACAACAGCAAGTACTTGTTGATGAGACACTTCGCAAACATGAGCTTAGTTTGAAGGAAATGGAGCGACTAAAAAAATTAGAAATTGAGCAAAATAATGTTCATATTAAAGAGATTGAATCTTCTAAAAATATGATTAACAGTATTTTGAATGAGATTCAGGCAAATGTTTTCCTAAAAGATGCGCGAGGTAGATTTGTTCTAATGAATAATCAAGTTGCTGAATTTCATGGAGTTGAAGTATCTGAATTGATTGGAAAATCTGATTTTGATTTGTACCCTATCGAAGATGCTAAGAAAAATGCTGAAATAGAGCAAGATATAATAAGAAAAGGTAAACGAGAATACATTTCAACCGAAATGCTAAACGACACCGAAGTTATATTTAGAACCATCAAAAAGCCTTTTTTTATTGAATTCATCAATGAAAAAGGATTGCTTGGAATTCAATTTGACATAACCGAACTTGTTTACAAACAAAATGAAGCTCAAAAATTGAAGGAAAAGCTTGAATTAAAGCTTATTGAATTAAAAAAAGCCCAAGAACAATTAAATATAAAAGAAAGTGAACTTATAGAGGCGAACAAAGTGATGAGTAATAAGGAGTTGATTTTGCGGAAAATACTTAACCAATATGCTGATGCTCAAAAAGAACTAAAAATTAATAACGAAGAACTCAGGGCACAGGAAGAAGAATTGAAGCAAAACTTAGAGGAACTTATTACTACGCAAGAGGAAATGATTAGATTAAAAGAATTTGACGCTATTAAAGCTACTCAGGTTCTAAATCAGTTAGATGAAAATAAACGGCTTTTGTCTAAAATTCTCGATTTCTTTCCTGCCGAGATTATTTTAAAAGATTCTCTTGGTAAATATTTGATAGCTAATAAAATAGCTGCTGAAAACTTGAATATAAAGGTCGAAAATTTGGTAGGAAAAACGGATTACGATTTTTATCAAATTGACAAAGCCGATGAATTAAGACTGCAAGAAATTGAGGTCGTTAATAAAGGTATGATTGTGTACAAATCGATTGAAAAAATAAATGAGCAAGAGAAAATATTCCAGATTACAAAAGCTCCTTTTTTTATAAACTATTTGAATGACACAGGTTTGTTGCTTATCAAAACCGACATAACTGAAATCAAACAAAACGAAAGAGAGCTTGAAGTGTTGAATAAAATTCAGCAAAATCAACAAATTCAGCTCGAACAAAAAATGCTTGAACTTACTAAAATTCAGCAAGAGCTCAAAAATCAGCGCGATGAATTGAAGCAAGCGAACACTATGTTGATTACCAAAGAGAAAAAACTTGAAAATGCGGTGAAAACGGCAGAAGTTAGTAGAAAAGAATTGTGGCTTAAAAATGACCAGCTTTTGGCGCAAGAAGAAGAATTAAAACAAATTATTGAACAAATGCAATTAGTTCAAGATGAGCAAGAAAAGCAAGAAATATTAATAACTAGGCAAAAAGAAAATTTATTAAAGATTAACGAAAAACTAAAGCAGGAAATTATTGAAAAAGAGCAAGCTAAACTCGAAGCAACCAATGCAAACAAAGCTAAAAGCGAATTTTTGGCTAATATGAGCCATGAAATTAGAACTCCTATGAATGCAATTGTAGGTTTTAGTGAACTATTGGCTACAAAAGTTGAGGGTTTGAAAGAAAAAAGTTATTTAGATGCTATTCAGTCGAGCGGAAAAAGCCTGATTATGATTATTAATGACATTCTCGACTTGTCCAAAATTGAAGCTGGCAAAATGAAACTCGAATACGATTATACTAGTATTAGAGGCATTGTAGATGAAATTAAAAATATTTTTTCTCTCAAAGTTCAGGACAAAAATCTCGATTTCATTATCGATATTGACGAAAATGTGCCAGATTCGATGATGCTTGATGAAATTAGAATGCGACAAATTCTTTTTAATTTGGTAGGAAATGCCATAAAATTTACCGACGAAGGATTTGTACGAATTCATATTGAAACCAATGAAGCAAGTAATGAAAATACTAATTTTCGAAATTTAGTTATCAGTGTAGAAGACACTGGAATTGGTATTGCCGAAGAATCGCAACGAAAAATCTTTAATGCATTTGAACAGCAAGACAATCAAGCTACTAAACATTACGGAGGTACTGGTTTAGGACTTTCAATCACTTCCCGATTAGTCGAAATGATGAATGGCGACATTAAGTTGAAGAGCACTCATAAAGCTGAAAAAAAGCAACTTACAGGTAGCAACTTTATTATAAATCTTTACGACGTAAAAGTTTCAGACCTACAAAAAGAAATTCAAGAACAGCACAATTTTGATTACAATTCCATTGTATTTGAGGCTTCTACGCTTTTAGTTGTTGATGATATTGAACTGAACAGAAACTTAATAACCGAATTTCTGGAAAGTACTCAAGTTCATGTAATTACAGCTGTAAATGGTCGAGAAGCCATTGAATTTACAAAACTTTATAAACCCGATGTGATTTTGATGGACATCAGAATGCCAGTACTCGATGGAATTAGTGCAGCCATCGAAATTCGCAAAATTCCCGAATTTGCCGAAATTCCAATTATTGCACTTACTGCTTCTGCTCTTGTTAGCGACAGAGAAAAAATTATGAAAACAGGGTTTAATGCATTCATTAGTAAGCCAATACAGCTTGCTAGTTTGTTTTTTGAATTGGCTAGTTTTTTACCTTACAAGCACATTGTAAATGAAACAATTAGCACAAAAAAAAATAATCGAGTATTAACCTATTTGAATATTTCAGAAAAGAAAATTGAAAGTAATCTTGAACATCTCAAAAAAAATGTATTAATTGAACTTTATGATTTAAATAAAATTTTTATCATTGACGATATCGAAGCTTTTTCAGATAAATTTCAAGAATATGTAAAATCTGTAGATTTGCTTGAATTTGAGCCTTTTATAGAAGAATTGAATGACAATTTGCAGAGTTTCGATTTACCAAAAATAAAGCGAAGCTTGAATAACTTAATTTCATTCATCGAAAAATTGTAGAAAATTTCTTAATTTATATCGTTTTTTTTTTTATTAAAAAATATTTCATAACTTAGCATAAAATAGAAGCATTTTTTAGAGCCTTCAAATATAGATTCTAATAAATTTAGAAATGAAAATTTCAAAATCTTTGTCTATATTTTATTCAAATTGTAAACAGAATTATTGTTGTATTAAAACCAAAAAATCAAAAAGTTATGTCTAACTCGCTGATTCTCATTGTAGATGATAATTTAAAAAATTTGCAAGTTTTAGGTAGCATCTTAAAAGAGGCAAAGTTTAAAGCTGCAATTGCAACAAGTGGTTTTGAAGCACTTGATTTTGTGAAAGAAAAGCTACCAGACTTGATTCTTTTGGACATAATGATGCCGGAAATGGACGGAATTGAAGTCTGTAAACGTCTCAAATCCAATGAAATAACACGGAAAATTCCAATTATATTCCTTACCGCTAAAACAGATGCAACTACCATAAAAGAAGCTTTTGATGTAGGTGCCCAAGATTATATTGCGAAACCTTTCAAATCGGTTGAGCTGCTTTCCAGAGTAGAAACTCACATCGAAATAAAGCAAAATAGGGAAGCGCTAGAACAATTGAATGCTACTCTCGAAGAAAAAATACAGCAACGAACTTTGGAGCTTACTATTGCTAATGAGAAACTTAACAAAATTGATAAAGCAAAAAGCGATTTTTTAAACCTTATTAGCCATGAGCTTAGAACTCCGTTAAATGCCATTAAAGGATTTTCGTACATACTCAAAGATGTGGTTTCTGATGAAAAATATAGCGATTTTCTTGATGAAATAAACGAAGCTGCCGATAAATTGGTACGCATATCAGATGTTTCGTTGCTTATTACTTCTTTACAATTCGAAAATTTCAAAAAAAGGACAGTTTCTATTAATCTTCGTCAATTTATTGTCAGCATAGTAGATACTTATTGCACTAAATTTAAATGGAATAAAGAAAGACTTCAATTAAATTTTGCAATTTCCGATGTGTTAGTAGAAATCGAAACTACATTGATTTCCAATGCATTAGTTATGATTTTAGACAATGCTTTTAAACATTCGATTGGAAATGGCATAATTACACTCGACTCCAAAATAGAAAATTCTCAGGCAATAATAAGCATTACCGACAATGGCAAAGGCTTTACTGAGAAGGCTTTAGAACAAGTATTTAATTTTTTTACCGAAAAAACAATTTTTTCGGCTAGCGGGCTTGGCGTTGGCTTGGCTACTGTAAAACTGATTATGAATTACATAGCCGGAAGTGTAAAAGCTGAAAATGTGGAAGGAACAGGAGCAAGAGTAACTATTTGTTTTCCTGTTAATTATATTAGTTCGGTGTAAAATTCACCTTTTTTTATACGTAGCAATTTCAATTCTATTACTTCTTTAGATACCAATTCTTTTGCTTTTTCGCGGCTTGTTGGCAGAAAAAATTCTTCGTTGTAGATATTTTCAAAAAAAATACCATAATCAATTAATCCTTTTATGTTTTTTATTCCTTCACGCAATACTTTGAAGCTATATACTTGATTTAGTTCATAATACTGGTGTATTGGTTCTAAAAAAATTTCACCGGCGCAGTTAATTTTATCCACATAGCAATTTATTTTTTTTTCTATTTCTAGCTCATAATTGGTATAAAATTCTTTAGGTAAAAGATGTTTTTTTCCAAATTCACTTTCTAATGCAAAATAACTAACTTCTTCAAAATGAATTTCTTTTAAAATAACAAAACTGTAAATTTCTTTTTCAATATAATTATCTTTAATGCGTAGTTCTCTTTTTTTCATATAAAATGTAGTAAACTTAGTCTTTTTTTTTAAATTTGCAAAGAAAATTTTGTAAAATTAGTTTTTATTTTTCTATTTAAAAATTTTAAGTAGTACACAAAAACAATACGATAGCCAATGTCAAAAAATCTTGTAATTATTCCTACATACAACGAAAAAGAAAATATCGAAAAAATAATTCGTAAAGTCTTCTCTTTGAATTTATTAATTGATATTCTTATTATTGATGATAACTCGCCTGACGGCACTGCTGAAATTGTTAAAAATTTGCAGAATGAATTTTCCGAACGCTTGTTTATGATTCAGCGCAAAGGTAAACTTGGTTTGGGAACTGCTTATATTACAGGATTTAAGTGGGCTTTGGAGCATAAATATGAGTATATTATGGAGATGGATGCCGATTTTTCGCACAATCCTGATGATTTAGTTTTGCTTCAAAAAACCTGTGAGCAGGGCGCAGATATGTCTATTGGTTCAAGGTACATTTCGGGCGTTAATGTTGTGAATTGGCCTATGGGAAGAGTCATAATGTCTTATTATGCTTCTGCTTACGTGCGTTTTATTACTCGCATGAAAATTAAAGATACCACTGCCGGATTTGTTTGTTATACTCGTAATGTGTTAGAAACTATAGATTTAGATAAAATAAAAATGCAAGGTTATGCTTTTCAGATTGAATTGAAATTCAAAACTTGGAAACACGGCTTTGAAATTAAAGAAGTTCCAATTATTTTCACCGAACGCAAAGAAGGTGCATCAAAAATGAGTGGAGGAATTTTTAACGAAGCAGTTTGGGGTGTTATAAAAATTAAACTCAGCAGTTTATTTAAAAATTATAAAAAAGCCAGTTGATTTGTTAAATTGTTAAAAAGTTATTATCGAAATACAGATTTTATGGAAATAGAAAATACCGTTTTAATTAAAAATGGAACTATTGTTCGGTTTAACGAAAGCCTAAAAGCCGATATTTTGGTACAAGGCAGCAAAATAGCAAAAATTCAAAGCCAAATATCTGAAAATGAAGCAACAAAAGTGATTGATGCCAGCGGAAAATATGTTTTTCCTGGAGGCATCGATCCTCATGTGCATTTAGATTTACCAACTCCTGCCGGCAATTCGGCTGATAATTTTGAAACCGGAAGCAAAGCCGCTATTTTTGGTGGTACCACCACTGTTATCGATTTTGTAACACCCGAAAGAAACCAGAATTTAATTGAAGCATTAAATTTTAGAAAAGCAGATGCAATAAATTGCTTCACCGATTATTCTTTTCATGTTTCGCCAATTGGTTGGACGGAAGATACAGAAAACCAAATAATTAAGTGTATAAAAGAAGAAGGTATTTCCTCTTTTAAAATTTATATGGCTTATGATATTAGTTTGAACGATTTCGAAATGGCAAAGGTAATGCAAGCTGTTGGAAAACAGAATGGTTTGGTTACTGTACACGCCGAAAATGGAAAAGTAATTGAGTTTTTGAGGCGAAAATCGATTGATGAAGGAAATGTTTCGCCCAAATATCATGCACTTACTCGGCCTGTTGCGCTTGAAGAAGAAGCAATAAACAGAGCCATAGAAATAGCTAAACTCACTGATTGTAAGCTATATGTAGTTCATGTTTCGTCAGCAAAAGGAATGATGAGAATCGAAAAAGCGCAACGAGAAGAATTGCCAATTTATGCCGAAACTTGCCCGCACTATTTACTTTTAGACCATGAATTGTACAATCAAGAGTTTGAAAATTCGGCAAAATATGTTTTGAGCCCGCCCTTGCGCACGCATTATGATCAAGACAAACTTTGGGCATCGTTGAGTATAAATACCATACAAAGTATTGGTACTGACCATTGTCCGTTCAATTTGAAAGGACAAAAAGACGCTGGAATCAATGATTTTACAAAAATCCCCAATGGAGCCGGCAGTATTGAATATCGTTTAAGTTTGCTTTATACCTATGGTGTTTTGACTGGTAAAATTACTATCAATCAGTTTGTTGGAATAGTTTCTACTCTTCCTGCCCGTATTTTTGGATTAGGCAAACAAAAAGGGGATTTGAAAGTAGGTTTAGACGCTGATGTAGTGATTTGGAACCCTGACTATGAAAAAATAATTTCTCTCGAAAACCAGTATCAAAATTGTGATAGTAATATTTATCAAGGATTTAAAATAAAAGGAAACGCTGAAACGGTTTTGTTGCGAGGCGAAATAATTATTGAAAATGAAAAAATTGTTTCAACTCCCAAAGGGATATTTTTAAAAAGAGGTTTGGGAAATTAAATCTTGTTTTTTTCTTGAATTTTATTCATACAATTATAAATCTTTTTACTATGAAAAAATATATTTTTTTATTCACTATTTTTTTATTGCTAAATTTTTTTTCAGCCCAAGCACAGCAATCGAATGCTTGGTTTGTGTCTGACCCTTGCTTAACTCCTGATGGTAGCGAAGTGCTATTTGTTTATGAAACAGATATTTGGAAAGTGAATACCAATGGTGGACTTGCTTTGCGATTAACTGCAATGGACGGTTTAGAATCGAATCCAAGAATTTCGCCCGATGGCAAATGGTTGGCGTTTTCTTCTACACAAAATGGTAATGCCGATGTGTACGTTATGCCTTTAAAAGGTGGTGATATACAGCAACTTACATATTCTGATGCCTCTGAGCAAGTCGATAGTTGGGCTTGGAATTCGGACGATATTTATTTTAATTCGGGGCAATTTAATATGGTGAGTTCCTATAAAATTAGCCGAAAAGGAGGAACTCATTTTCGTATATTGGGCAATGATTTTTTCAATTATGCACACAATGTTTGCGAAGATACAAAGGGAAATACATTCTATTTTTGCGAAACTTACGAAAGTTTTAGGTATTTTAACCGAAAAAGATATGTTGGCGATCAAAACCCCAATATTTTATCATTTAACACCAAAACATCTGAATACAAAGAACTTACAACTTACAACGGCAAAGATTTATGGTCGAGCATAGATAAAACCGGAAAACTTTATTTTGCTTCTGATGAAGTGAACAAAGTTTATAATTTGTGTTCAATTCAAAATGGAATTAAAAAGAATTTAACTAACTTTGAAACAGCTATTTACAAGCCACAAGTAAGTGCCGATGGAAATAAGGTAGTTTTTGTAAAAGACTATCAATTATTCGTTTACAATGTAGAAACTGGCAAAACTGAAAAACCACAGGTTGATATTTTTAAGAATGAAACCTTACAAATTGACAAATCCTTTAAAGTTGCCGGAAATATCAGCTACTTCGATGTTTCGCCTGATAATAAGAAACTTGCCTTTGTATCGCGTGGTCGATTGTTTGTTTCTGATGTGAAAGGTAAATTTGTAAAGGAGATTAAAACTGATGAAAATGAACGTGTTACTGAGGCGAAATGGCTTAAAGATAACGAAACTCTGTTGTTTTTACGAACAAACAAAGGTTGGGGAAATTTATTTACCATTTCGGCAAATAAAACAGAACCTGAGAAGCAAATAACTGATTTTCAGAAAAATGGACGTTATTTAGAGTTGTCGCCAAAAAGAGATAAAGCAGCTTATTTGAGTGGAAATTCCGACTTAAATTTGGTTGACTTGACAAGTATGAAAACCGAAAAACTTATCGAAGATGAATTTTGGTTTCGTGGAGATATTCCTCGTTTTTCGCCTGATGGTAATTATTTGGTTTATACAGCTTTTCGTAATTTTGAAACCGATATTTTTGTTTTTGATTTGAAGGCGAAAACAAATATAAATGTTACAAATACTGGCGTTCCTGAATCAGATCCATTTTGGTCACCCGATGGAAAGTATTTATATTTTTCGGCAAATAGATACAATGCAGGTTTTCCGCGAGGAAATGGAAATGTGATTTTGTACAGAATGCCGCTTTATCGTTTTGCAACAGATTTTAAATCAGATGAATACGATAAATTATTTAAAAAAGAAGAAAAAGCAGATTCGGTTATTCTTATGAAATTTGAATGGGAAAATATGTGGCAACGCTGGGAAAATCTGGACCTTACTTTTAATAATCAATATTCACCCATTGTTTTTAAAGAAAAAGAGAAAACAATTATTTTGTTCAATGTTGAAAATAATTGGGAGTATGAAGCTTGGAAACAGGAACTTACGCCTTTTGAAAAAACTAAAACTGAAAAAATTTCTGCTTCTTCTTTCAGTCAAATCATTAAAGCTAAAGATACATATTATGCTCTTTCATCGGGCAATTTGCATTTAGTTAAACTGTCTGAAAATAAGCTAGATAAAATAAATATTGAATTTGAGTTTGCTAAAAACTTGAATAGCGAATTTGTTCAAATGTTTTATGAAAATTGGGCAGCCCTTGCTGATAATTTCTATGACGTTAAATATCATGGTATTGACTGGGAAAAAACTAAAAAACAATATGAAGCCTATTTACCTTTTGTGCGCCACAGGCAAAACTTAACCACACTTTTTAACGACTTACTGGGCGAATTAAATGCATCACATCTCGATTTTAGAACCGAAGGCGATGAATTAAAAACATATTACAATATTAAATCACAAAATACCGGAATATTATTTGATAATGAAAACCCGTTTATTGTAAACCGAATCATTAAAAAATCGCCTGCCGATTTAGCCAATAACTCTGTACTTGCTGGAGATGAGCTTATTGCTGTAAATTCAATTTCTATTGATAAATCTAAAAATAGAGATTCCTATTTTAATGCTACATCTTTGGGCGATGAAATTTTATTGACTTTTAAGCGAAAAAGTGCAACTTTTGATGTTAAATTTCATACAATCAGCACTTTTGCACAAGTAGATTTACTTTATGACGAATGGATAGAAAATAACCAAAAAAAGGTGGATAATGCTGGAAATAAGCGAATTGCTTATGTGCACATGAAAGATATGGGCGATGAAAGTTTGAACCGTTTTTTAATAGATATGACTACGGAAGCATGGCAAAAAGAAGCTTTGATTTTGGATTTGCGCTACAATAGAGGCGGAAATGTTCACGACGAGGTTTTGCAGTTTCTGGCTCAAAAGCCTTATTTGCAGTGGAAATATAGAAATGGAAAAATGTCGCCTCAGCCGAATTTTGCTCCTGCCGACAAACCTATTGTATTGTTAATCAATGAATATTCACTAAGCGATGCCGAAATGACCGCTGCCGGATTTAGACAAATGAATTTAGGCAAAATAGTGGGTTCGGAGACTTATCGTTGGATAATTTTCACTTCTGCACAAGGCTTAGTTGACGGTTCATATACTCGTTTACCATCTTGGGGTTGTTTCGATTTGAATGGAAACGATTTGGAAATCACGGGAGTAAAACCAGATGTTTACATAAAAAATACCTTTAAGGATAGATTTTCTGATACCGACCCACAATTGGACAAAGCGATTGAAGAAGTTTTAAAGAGTTTGAAAAAATAAAAAGGTATAAATTCTTGAATTTTGAATTTGGATTTTGGTTCATTTTTTGTTTCAAAATCCTTAATTTTTTTTAGTTTTTGGAGATAAATTGGTAACTAATTTTAAATTAATTGTTTATGAAACTTTTGCACACTTCAGATTGGCACATTGGACAGCGATTGTACAATAATTTTAGAGACGAAGAGCATACACTTTTTTTTGATTGGTTAATTGAACAAATAAACGTGCAAAAGGTTGATTTACTGATTGTTGCTGGCGATATTTTTGATGTTGCCTTTCCTTCAAACCAAGCTTTGAAGCTCTATTACAGAACTTTATATCAAATATCACAAAGTTACTGTAAAAATATTATTATCGTTGGAGGCAATCACGACTCACCAAGTACGCTCAATGCGCCGAAGGAAATACTTCAATTTCTTAATATTCATATAGTTGGTGGAATTTCCAACGATTTGAAAGACCAAATTATCGAAATTGAAATTGACGGAAAAATTGAACTAATAGTTTGTGCTGTTCCTTTTTTGCGCGATAGCGACATTAGAAAATCTACAGAAGGCGAGAGCTTTGAAGACAAAGCTAATTCGATAAAATCAGGAATTTCAAATCATTACAAAGAACTTTCCGAACTTACATTCAAATACAAACAACAAGGAATTCCGGTAATTGCTACCGGACATCTTTTTACCTCAGGAGTCTCAAAATCAGATAGTGAGCGCGAAATTTACATTGGAAATTTGGGCAGTGTAGAAGCTGAAAATATTTTGTATTCTTTCGATTATTTGGCACTTGGGCATATTCATAAACCACAAAAAGTAGCCAAAAATGAATTTATTCGCTACTCTGGTTCCCCAATTCCTTTAAGTTTTAGCGAACAAAATGATGTTAAAAGTGTGTTATTGCTCGAAATTTCTGCGAATTTTAAAAATATTCACACGCTTGAAATACCTCAATTTCGTAAATTATTGAGCATTAAAGGTAGTTTTGAAGAAGTAAAACAATTGCTTGCAAATTATTTAAATTACAGTAAATTAGCTGATTGGCTCGAAGTTTTTATTCTTGAACCCAAAATTGACCATTCTATAAATTCTGCTTTTGAGGAGCTAAAAGCTGATTTAAAACATATTGAAATATTGAAATTTAATATTAGTTTTGCCGAACAATTAACTGAAATAACTTCTTTTTTCGATTCAACCAAAAGCATTGCCGATATAGATGTGCTCGATGTGTTTGAAAATATGATGCAAGAACAGGAAGTTTTTGATAAAGAGGAACTTAAATTGATTTTTAAGGAATTAGTTGAGCAAATTGAAAATTACGAATAAATTATTATATTTTTTTATAACTAACTTTTATAAAATTAAAACTATTAAAATGACACAACAAATTGAAAAAAAGTTGAGAGACAACCCCAAATTGAGGTGGTTTATCTTAGTAATTGTTGCATTTTCGATGCTAACAGCCTATTTATTTCAAGAAATTATTTCGCCTTTAAAACCTATGTTGGAAAAAGCTTACGGCTGGTCTAGCTCTGATTTTGGGCTAGTTACAGGAGCTTACGGTTGGTTAAATGTATTTATTTTTATGCTTGTTTTTGTTGGAATTTTGCTCGATAAAATTGGAGTTCGGATTTCAGCAATTTTAGCAACTTTAATTTCATTAATTGGTGGTTTAATTAAGTGGTATTCATTTAATTACATCGACCCAAGTTTGGTGATGTCTATTTTGGGTTATACTTTTAAAACACAAGTTATTGTAGCTGGAATTGGCTATGCTATTTTTGGTGTTGGAACTGAATATGCCGGTATTACTGTTTCAAAAATTATTGTTAAGTGGTTCAAAGGCAAAGAGATGGCTCTGGCAATGGGTATGGAAATGGCTTTTGCACGTTTGGGTTCATTTATTGCAATGTGGGCTGCGCCGCTTGTGGTGATCCGTTTTTCTATTCCGGTAAATGTTATGCTTGGTGTGATAATGATTTTTATAGGATTGATTACTTTTATTATCTATTATTTCTTTGATGTAAAGCTTGATAAACAATTGCAAGCCGAAACTGATGCTCTTGGCGATGATGAAAAATTTCAGGTAAAAGATATTGGATTTATTCTTAGCAATAGCGGATTTTGGTATGTTGCTTTGCTTTGTGTTTTATTTTACTCTGCCGTTTTTCCGTTTTATAAATTTGGACCTGATTTGATGGTGAATAAATTTGGTGTTCCTGAAAAGTGGGCTGGATTTGTTGTTGGGCTAATTCCTTTATTTACAATTGCTTTAACTCCTATTTTTGGAAATTTATACGACAAAAAAGGCAAGGGCGCATCAATTATGTATTTAGGCGCAGCTTTGATAATTGTTGCTCACTTAATTCTTTGGATTCCAGGACTTACCAACATTGTTTTTGCTCTTATTTCAATTGCATTTTTAGGAGTTGCTTTTTCATTAGTCCCTTCGGCAATGTGGGCTTCCGTTCCTAAAATTATACCCGAAAAACAACTCGGTACTGCTTATGCTTTAATATTTTGGGTACAAAATATTGGATTATTGGCAATCCCAACTTTGCTTGGAAAAGTTCTCGACCTTACCAACCCAGAAATTGTTGCAAAACTAGACGAAGCCAGAAAAGGTTTTGAAGCTTTGGGATTAACCAACGAGCAAATTGCAGAGAAAATGGATTTGTATAAAATTGAAAATAGTATAGCTTGGGATTATACTCAAACATGGATGATTTTCATTGTTTTAACCATACTGTCTCTTTTATTTGCATACTTATTGAAACGCGATGATAGAATTAAAGGTTACGGTTTGGAATTGCCAAATATGAAAAAATAAACTATTTGATGAAATCTTTTTAGAAAAACTTTTAGTTTTTTATGGCTAAAAGTTTTTTTTTTGAATCTAATTTTGTAACTTAGGAGTTAATTTTCTTGAGTATTTATTCAAATCTTGTTGTTATGAAAAATATCTTTTTTTTATTGCTTCTTTTTACTGGTTTTCTTTTCTCGTGTTCTGATTCTGAATCTCTTGGAGTTGCATCGAAAAGTGCCGATTATGGTTACGAAACTACCGAAGAAGCAGCAGTTGACGAAACTGCAACTATCGAAGCAGAATCTTCTACAAATGCAACAAATTCAACCAACTCAACGCCTATTAATGTTACTGAGCGAAAAATTATAAAGGAAGGAAGTATTAGTTTTGAAACCAACAATATTCTCGAAGCACGCAAAAAAATTGATAAAGTAGTAAAGGATCTTGGTGCTTATGTTTCGGCTGATACTGAGAATAAATACCCTGAGAAAATTCAGCAAAATATGACCATTAGAGTACCTTTTGCTGATTTTGACAATTTACTCAATAAAATTGTGAGCGGAGTAGAACATTTGGATAGCAAAGACATCAACGCAACCGATGTTACAGAAGAATTTCTTGACGTTCAGACTCGTATAAAAACCAAAAAAGAACTCGAAGCGCGTTATTTACAGATTTTGACAAAAGCCAACAGCGTTTCGGATATTATGGAGGTGGAGCGGCAAATTGCAGTTTTGCGTGAAGAAATAGAATCGGCAGAAGGACGCTTGAAATTTCTAGAAAACAGAACTTCCTTGAGCACCTTACACATTACATTTTACGAATACCACGAATCTGAAAAAGGATTTGGCTCCGAATTTTCACGAGGCTTTGTGAATGGTTGGACAAATATGGTTTGGTTTTTGGTTGGTTTGGTAAATATTTGGCCCTTCTTAATTTTAATGGCTGGCTTTATTTGGTTTATAATCAATAGAATAAACAAACGGAAAATATCGAAAGCAAAATTATAACCTTTTTCATCGAATAAATTTTGAACGAGTATAGCGATAATGAATTGATTTCCAACTATAAACAAAGCAAGGACGCTTTGTTTGTAGGCGAATTATACAAACGCTATACTCGTTTTGTGTTTTTAGTTTCTATGAAATATCTTAAAAATCAAGAAGATAGCAAAGAAGCTGTGATGCTGATTTTTGAGAAACTTTTGCAAGATTTACTTAAGCATGAAATCGAAAATTTCAAATCTTGGCTACATGTTGTAACTAAAAACTTTTGCCTTCAGCAATTGCGTCAAAATCAAACAATTCAAAAAAAATACCACGAATTCGAAAAATTTTCGGTTTCGGATATGGAAAATCAAACTTTTTTGCATCATACGAGCGTACAAGAAAATGAACAGAAATATATAAGCTTAGAAAATGCTATCAATCAATTGAATAGTGAACAGAAACTTTGTATTGAGCTGTTTTATTTGAAGGAAAAATCGTATAAAGAAGTTGTGGAAATTACGGGTTTTGATCTCAATAAAGTAAAAAGTTGTATTCAGAATGGAAAGCGTAATTTGAAAATAAATTTACAAAAAATTGGCATTATTCTGCTTTTTCTTTCGTTTTTTGAACAAAATTCATTTATACTTGTTTCAATGAGTTGAATTTTAAAATTTAAATTTTGTGAACAAATATCAAAACATATTGAAAACCAGCTCGGTTTGTTTATCGCACGAAGCAATGCAAAATTACATTGCCGGTAAACTCTCTGATGCACAAAAACGTGAAGTAGAAGTGCATTTAGCTGATTGTGAAATGTGTTTTGATGAATTGGACGGACTTTCTCAGATTGAAAATGCCGAAAAATTAATTTCATTAGTTTCAATTTTGAATGCTCAAATTGATAAAAAAGTTTTAGAATCGAAGCAAAAAAAAATAACTATTTTTAAGAAAATAAAACCCTTATATTCTATTGCTGCTTTACTTCTTGTTTTAGTTGGTATTACAGTTTTTTTTGTTCTAAAAAATGATGTTTCTAATTCTGAGTTAGCACTTTCGCAGCCTGATTATGCTGAAAAATCGGCAGAAGAAATTTCTGATGGTGAGACGATTACTTCTAACAATTTGTTTGAAAGCAACAAAAAAGACCAAATGACTAAAGGTACCATTTTTACTAAAAAGCAAATACAATTACCCGAAATCTCGAGCCAAGATAATCTGCTGAGCGATGAAAGTATTATAAATAGCACGATTGATACTACTAATTTAATTGCTTCAAATATAATTAATTACGAAAGTGAAAAAAAATCTGCGGGAGTGGAAGTTACAATGTTTGAAGACTTAGAAGAAGACAACGTAAAAGAAGAAAAAATAGTTGATGACCTTGTAGAAAGTGAAATTTTAGTAAGTGATGATGCTTCTGAAAAAAGTAAACGAACTGTTGATAAAAACATAGAAGTGTCACTTAAAGAAGCGATTAACCAATACGATAATAAAAATTACAACAAAGCCTTAGAAATTTTAGACCAACTCAAATTTGAAACTCAAAACAAGGAATATTTTAAAACTCTTTGGTATAAATCTCTTGTTTACATTGAATTAAATCAATTGCCCAAAGCAAAAATTATCTTACAATCTTTAGCTGAAAAAAAGAACGACTACCAATTGAAAGCAAAGCAAAAACTTAAAAAAATGGAATAAAAAAAGCTGTATTTTTTTACAGCTTTTTTTATTTTATAACACCCAATTTTTTAAGTTCAAAAAAGCATTTCGAACAAGCAATTACATCGGCAAGCGCATCGTGAGCGCCTTGAAATGCTTTTCCAAAAAGTTTTACGTGAAGTTCGGTTAGATTAGGCCATTTGTACCCAAATTTTCCGGGTATTTTGCAATAATCGGTTGATTCGACCATTGTATCAATGCGAATAATCTTTTTTGGCATTCGGGCAATATTTTTTCGGATAAATTCAGCACCCACTATTTTTTCGTCGAAGCTAATGTTGTGTGCAACCAAAAAATCCGATTTCATCATTGCTTCTCTAAATTTATTGAGTGTTTCTTCTAAATCAACACCTTTTATTGTAGCTATTTCAGTTGTAATTCCATGAACTTTGGCGGCTTCTGCCGGAATTTCAAAACCTTCGGGTTTTATGATAAATACTTCACTTTCAACTAATTCGCTGTCCTTATTGTAGATTTGCCAAGCTATTTGTACCATTCGGGGCCAATTGTCGGTATCGCTTGCAGGAGCTTTATAGTCTTTGGGCAAGCCTGTGGTTTCTGTATCAAAAAATAAGTACATTTGTTTCTGTTATAAGTTATTGTGGTTTGAATTTCTTCAATTTTCTTAAAAACAAAGATAATCAAAAATTTGCATTTACAAATTTATTTTTGCTTTTATCTTCTGAATCAAAACTATTTGTATGGTTTATTTTGGTAATTGCTTAAAACTTATTTGGTTACAAAATTTATTGTTTCAAATAAATTAACACGGATATTTTGTTTTCGCTTTGTGTTTTTTTATTGAAAAATAACATGGCTTTTTTTACGTGCTTTTTCTTTCAGTATTTATATTTTTTCCATTTAATACGAAGTTGCTCGGTTGCTTTGTTTTCTGTAGGGTTATTTTGTGGTTCGTAGAGTTTTGTTCCCGAAATTTCTTGTGGAAGGAACTCTATATCAACAAAATTACCTTCGTAAGCATGAGCATATTTGTAATCGTTGCCATAGCCCAATTCGCGCATCAATTTGGTAGGCGCATTGCGTAGATGAAGTGGAACCAGCAAATTGCCGGTTTGTTGAACTATTTTTTGTGCTGCACCAATTGCTGAATATGCCGAATTACTTTTAGGCGAATTAGCTAAATAAATTGTTGTTTCGGCTAGCACAATTCTACCTTCGGGAAAACCAATTCGTTCTACTGCCGAAAAGCAATTATTAGCCAAAAGCAGTGCATTTGGATTTGCCAAACCAATGTCTTCGGCGGCTAAAATGAGCAATCGGCGAGCTATAAATTTGGGGTCTTCGCCGCCTTCTACCATGCGTGCGAGCCAATAAATTGCGCCGTTTGGGTCGCTTCCTCGCACAGATTTGATGAAAGCCGAAATAATATCATAGTGCAATTCGCCATCTTTGTCGTAAAGCGCCAAATTCTTTTGCAATCGTTCTTTTACCAACTCGTTGGTTATCACTATTTCTTGGTTTTCGTCCGAATTAATTACTAACTCTAATAAATTCAGTAATTTGCGAGCATCGCCGCCTGAATGTTGTAATAGTGCTTCGTATTCTTTGAGTTCTATTTTTCGGTCTTTGAGCTGAAAATCGGTTTCGAGTGCGTAGGTGAGCAATTTTACTAAGTCTTTCTTTTCCAAATGCTTGAGTACGTAAACTTGGCAGCGAGAGAGTAGGGGAGAAATAACTTCAAAACTTGGATTTTCGGTAGTTGCACCTATAAGCGTAACAATTCCTTTTTCCACCGCACCCAAAAGCGAATCTTGTTGCGATTTGCTGAATCGATGAATTTCGTCAATAAACAATATTGGATTGGGTTTGTTGAAAAATTTTTGTTTTTGCGCTTTTTCAATCATTTCTCTGATGTCTTTTACACCCGAATTGATAGCACTGAGTGTGTAAAATGCTCTATCTAAAGTATTTGCTATTATTTGAGCTAACGTAGTTTTTCCAACTCCCGGAGGTCCCCAAAGAATGAACGACGAAATGCGACCGCTTTCTATCATGTTGCGCAAAACTGCACCTTTTCCAACAAGGTGAGTTTGACCAATGTAATTGTCTAAAGTTCTGGGTCTTAATCTTTCTGCTAGTGGTTCGTTCATTTCTTTATTTTTTTTAGCAAGAGTACTAAAATATAAATAAGTTATCTTTTGCTATTTTTTGTTCTTTATTTAAGGGCGTTTATTTGGCAAAATTAAGAAAAATTTAGAATATGAATTATTAATTATTAATTATTAATTATTAATTATTAATTATTAATTATTAATTATTAAT
>DZBP01000078.1:7220-14568 GCA_022729915.1 Draconibacterium orientale | reverse complement strand
AGAATTTTACTGTGCAAAGATACACAATTATTGGCACAAATCCAAAAATAGGCTGCTATGTTGTTTTGTCGCCTCTTAATTCTCTAAAGCGTTTTCGAGCTTCTGACACGTAAATACTTGCCGGAAAATCAGTTATTATAGTTTTGTACAATTCCATTGCCTTAACATTGTTTTTAAACTGAAATTCATTGAGTTGAGCCAACCGAAAAAAGGCATCGTCAGCTAAAATATCGTAAGAATAATTATCGGCAATTTGTTGTAAAAAAGCTGCTTCTTGGTCATAATTCTTGCGCTTGTGCATAATATCGGCTTTGAACAAAAGTGCATCGTCTAAAATAGCGTTGGCTGGAAATTTAACGAAAATAGAATCAATTGTTTGAAGCGATAAAGAATCGTTTTCTTGCAATTCGAGCAAACCTGCACGCGCATAAATTTGTAAAGCCTCGGTAATGGTATCGTCAGCCAAATTGTCTTTTATAAGTTGTGAAAGTTGAAAAGCGTCATTTGCTATGAGCTTAGTGGTGGCAGCTTTTAAGGCATCTAGCTGAGCTTGAGCCCATTTAAAGTCGCCAATAAAAAAAGCTAAACGAGCTTTTCGGTACTTTGCTTCGTGCCCAATCGGGTTTTGTTCGTTGTCTTTTTCTACTTTTGCATAAATGAGAGTTGCTTCCCATACATCGCCCATAATCATTTGAATATCTGCCATTTTCATAAAACATTGTGCTTGAACTTCGGGTTTCACGCCGGGCAAGCCCGATGCATAATCGAGCAAATCGAGAGCATGTTGAGCTTTATTTAAGTAAAATGCCTGAATATGAGCCATATCTATCATCAGCGGAATAGTTTTTGGCGTTTGTCCTAAAGCATTTAATGTAGCTAAATATTCATTTTCAAGATTTTGGTATTGTCCTTTTGTCGTTTTCTTGTCGCCCAAAAGCATTTGAAATTTGACATTCAAATGACTAATTTTAGCTTTGGAATAAAAAAAACTTTTTTCGCCGATTTCAATAATATAAGCATACGATTTTAAAGCGGCATCATAATCTTCGTTCGACAAAGCCAAATCGCCAAGATTCAGAACACGTTGCCCTGCCAAATCGAAGCGTTTGTCTATGGCAATTTCTTGAATAAGTGCTGCCGAAAAATTTTTCTTTTGCACAAAAAGCCAAATAAGTAATTCATTTAAGATACTTTTGTTGGGGTCTTGTTGAAGTTTGCGCAAGGTTGCTTTTCGCAGAATTTCCGAAAAACTTTCGTCGATGTCATTGGTTACAAAATATTGCAAACGGTTTTGTACGTTGCCAATTTGTGTTTCGTCTTCCACTAAAAGCTCAACATATTCGTTTGCCATTTTGTCAAAACTTCTGTCCATCGAATAAATATTTGCCAATTCGTAGCGAAACGTATAATCGGGTGTTTTTTCTCTCGCTTTCAAATAGGTGCGTTCGGCAAGTTGATAGTCGCGTCGTTGAATAAAAATATTTGCCATTTCCATAGCGTTGTATTTTTGAGCACCTATATTTTCAATTGCCTGATTAAATTGAGCTTCCGCTTTTTCCGTTAAGCCTTGTTTTTTGTACACATAGCCTAATTCAATCACAAAAGTTCCATTGTCAGGGTTTTTTTTGAGTTGTTTTTTTACTTCTTTTTCGGCTGTTTCAAAGTCCTTGATTTCAAGCAAACAACTCATATAATATGTAAAGTAAGCTTTTGAACCATTTTGCTTGTAAATTTTCTCAAACAAAACGGCAGCTTTCTCGTAATCTTGCTCGTTGTAATATTTAAACGCCAAATTGTAATCGCTTTGTGTTTGAGCCTGCACACCCAAAAGGCTTGCAAGAAAAAATATAAGGAGAATTGTTTTTTTCATTTTCAAAAATAAATTGATAGTATAAAAATAGAAATTTGGAATAAGTATTTAAATATAAAATGGTTAAATTGCTTTTCCTAAAATAAAGTTGAATCAAAATTTCAATTGATTATATAAGAATACGATTCGAATAATTCTTTTTATTAGTTAAAAACAAATATCATGCTTTTTTTAGTATTAGAAAAATAAAAGACGTAATAATTTTATTTTTGGAGTCTTCTTTTTTTTATTTTATTATTTTTTTATAAGTTTGCAGCCAAAATAATTCGCATAAAATATAAATAAGTAGAAAGTAAATCACACTGAGAAAAGCTTTAATAAAATTTATTTTAAGCTTATAAAAATTTACTATCTGTGGTTACTTTTCAGGTTAGCTAAGTATTAAATAAAATTTGAAACTTTAAAAAGCAGAATATTCAATTTTAACTGCCTTAGTTTCAAGCAAATTTTATCACATGAAAAAAAATAATTCAGTAAAACTTAAAACTCAAACTGTAGAGTTGCAAACAAAAAAAACGATATTCGATGTTTTTTTTACATTTAGTACTAAGCTTTCATCGTTTTTGTCAAAACATTATTATATTTTGGTAATTATTGCCTTCGCATATACTGCAATTTTGGCAAATATAGTACAAAAATATCATGTAAACGATAATATTGCTATACTTGAAGACATTAAAGGTGGATTTGCGGTAAGTTTTATGACCTTTTCGCTGGGAAATTTTTTTTCTTTTCTATATCTTAATGCAAATTCTTCAATTGAATGGTATGGCTGGTTTTTATATTTGGTAACTGCTATCAATGTCAGTTTAATACTTTACACTTTGAGTAAAGCAAAAAATTTGCGATTGTTTTTTATTCCTCTGGCTACTAGTTATTTAACTTTAATTGCGTATTTTATAATCGAAATTGGCTATAACTCGGTTAGTTTTCTTTCGGGTGGAGTAGCTTTGTTTGCTTTTTTTGTGTATATATTTCATAATGAACGTATAAATTACTTTAAAATAGTTTTTCTTGGAGTCCTTTTTTCATTTTCGTATTTGGTGCGAATAAAAGCAATTTTGGGCGTTATCGCTTTTGGATTTCCTATACTTCTGCTTATCATAATAATTCATTTTAAACGATTATGGAAACCTTTCCTTATTTTTTTACTTCCGTTAGCTTTTGCCTACACTTTTAATTATCTTTATAAATTGACTGACCTAAATCAACAAGAAAAAGAATTTAGAGAATTTAATGTTTTGCGTGGTCAATTTCACGATTTTAATGTAGCCCGAATAAATCTGAATAACGCAAAAATACAATCAGTAAATAACTGGACTATTGATGATTACCAAATGTTAAATGCTTGGATTTTTGTAGATGAAAATAAATACAACAAACAAACTATTCAAACTATATTCGATTACTCTTTTCCGTTGCCAAATAAAATGGAAATGATTAAAAATGTAGATTTCAATGTTTTATCAGAATATTATACTTCAATTTACAATAAATTTATACTTTTTATTTTGATAATATTATTGTTACATTTTATTTATTCCTCCACAATACAAAATTGGTGGATTCTTTTTTATGTAATTTACGTTTTCTTATTTGTTTTTTACATGCTGGTTTTTGAGCGTTTTCCTTCTCGAATTGGAAATCCTATTTTATTTATTTCGTCCTTATTTGCCTTACTATCCGTAGCAATTCCATTATTTCCGAAAAATATGGAAATCAAATTTACAAGCACAAAAAAATGGATTATTAGTTTATTTACGGTCTTAGCATTTTTTTATTTATACAAGCAAATTTATGTTTTGAATGACTATGTGAAATTGCAAATAGAAAAAAAGGAAGATTTTAATGCAACTTACGAACGTCTTCAGACAAACTATGCAAATAAATTCATTTTGATTCAACCCGGAGTCGGTTTAAGAACACGAAACCAATCGCCTTTGAAAAATTACAATTACAAATTTAAAACCATTGGATTGGGCTGGAATACTTTTTCGCCTCGTTTTTATAGCGAACTAAAGCAATTAGGATTAAAAAAAGGCTCTGAACTTTTACCTTTTCTTATCGACAACAATGAAGCTTATTTGCTTATTAATGAAGAAGTTTTGCATATAGTTTTGCATTTTATACGCGATGCTTATAAAGTTCATTGCAAAATAGTAACTATTGAAAATATAAAAGAAAACATCTCAATATTTCAACTTAAAACAGAAGAACTAACGCCGCCTACTCCCAATCATTTCAGAAAACTTACTTGGGAAGAATATTTGCGCGATTTAGAATATCTGAAAGCTGAAAAGCAACCAACAAAAATAAACCCGTAAAAATGCCTGATGAAATAGCAAAAATAAACCAGCTTGAGCTTCTTTCTCCGGCTAAAAATTACGAATATGGGAAACTTGCCATTAATTTTGGTGCAGATGCCGTTTATATTGGTGCTCCAAAATTTTCGGCTCGTGCTTCAGCCGGAAATTCATTGCAAGATATTGAAAAACTGGCTACTTACGCTCATCGGTTTCATTCAAAAGTTTATGTAGCACTTAATACAATTCTGTACGAGAACGAATTAAACGAAACTGAAAAATTAATTTGGCAACTTTACAAAGCCGGTGCTGATGCTTTGATAGTTCAAGATATGGGAATTTTAGAAATGAAACTTCCGCCCATTGCACTTCACGCAAGCACGCAAGCACATAATATTCAAATAGATAAAGTGCAGTTTTTAGAAAAAGTAGGTTTCACACGTGTAGTATTAGCTCGAGAATTGTCAGCGCAGCAAATTTTGGAAATTAAAAAACATACAACCGCAGAGCTTGAAGTTTTTGTACATGGCGCATTGTGCGTTAGTTACAGCGGACAGTGCTACATAAGTCATTTTTTAGGCGGAAGAAGCGGAAACAGAGGCGAATGCGCTCAAGCTTGCCGTTTGCCTTTCGATTTGATAGACCAAAATGGTAAAACTATGCTCAAAAATAAGCATGTTCTTTCGTTAAAAGACATGAATAGAGCTGATTACTTAGACGAATTAATACAAATTGGCGTTACTTCATTTAAAATAGAAGGACGCATGAAAGACGAAAACTATTTAAAAAATATTACGGCATTTTATCGAAAAAAAATTGACGCACATTTAGAAAATAAACACGAATACAAAACCACTTCTATTGGCACATTTCAATTTGATTTTGAACCAGATACTGAAAAAACGTTCAATAGAAAATATTCCGACTATTTTTTAAATGGAAGAAAAGAAGGAATTCATTCGCTTGATACTCCAAAATCATTGGGCAAACCACTTGGTAAAATTTCAGCTGTAACAAAAGATTTTTTCCAAATACAAACAAATCAAGAGATTAACAATGGCGATGGACTTTGCTTTTTGAATGAAAACAAAGAATTAATTGGATTGAGAGTTGAAAAAATAGTGGACAAAAAAATTTACACAAATCAAATTTCGTTACTAAAAAAAGATTTTGAACTATTTAGAAATCACGACCATCAATTTATAAAATTGCTTTCGTCAATTGAAAACTGTCGTT
Organism: Draconibacterium orientale; assembly: GCA_022729915.1. GTDB lineage: Bacteria > Bacteroidota > Bacteroidia > Bacteroidales > JAIFNL01 > JAIFNL01. The sequence goes on along the minus strand of DZBP01000078.1, from coordinate 9,159 downwards.
ACATTCCGGTCAATTTAGTTTTTAATGAAACTCAAAACGGTTTTAGTTTGACCGCAAGCACTGAAACTGGAAATTACACCTCATTTCAAACCATTGAATTAGAGAAAGAAATAGCTACTAATAAGGAAAAAACTTTAAGTGCAATTAAAAATCAATTATCGAAAGTAGGAGGAACTATTTTTAAAATTTCAAGTTTGCATATAAATTTTGACTCCGTTTACTTTATTCAAGCCTCAAAACTCAATGAGTTGAGAAGAAGTGCTTTAGAAGAATTAAATCACAAATTAGGTTCAAATTATAAGCCTGAAGAAATTTTACACCAACCAAACGATTTTCCATATTTTGAACAAGAGTTAAATTACAAAGCCAATATATCAAACTCATTGGCTGCCAAATTTTACCAAAGACATGGCGTAAAAAACATTGAAAAAGCATTTGAATTAACCGAAAACAATGAAAATAAGCAATTAATGATTACAAAACTTTGCATAAAATACAATTTAGGATTATGCCAAAAATACCAAAAACCAACATCAACAGAAATACCAAGTTATTTAAAATACAACAATCAAAAATTTTTGCTCGAATTTGATTGCAAAAATTGTGTGATGTTGGTAAAATCGTAAACTGAATAAACATTTTATAAATTAAACACTTTTTTAGATGTAATTAGTAAGATTTTTATTAAGTTTGCAAGCTTACCAGTTGCAAAAGATTGGAATTGAAGCCGATTGTAATAAAAAAAACAGATATAAAAATGACTATAGATTTAAGAAGTGATACAATTACTCGCCCAACGCAAGGAATGCTTGAAGCAATGTTTGCTGCAAAAGTAGGCGATGATGTTTTTGGTGAAGACCCAACAGTTAATGCTTTGGAAATCAAAGCTGCACAGATTTTCGGAAAAGAAGCTGCACTTTATACTCCTTCAGGAACTATGGCAAACCAAATTGCCATAAAAGTGCACACACATGCCGGCGACGAAGTAATTTGTGACCAAACAGCACACATTTATAATTTTGAAGGTGGTGGAATTGCGCTAAACTCAGGAGCATCGGTTCGATTATTAAAAGGCGATAGAGGCTGCATAAAAGCTGAAGAAGTGGCTGAAAACATCAATCCTACTGAGTTTCATTATGCACGTACCAAATTAGTGGCATTGGAAAATACAACCAATAAAGGAGGCGGAGCCTATTATGAATTTGCCGAAATTGAAAAAATAAAAGAAGTTTGCTTAAAGAATAACTTGAAATTACACGTTGATGGTGCTCGTATTTTCAACGCATTAACTGAAACCGAACAAAATCCGGCTGATTTTGCTAAACCTTTCGACTCCATTTCGGTATGTTTGTCAAAAGGATTAGGAGCACCAATTGGCTCGTTAATTATTGGCGATAACGATTTTATAACCGATGCTCGCCGTTTTCGCAAAGTTTTTGGAGGAGCCATGCGTCAAGCCGGATACATAGCCGCCGCTGGAATCTATGCTCTTGATAACCACATAGAACGATTAGCTCAAGACCACTTAAATGCACGCATTATTGGCGATATTTTAAGTATTTTACCTCAAGTAAAACACGTTTTGCCGGTTCATACAAACATCGTCATTTTTAATTTAAAAGATAACATTACAAGTGCCGAATTTTTGCGTAAACTTAAAGAAATTGGCATTTTAGGAAGTTCTTTTGGTAAATATACCGTTCGTTTGGTAACACATTTAGATTTTTCAACTGAAATGCTCAATGAATTTGAAAAACGAATTAAAGCAACTTTTTGTAAGTAATTTTGTATTAAAGCAAACAAAAATCCAAACTTCGGACATTAAAATTAGACGTCCGAAATTTGGATTTTTTTCAAAAAAAAGCAAGCGAAAACTGAAACTTAAATATTTATTCAAAAAAAATATTATTTTTGCAAAAATTGATTAACAAAAACAACA
>DZBP01000078.1:0-7120 GCA_022729915.1 Draconibacterium orientale | reverse complement strand
AAAAACAACAGGCATGATTATAGACAATAAATTAACAAGCACAAAAGCAACCTTATTTTTCTGGATTTTAGCTTTTTTGATGGTAACGCTTTATTTTTGGACTTTTTTGAACGGAATAAAAGACAATATTGTAGTGCTGGGCTTTGCCATTTTGACTACCCTCATTTACCTACTTTTACTCTTTTCTCAGCCATTTTATTTCTCATTCAAAGACAGCGACGAAAAATTAACTTTTCGTTTTTACAATGCTCACCCTTTTTTAATGAAGCCCAGAGCCATTGAAATCAATAAAAAATTGTTTGTGAAATTTGAAGTTAAAAAATCATTTGGCGGATTAAGGAAGCATATAATTCTTCACCAACGCACGCCCAAAGGCATTGCAAAATATCCTCCCATTAGTGTAAGTGCTTTAGGTCCACAACAATGGTTAAAACTCCAAAAAGCACTCAATATGCAAGTTACTTACGCATTAAAGTTTCAAAAAAACTTTTAAATTTCATTTTCTTTTTGTACATTTGATTTTTTATTACTTAAAAGCGAAACTATGAATATCGATAATTTGAAAAACTTTATTGCCCAAGCTCGTACCGAACAGGTTTTTAAAGAATTAAATAAATACTTTGAAACAAAAGCTGACGATTCTTTGCTTAATAAATTTAAATTAATCCATTTGCAATGGTCGGATTTGAAAATAAATGAAATGTTCATTTCGCAACAAGAAAGAACGCAGTCGGTAAGTAAAATAAATTATCTGCTATTGCAATTTCTCGACGAAATTAAAAGTACTTTAGAAATAGATAATACTTCCAGTAATACTACAAATAACAGTGATGAACTACTTGGAAATGAAGGTTTAAGAATTTTATTTCTTTCAGCCAACCCTGCCGACACTTCAAAGTTGCAATTAGATACTGAATTTGTAGAAATTCAAAAAATATTGCAAGAAAGCCCCGAACACGATAAATTTGATTTGAAGCTTGATACCAATATTACACCAAACAAATTGCACCAAGCTATACAAAAATATCGACCAAATATATTTCATTTTTCGGGGCACGGATTTGGAACAGGAGAAATGAAAGAAACCAATAGAAGTGTTGAAAAACCTCCACTTTTGTCAGGTTTGATTATTGAAGATGAAAAAGGAAATAGAAAAGCATTATCCCAAGCTGCGCTTGATGGATTGTTTGAATTGGTTGCTGCTGAAGCAAATGTACAAGTAGTAATTCTAAATGCTTGCTATTCAGCTGAGCAAGCTTCGACCATAAAAAAATATGTGAAAAATGTTATCGGAATGATCGATTCGATAGGAGATAAATCGGCAATAGCCTTTGCTACTGGGTTTTATAGAGCTTTAGCCAATGGTAAAAACATCGAAATGTCATACAAATATGGAAAAAATGCAATTGCTTTGGCTGGATTTAACGAAGAGCATAAAGTTATTTTGGTCTGAATTAATTAGCTAGCAACATAATAAAACCAATAACTTAAACGAATGAATTATTAACCGACTTACTTTTTTATTATGCCAATAAAAAAAGAAATACTAGAATTAGTAGAGAATGGGAAAATAACGAAAGCCATTAAAATTTTTGTAGATTATGTGAAAGAATATCACGAACATTTACACGAGCACGCATTGGATTTAATGGTTAAGAATAAAACAAACCGAAGTGATAAAACACTCGAAAGAATAACAAATGAAGTTTTTGAACAAGAAAACAATATTATTATTGAGCATTTGCTCTCATTATTAGACGAAACTCGAAAAGAAAAACCGGCATTTATTGACCTTGATAGCGTACTTTTGCCTAAAAAGATTTTTTTATCTTACCACCACACTGAAAGTAACATAGCAAGTTCAATTAAAGAATTGCTTAATGAAAATGGCGCAATAGATATTACCGATTTGGAAAATCAGAACGGTACTTTTATTACTGATGCTTTAAATCAAAAAATAAATGAAGCAGACCTTGTAGTATCCATAATTACTACAAAACCCAAAGAATCTTCTTGGCTAGCATTTGATACGTTTCATCTTTATTTGAATAAGAATCTTCATGAAAAGCAATTTGTGGGTTTGTATTTAGATTCTGAATTTTTAGATTGGCGCTTTCAAATGGAAGCAACCGTAAAAATTAGTGGCGAAATTAAGGCTTTAGACCATAAATTAAAAGCAGGTTTGGAGCTTGGTGAAGAGTTTTTGAAATTAGATGCCCAGAAAAAAAGGCTTGTAAGTTTAAAATCAAATTTTGGAAACATTCTCAATCATCTAAAAAAAGCACAACTATTTGATATCAATGGTAATTCTTTCAAAAAAAACATTCCCAAAATATTAAAAACCATAAAAAAAGACTAAAACGAAGTAGTTTAAAAAAAAAGTTTTTTTTTTTTAATAATGTAAAATATTTTAAAATAAAATGCGTTTTATGGGTAGGTTAATAAATAGTTTTGGATTGGTTGATAGTAAAATGTCGGTATGAGGATGCCGGCATTTTCATTTTATAGCCCAAAGAATTGCTAAAAGTAATCATTTTTTTACAAATCGGTGAGCTTATAAAATCGAAAACCAAAATCGAACTCAGATTGTTTTTCTGAGTTTTTAAGCTCAATATCAAACAGTTGAGCAGATTTTACTAAGCGTGCGTGAGTTATGTCCGAAACAACTTTAAACTGATTGTTGTACGTTTTGTCAGCATGCGAATATTCTTCATCTATTTGAATACAAATAAATTGCACTTTTGCGTTGTTTTCAAAATTATGTGCATAAACTGCATGCCCTGTTGAGCCAGAACCTGCAAAAAAATCGAGAACAATATCGTTGTCTTCTGTTGTTTGTTCTATCAAAACTTTTATCAATTCCGTTGGTTTTGGGTATTTAAAAGGGCTTCCTTGCTCAAAGAGTTCTTTCAGCTCCTTGGTGCCTCTTGAAGTTAAAATTCCGGTTAAAATTGAACCAATTGGTTTTAATTGACTGCGCAATTCGCTTTTGTATTTTTTCAGAACAAAGTTTTTATTGGCTACTTTTGGAAATAAAAGTTTGCCAGATTTAGACCATTCCTCTACTCTTTTGGGCGAAAAAGCCCAGTAACGACCTTGTGGTGGAAAATAGATTTCGCCTGTAAATGGATTTTCTATTGGAAACCGATACGACTCGTTACCACTTGCAGCAGATGGATTGTCGGCAGTCCAATCGCCTTGCGAATCGTTGTCTGGGTTTTTGTAACCCGAAAAATCTTTTGCAATGCCTTTAAATTTGCAAGCAGTTTTGTTTTTTGCATAAATTAGTATAAACTCATGGTCAGTTGCAAATCCTAACCCTGCATCGTTGGGGGTAGTTCGGTTGTGCCAAATAAATTCACCTATAAAATTCTGACTTCCAAATACTTCGTCGAGTAATAACTTCAAATTAAATACTTCGTTGTCATCTATCGAAACAAACATTATTCCATTGTTAGCCAATAATTTGCGAGCATAAACCATTCGAGGATACATCATATTGAGCCATGAAGAGTGAAAAAAGGCATCGTTGTCTGTATTTTTTATAAAAGTAGTTTGTGCTTTGTTTGTTTTTGATTTTTTTTCTTGTCTAAATTTGTCGGAATAGCCATAAACACTATCTTTTCCAGTGTTATACGGTGGGTCGATATAGATTACTTTTATTTTTTCGGTGTGCGTTTTTTCCAAAATCTTCATCGCTTCCAAGTTGTCGCCTTCGATTAAAAGGTTCTTCGTGTTCTCAAAACAAACGCTTTTTTCTTTGCAAACAGTAAGTTTTGAATGGCTGGGTTTTTGAATATTTTCGATTGTTTTATTTTTTTCCAACCATTGCAAACCAAAAGCTTGAGTGTTTTCATCAAGTCCTAAGAGTTCTTTTAAAACAGACACATTAATGGTATCGTTTTGAATGATTTCCGGAAAAAGTTCTGCTATTTTGTTTCGGTTCTGAATATGCGATTCTAAGTTCATCAAATTCTATTAGATTTATTTTAAACAACTCAATATCAAACAAGTAGCTTTATTTCTTATAAAAATTCATTTCTTCTAAATAATTGTAAGCTTCGGTAGGCATGTAAAAAGGTAATTTTTTGCCTTCTTTTATGGCTTGACGAATAAAACTTGACGAAATTTCAATTTGTGGAGCATTAATAAATTGAACTTTTGGGTGTGCATCGAAGTTGCTTCCTTTGTAATCGGCTCTTGGATAAACAAATAAGCTGTAATATTCCAAGATTTGTTCGTAGTTTTTCCATTTATGAAATGAAGTAATATTATCTGAACCCATTAGGATTGAGAATGAATGTGCTGGATATTTTTCGTGCAAATAAGCTAAGGTGTCGATAGTATAAGAAGGTTGCGGCAATTTAAGCTCAATATCTGAAACCTTAAATGCAGTATTTTCACCAATGGCACGGTGCAATAACTCAACACGGTGATAATCCTTGAGCAAACTTTTTTTTTCTTTAAATGGGTTTTGCGGGCTAACAACAAACCAAATTTGTTCTAATTTGCTGTATTCGAGAATGTAATTGGCAATAGCCAAATGCCCAATGTGAACTGGATTAAATGAACCAAAATACAATCCTATTTGCATTCAATTTTTTTTATGTTATGCTTTAGAATTTAAATAACTGACTATTTCGTCAATCGAATTTAGCCACTGTCCGCCATTCTCCTTAACCATTTTGCCTATTGCTTTCATCGATTTTATTTGAAAATCGCTAAATTTTTGACCTTCATCGTCGAGTAAAAAACAGAAAATAGTTTTTTGTGGACGTTTGTTTGAATCGTCGATAGCTTCGGCTATGGAATAAAAACTGCTTATTTTGGGTGTGAGCACATACAAACAAAAATCGCAACTTTCGCGTGCTGCCAATTCTTTTTTGTAAGCTTCGTCAGTCCAATTTTCAACTACCGGATTGAAAAAATCTACATTCAACCGAGGTATCAACTCTTCGCGCCATTGCGAATTGTTTACCGTTCCGCCTAAAAATACTTTAGCCATTTGTTCTGTTATAAAGTTTAAACTCTTTATTTTTGAATAATCTGAAGCTGTTAAAAAAAAGTCTTCTGATGAATTATTTATTGAAATATCAAATTATATTCTATTGCTAAACAACTAATTGAAAATTCATCAGACGACTTGGTTGTACTTTTTTTAGATAATCCTTATTTTTTAACCTTTTGCTTTTGCTTCAGCTTCTGTTTTTATGTCTTTTTTTTCTGGTTCCTTTTTCAAGTCTTTTTCTTCTTGAAATTTGTTCATTTGGTTAGCGAGGCTTTCTTGAGCTTTTTCGGTTATTTCGTTTGTTGCTTTTGAAATAACTTTCCACTGTTGGCGCTCTTTGCTCAAAATTGATTCTATCTTTTCCACAAACATTGGGTATGCATCAGCTTCATCGTAAGGTTCTGTACGTGTGAGGTATTTAAATTTTTCTTGCTTAAGTGCCTCATCACTCGCTCTATATTCTTTCCAGTTTTTTTGATATTCTTCTAAATCATTAAATCCTTTAAGAATAATGATTACAACACCCGCAACGGCTGCAAATACTTGAAGAAGGCTTGAAAGCGTTAAATAGTTTACGATTCTTTCTACCCCATTTTTATCCGTAAACACATCTTTAATTAAAACGGTATGTTCCATCACACTCATGGCAGCAAAACCAATCAATACCGGAACACTGGCTGCAATGGCTATTTCCCAACGTTTAAATTTTTTATATTTTTTTTGAAGAAAAGACGCTTTGTTATCGTACCAATTCATTTGCACATCAACCCGTTGAGTGATGTACTCATCGTCGGTCATTATTTTTGCATTGCGCTGAACCGGATTGAAATTGTAGCCTTTACCGCTAAAATCTATTTTCTGTTCAAAATTAGCACTTTGCTCTTCGTTTTTTTCAGTTTGGTTTAAGTTTTCTTCTTCAAGGCTCATAGTATTTTATTTTAATTTAATAAAAGATTTATAGTAAAATGATGCTTAAAGCTTTTATTGTTTTTCCAAAAAAAGAAAAACAATAAAAGTATTTTTGTATTTTAAGGAATGATATAAAGCCAAATTTCGTATTTAGCTCCGTCGGCGTTAATTTTTTTCATTTCAGCTTCAGCCGCTTGCCTGTCGGTAAAACCAGCCATAGAAACTCTGTACCATTCGCCGTCGATAGGTAAAACAAAGGCATCGTAGCCTTTTTTTATCAATTCGCTTTTTAAGTTTTCAGCATTTTTAGTTTCTTTAAAACTTCCGGCTATAATATGAAATTTAATATTTGGATTGGCTAATGTTTCAGATTTCGAGTTATCTTCAGCAGTTTCTTCTTCTAACACTTCTTTTTCGTCTAAAACTACATCATTAACATTGGCTTTAGCAAGTTTTTCGGCTTCGGCTTTTGCTTCGGCTTGCGCTTTTATTTTGCGCTCTTGCAGATAATTACGCACCGGAAAAATCATTACCAAAACTAAAATTACAGCAGCCGCAATAGCTATCCAAATGCCAATTGGTCTTTTGGTCGTTTCTTTTTTGTCGGGTACAATTTCCTCTTCTTTTAGCGGAGTTACTTTTAGTTCGGCTAATGCAGTGTTGGGTACAAAGCTTGATTCATCGGCAGGTGTAAAAACAACTTGATGCTCTTCATTGTATTTTAGAGTTCCTATCTGGTCAAAATCTTCCGATTCGCCGTTTTGAAATCTTTTTTTGAGATTTAAAACGTAATCGATAATCATACTTTCAGCTTCCTGTGGCGAAATTTTTCCATTCTGAACTAAATAGTTCGAAAGTACGCCATCACTAACTGTTTGATTTGCATCAAACTGAAAACTAACTTTGGGTGCTAAAATAGCGTCTTTGTTTTCGCTTAGTTTTGCCGGTTCTGTATTTCGCACAAATGTGCCAAGCTCTGCAATCACCACTTGCTCATGCGTATAGAGAATATCTTTTATGAAATAATTTAAATTCACGTTTTTATTTTTTGTTAGATATGAAGTATTTGCAAATATACTAATTTATTTTAATTTATTCCTAAAAAAACAATCAAAATTTTTAAATTTAATTATGAATTATGAATTATGAATTTTTAATTTTTAATTTTTAATTTTTAATTTTTAATTTTTAATTTTTAATTTT
>DZBP01000273.1 GCA_022729915.1 Draconibacterium orientale | reverse complement strand
GTTTAAAAGTACAATTTAGTTCTTTTTCGAGTTCTGTTATGAGTTGGGGTTTCATGGGAATTGCGAGTTATGAGTTATTTTTTCAATTTCTTAATTTGTTGGTCAAAATCAGAGATATACAAATTATCTTGAATTACACGGTATTTTTCAAATTCGTTTTCAGCTTTTAGTTTGGCTTCGAGATGCGAAACCGTTCCTTTGTCGTTTAAAATGGGATAATTTGAGAGTTCTAAAAATTTATGCAAAAATTCTACCCAATCTTTCATAAACATTACTTGTTGCCGCTTGGCATTGTTTTCAGCCAAATCTAAATATGCCGAAACCATTCGGTTAAGTTCGTTAATGTGTTCTTGGTTTAAATAATTTTTGGCAATGGAAACATCAGCCTTCATAATTTTCCCGTTGGGTGCATATTTCCAAGTTTTTAAGCCCATGTAAATTTTTGTGGCATCTGCTTCGGTATAAACAATTTCGGCGGCAGTTTTTCCGGTAATTGCCCAATGCAATTTGTTTTGTACCGAAGCAAAGAAATTTTTTGTGGTTTCAGCTTCCTTGCTGTAATCGGCAGAAAGCGCATAAATATCGGTGATTTTTTGATAAAAACGGCGTTCGCTCGCACGTATTTCGCGAATGCGTTCCAAAAGCTCGTCAAAATAATCTTTTCCAAACGGACGACCATTTTTAAGCATTTCGTCGTTGAGAACAAACCCTTTGATTATAAATTCTTTCAATGTGTTTGTAGCCCAAATTCTAAATTGTGTGGCTTCTTTTGAATTTACACGATAGCCAACTGCAATAATGGCATCGAGGTTGTAAAATTCCAATTCTCTTGAAACATCACGTTTACCTTCTTTTTGAACTATCCGGATTTTCCGGATAGTTGCTTCCCGCAATAATTCGTGCGAATGATAAATGTTTTGTAAATGTTCATTGGTAGTTCTTACATCTACACCAAACAATTCAGCCATAGCCTTTTGGGTAAGCCAAAAATTTTCGTCTTCAAAAATTACACTTACCGAAACTTTTCCGGTATCGTTTTGATAAAGTATTATTTTGTTTTCCATATTTGTAGCCAATTGCGCAAAGTAAGCGAAATGTTTACCGCCAAAATTGCTTTTTTGTACAATTCTTCGTGTACTTGTTTTATCTGATTTGTAAGCTGTTCTATGTTCATTTTTGTTTTTTATTCATAAATTTTAAGGTTTAGATTTTTTTTGTAAAAATAAAGAAAAACTTTTTATTTTTTTATGAAAATGATAAAAAATATTTTGAGCATTTTTTTAGAATTTACTTTCTGATAAAAATAAAAAAAAGCTGCCACAAATGCACGAATAAAAATTTTCGTGTTTTTTATTGCTTATGTTTTGTTCGTTCTTTTTTCGAGGTTTATTAGTTTGTATTAGAATTGTTAAAAGTTTGTTTTTCCAATTCATAAAATTCATGCAATTTTTTACGAAGTAAGTCTTTGTTTATCAGTTCAATTTCGTATTTAGCAATCATGGTGGGCGATAAACTACGACTTAATGCAATTTCAACAATTTCGTCGTTTTTGTCTTTACAGAGTATCACGCCAACGCTTGGGTTTTCGTGAGGTTTTTTTATTTGACGGTCGATGGCTTCTAAGTAAAAATCCATTTTACTGATATATTCTGGTTTAAATTCAGTAACTTTCAATTCAAAAACTACCAAACACTGCAATTCGCGGTGAAAAAATAATAAATCAACATAAAAATCTTTGTTCCCTACTTGAATACGATAATTTTGTCCTACAAATGAAAAATCTCGTCCAATTTCAAGAATAAACTTTTTTAAATTTTCCACAATAGCTTGTTGTAAGTCTTTTTCGGAATGCGTTTTTGGCAACTGTAAAAATTCAAGAGAATAAGTATCCAATATATTTTGTTGAATTTCAGAATGTTTCAGATGTTTAGCAATCGAAATATTGGGAATTGCTTTTGTATCGGAAAGCATATAACGCTCGAAATATCCGCTGTCAATAATACGTTCCAATTCGCGAACCGAGTGTTTTTCTTTTATTGCCAAAAGCATATAAAATTCTTTTTCTTCTATTGTTTTAGTTTTGCTCATAATATGGCGATGATGCGACCAACTCAATTGTGTCCACAGTGTGGACACTTTTAGGTTGTTAGAATAAGTTTCGTAAAATTCGCGCATTCGGTACAAGTTTCGTCTGTTAAACCCCTTTATTTCAGGTTCATTCATCTTAATATATTCCGAAAGACTATCAATTACATTGTCGCCCCAGTTTGAGTTTTTAATTTTTTCTGAAATAATTTTTCCTATATTCCAATACAAAGTTAATAATTCAGTATTAACCGATTGTAATGCTTTATTATGTGCTTGTTTTATTTCAAAAACTATGTTTTTAAAATCGTTTTTAATGTTTTCGGGTAACATATTTTGTTATTTTATTTTTTTTACAAAATCCTATTTTTTAATTCGTTGTTGAAAAGCACATTACAAAATTTTTTAATGAAATTCGATGCTAACAAAATCGGTTTCGGTTTCAAAAATACATTTTTTAATTTTATTCATTGGAAAAAAATAAAAAAATTGCCTCGAATGCACGAATGAAAATCTGCTTGTTTTTTTCAATACTTCTGTTTCGTTCGTTCATTTTTCGAGGTTTGTTAGAAATTTGTTAGCTTTACTTTGCTTTCCACAAACGCCTGTATTTCGGCTTCGGTGGGCAAGTTGAGGCGGTATTCCGAAACAAAAAGCTGCTGGGTTGTAGCTGTGGCGTATTTTACCATGTTGGGTTTGCTTTTGGTGCAAAGCAATATTCCAATGGGTGGATTGTCGCCTTTTTGCATTACTTGCTCTTTGTAATATTGCAAGTAAACATTGAGCTGCCCAATATTTTCGTGAGTAAATTTTTCGGTTTTAATTTCTACCAAAACATGACATTTCAATAGGCGGTGATAAAAAACCAAATCGATGTAAAAATATTCATCGTCGATGAGAATGCGTTTTTGTCGGGCTTCAAAACAAAAACCGTTTCCCAGTTCGAGCAAAAAATGTTCTAAGTTGTCAATCAATGCCTTTTCCAATTGATTTTCTTCCAAAATAGCGGTTATCGGTAAACCGAGAAATTCAAAAGTCATCGGGTTTTTAATAAAATCGGCAGGTTGAAGGTTTTCAGCATTTTTATTGGCAAGCTCGCTCAATTTTTCCTTGTCGAGCGACATTCCCATGCGCTCGTAATACAACGAATTGATTTGTCGTTCCAGTTCGCGAGTACTCCACGTTCCGTTGATACATTCTATCTCATAAAAAGCACGTTTCAAAGGGTTTTCGATGGTTATTAGCAATTCAAAGTGTGAATAAGACAATTTGGGAAGTATTTTTTCGACCGATAGCTCGAAATCGTTCTTCTTCAATTCGGGGGACGCTGCGCCCCGAATTTGAAGATTCTGCAAAATGGGGGACACTGTCCCCCGAATTTCATTTCTACTATCGAATAAAATATTTGAAAAATGATGATATACTTTATAAAATAAACGAAAAGAACGTAGTTCTCTTTCATGGATGTTTTTCAATCCATTAACTTTTAAATTCTTAGAAAGCCGACTTAG
>DZBP01000272.1 GCA_022729915.1 Draconibacterium orientale | reverse complement strand
GTCGGGGTTATTGATTTTCAATATTTTACATAAAAAATGTCATTCATGTTGAATTAAATTGTATATTTTATTTTAGCAAGTGCTAAACATTTATTTGATTACAAAAATGTTTGCTCCAAATAAAATTGCACTTTAGTGTTTTTACATGAAATTATTAATTCAAATAGCGAAACGTTTTTTTATTAAACATTAATCGTTAAGTAAATGCTATCCACCAACCTCTGTCCGCTAAATGCGATGTTGCAGAGATATTTATTTTTTCTTTTTCTTTATTATCTTGTATTGTTTGTCTATTTGTGCTTGCAAGGGTGCAACATACCCACTATACAAATCAAACAAAAACTCAATTCGTGCACGCTCGTTTGTAAACAGCTGCGAGCGATAGCACAAATCTACTGCCTTGTCCAGTTCTTTGTGGGCTTTTACCAAATTGGGCGGCATACAAATCGGGTCATACATATCCGCTAAGCTGCTTGTTGGATAATTAGCCCGTGCATCTAAAACTTTTTGCGCAGCTTTTTCTACACGCTCTTTCTGTTTGTTACTTACGTCTTTGGGAAATGGGTAGTTGTTGTAAACTATTGTGTTTGAATATCTAAAATCGCTTTTTAGTCTTCCGCAAGTATATTTTACCCAAGTTATATGCATTTGGGAAGTGAGATGACCAAAAAGGTAAAGAGTTGCATTTGGCAACGCAATACAGCTATCATTAACAATGTAATCCTTAGAGTAAAAACCAAACGGAATATATTTTCTTAATTCAGAAGAAGTTCTTGGTATTAAAAGAAAATTACTTTCCGGTTGCCTTGTCTCTGCAAAAAGTGTAGGGGTTTTACTCTTTTCACGTGTGCTATCTTTGGAACTTTCACTACGATATTTTGCAACTGCTTTTACTCTTTCATATATTAAAGGATACTTTTTTAATTCGTTTGGTAAAATTTCCTTTAAATCTAATACCCATCTATTTTTACCATTTATAAACTCATCACCAGACAATATTGGTTTGAAATATTTCATTGCCTCTGGTTCTTTTTCAATGAATTCTGATTTTTCAGCATCATTAAATAAATAATAACCGCCATCTACTATTTTGTTTCCATAAATAATAGAAGGTACATTTGAAATCGGATTTGTTCTCTTCAAAACAACAATATCATTACTGTCAATCAAATACGGATTAATATTTTTAACTTTTACTTCGTGTGCTTCTGATTTAATATCTTCGTAATCAAATAATAATTTGTTGGTGGTGTCGAAATTGGCAAAACCGATAATTACCACATGAACGGCTGCATTTCCTTTGGCTTCGTTGCTCCAACGAAAAGTGCGATGTGCAAAATGAATTTTAACTTTGTATCGGTTAAACATTTCGTTCCACAAAATTCCTACTTGTTCGCCCTGCGAAATGGAATTGGTGGAAACAAAAGCCGCTTTTATATTTGTGCCTTGTATGTATTTTGCGGCTTTCAGATACCAACAGGCAACGTAATCCAATACATTTGCGCCCTTTATTCCTTGCATAACTTTCTCTAAATCAGCTTTTTGCTGTTCGGTTTGTAATTGTTTGCCAATAAACGGCGGATTTCCTAAAATATAATCATAATCAATATTTTCCGGTTTTTCTTCGGGATACACTTGGTCAACTAATTTGTAATGGTCTGCAATAACCCTTACTTTTCCATATTTGACTTCTGGTTCTTTCACTGTGTATTGAATAATATCAGCTTGCTCTGCATAAATAGTAATGGTTTTTTCGTTGTTCAACAAACTTGCCCAATCAATAGCTAACGAATTGTCGTTTACTATTTTTGCCGATTTTACAAGCGGAATGCGAGCAATATATTTGCCTACCATGTTACTTGCCTTAATGTTCATTTGGTGGTCAACCAACCACATAGCTACTTCGGCAATTCGTGCCGCCCATTCATCAATTTCAATTCCGTAAAATTGCGAAACCGAAACTTTAAAAATCTCTTCCACTTTTGAAAAGGTCATCTGAAATAGTAATTTATCGAGTTTCAACATCTGATAAACAACCTTCAGTTCTATTTCGCGCAATTCGCGATAAGCAATAATCAAAAAATTACCCGAACCACAAGCGGGGTCAAGAAAACGAAGTTTTGTAATTTTATTATGAAAATAGTTTAAACCCGAACGGTCGTTTTGTATTCGTTCAAACTCAGCCCAAAGTTCGTCCAAAAACAAAGGTTTTATTAGTTTGAGTATATTTTTTTCGCTGGTATAGTGTGCGCCCAAATTTCGGCGAGCGGTTTTGTCCATAATACTTTGGAACAGAGAACCAAAAATAGCTGGCGAAATTAAACCCCAATCCAAACCGCAACCTTCGAGTAAAATATTCCGCATTTGCTTATCAAATGACGCAATGCTGAGGTTTTCCTCAAAAAGTTTTCCGTTTATGTACGGAAACTGCATATAAATTTCATCAAGGTTTTTTGGTCGTTTATCTTGTGGTTTGTTCAGTACACTAAAAAGTTGCGCTAATTTTGGGGCAAGGTCTGAGCCGTCTTCGGCTGTGTGGTTTTCAACAAAATCCAAAAAAATATCTTTTTCAAAAATTCCGGTATCGTCGGCAAAGAGCATAAACAACAAGCGAACTAAATATACTTCCAATTCATGCCCATCGTACCCGTTTTCTTTGAGCAAATCGTGAAGTTTGCCCATTTTTTCAGCTGCTTTTATGTTTATCGGGTCTTCATCGCGAATTTGTTGCTTACGAAAACCTAAGATAAAACCAAATAATTTAATGTTCAGGTGTAGATTTTTGAGTTCAAAATCTTTAAAATTATTTGTTTCCAAGTCGTACAAACGAAAACGTTGAAAATCGGAAACCAGAATATATTTTGGCAATTCGGCATCTTTCAATCCCTGAAAATAGTCCAGTGCCTGCTCAAAGGCGCGGTCGAGGTTTTTACCTTTCGATTTGTGCTCAACAATCAAATTTCCGGTCCAAAACAAATCGATAAAGCCTTGTCGGTTGCCCAATTTTTTCACCGCATGTTCAAAACTGGCTAATCTTCGCCTATTCACACCAAACACATCAAAAAAACCGTCCCAAAACGATTTCGCTTCCGAATGTTCTTTGGTTTCAGTTTCCCATTCTTTTGAGAATTTAATTGCCCTCGATTTTATTTCATTCCAACTTAGTGGCATATCGTTCGTTTTGAGTCAATTGTTTGTTATTTGGTCATGTTATAGTTTGCGGTAGTGAAAAACAATATGCGTATGTTGCTGTATTTCAAGGTACTTTCGTTTCAAAGTTGCACAAATATTTCAACCTACCACAAAAGCCCGCAATTATCGCATATACAATCATATCTTTGTAAGAAATATTCAATTTCATTACAAATTTATATAATTTTTTCGTTTCTTTTATTTTTATCTATCAAATCAAATGTTGCTTGATGTGAAAAATCTGATAATTTTATTTTATTTGTTCTATCAGAAAATAAATCTCGTCTCCATTCTCTTTTATCAATCACGTATTTAAAAATATTTAAACGCTCTGAAATTTCCATTTTTTCGTAGTTTTTTATTTCCAAAGGGTTATTTTTTTGTCCAAAATATAATAAAGAATACTCC
>DZBP01000077.1:9512-14624 GCA_022729915.1 Draconibacterium orientale | reverse complement strand
ATAATTGATAATTGATAATTGATAATTGATAATTGATAATTCACAATTTATTCCTATTTTTGTTGGGTTGTTTGTAAAAATAGTACTATGCAAAGAATAATTATAAGAAATTTTGGTCCAGTTAAAGATATTGATTTAGAAATAAGTCAAATACTTGTTTTTATTGGACAACAAGCAAGTGGGAAAAGTACAATAAGTAAAAGTATTTATTTTTTTAAATCATTAAGAAATGACGTACTTAAATATTTATTAGAAGCAGTTGAAAATAATAATTTTGATAGAGATTTTGGGAATATCGGAAAACGCATTCGCTCAAAATTTCTCGATTTCTGGGGGACAACTGTACATTTGAGAGATATACATTTAGAATATCATTATGGAAATGAAAAATCAATTACAATAAATCTTAGAGGAAAATATATTAATCCTGTTTTTAGTAGTCGCTTTAAAAAAGAATTAAGGAAAATTATCTCTGATGTTGAATCAAATTTATCACAAGTTTTCAAAATAAATAATACTTTTTTGTCCTCATCAGAACTTTTATCTATTGAGCAGCAAAAAAAAAATTATTTCAAACGAATTGAAGAATTAACAAATGTATTATTTGAAGATGACAAAGATTTGCTTTTTATTCCAGCAGGAAGAAGCTTATTAACTGTTCTTTCTGAACAACTTCAGTACATTCAACAAAGTAAGCTTGATTATATAATGCGAGCGTTTATCGACAGAATTAATGCGACAAAGCCTCTTTTTTTTAAAAGTCTTGACGATTTAATTAATGATAAAATTAATCTATCAGAGGAAACAATTAAATTTGGATTTATTAATGCTGCCAAAAGAACAATTGAAAAAATCTTGAAGGGGCGTTATATTAATGACTCTGAAGGCGAAAAATTGTTTATTGATAAAACTAAATATGTTAAGATTAATT
Organism: Draconibacterium orientale; assembly: GCA_022729915.1. Taxonomy (GTDB): domain Bacteria; phylum Bacteroidota; class Bacteroidia; order Bacteroidales; family JAIFNL01; genus JAIFNL01. The sequence goes on along the minus strand of DZBP01000077.1, from coordinate 13,693 downwards.
ATTCTTCGTCTGGTCAGCAAGAAGTTATATGGATATTGAACATGATTTTTATTAATATGCTTAATAATAATAAGGTTTTTGTTGTTTTTGAAGAACCCGAAACTCACTTGTATCCAGAAGCTCAAAAAGAAATAATTGATTTAATTGCGTTGCTGTTAAATTCGTTAAAAGCTCATATAATTATAACTACGCATAGTCCTTACATTTTATCGTCTTTAAATAATCTTGTTTATGCTAGCACATTAGCAAGTAATTCAAAGAAAGAAGTCAATAAAATAATTAATGAAAAATTTCATATTTCACCAAAAGATTTATCTGTTTTTATGGTAAAACTTGGCGAAATTGAAAATATTATTGATGAGGATACAAAATTGATAAAGACAGAGGCAATTGATAGTGCTTCTTTAATAATAAATGATGTATTTAATAAATTATTTGAATTTGATGAAAAATGAGTTGTGAGAAATTTAGAAATACGGAATATTGTAAGTGCAATAGAAATAGAATTATAACTATTTTCGAAAAAGGACACCCTCAAATAAAATATGTATTAAAAAATGAGCGAGAGAATGAATTGTGTGTTGTAAAAATTGACGGTGGATTTATAAAAGATGAACAATTAATGAAATGTGATTTTTTAGCATTAAATTGCAATACGTTTACACTTTATTTTATTGAGATGAAAGGAAGTGATTTCATGCAAGCTGTAAAACAAATTAAGCGTACTATTGAAATACTATTGCCGGAAATAGATGCTAAAATTGTAAATGCAAGGATTGTTCTTTCAAAAGTTTCTGTTCCTCAGTACGAAAATAATCCAGAATACTTAAAACTAAAAAAAATAATTAAAAAATACAATGGTACAATTTTGCAAAAAACAAGATTATTGGAGGAAGTTGTTAATTAGAATGTGAAAAATTATAGTTAAAAATTTTGCTCTTCACGTAGATGCTAGTTAAGTGCAAAACGATTTCAATAATTAAAAAAAAGTTTGTTTTTTATTAAAAGACTCAATTTTGGGGTCATTGATTTATAAATTAAAAAATGAAACTATCGGTAATTGTAAGTACATATAACAGAGAGCAATACTTGCCAAGTGCATTGGAAAGTTTGGCAAAACAGAATTTCAATAAAACAGAATTTGAAATTGTTTTGGTAAATAACAAAAGCACTGACAGTACTGAAATTATTTGTACTCAGTTTGCCGAAAAATATCCCGAACTGAATTTTCGATATTTTGTTGAACACAAACAAGGGCTTTCGCACGCTCGAAATAGAGGAATTGATGAGGCAAAAGGTGAAATTATTGTGTTTATCGACGACGATGCCTTTGCTTTTAACAATTATCTGACCGAAATAAATCGTTTTTTCCTCGAAAACAAGCAAATTGCAGCAGGAGGAGGTCGAATTTATCCACATTGGGAGCGAAAACAACCTGTTTGGATGTCTAAATACCTTATGCCGCTGGTTTCTGTTATTGATTTGGGCGACGAAATTCAATTTTTTAAGAATCGCAGCTTTCCTATTGGTGCAAATATGGCTTTTCGCAGTCAAGTTTTCAAAAAATATGGAAATTTTAATGTGAATTTGGGACGAGTAGGAGCAGGAATGCAAGGAGGGGAAGAAAAAGACCTATTTTATCGTTTACTGAATGCTGGCGAGCAAGTTGCTTACATTCCCAATGCCAAAGTGAATCATTTAGTACCCGAAAAGCGTTTAACATTCGATTTTATCAAAAAACAAGCCATCGAAATAGGTAAAAGTGAAAAAATACGTGCTAAAAACATCGGTTACTTTGAACTTTTGATGAGTTTTGCTCGCGAATTGATGAAATGGGGTGCTAGTTTGCTTATTTATTTGGTTTATTTCTATACTTTGAAGATTGAAAAAGCAAAAATGATTATGCGTTTTCGTTTTTGGGTATCAAAAGGTTTATTTTTCTCTAAAATTTAATTGCTTTCATGGAGTTTATTCTAGCTATACAATCTTTTTTTGATAATTTGGGCAAAACCATTGCTACCATTGCACGCATAGTTTTGCTTTCAAAGTGGAGTGTGAAAATAAAAAAGCAGGCACAAACAAAAGAGGTAGTAATTTTAGGAAACGGACCTTCATTGAGTAAAATGATTTCTGAAAATAGTTCTTTTTTGAACGATAAAGAATTAGCTTGTGTGAATCATTTTCCTATAACTGAATATTACACTGAGCTAAAACCAAAATACTACATGACTTCTGCACCCGATTTGTGGCTCGATACGATTGATTCTCATTTTGTGCAGGCAAGCAATAGATTATTTAGCGCAATGTGCGATAAAACTTCGTGGGATTTGGAGTTTTTCATTCCATTCGAGGCTCGAAAATACAAACGTTGGCAAAATTTATTGGTATCAAATAAGCATATTCATATATATTATTACAACAATACTCCAGTGGAGTCATGGAATTTTCTGTCTCATTTTTTATTCCGAAAAAACATAGGAATGCCTAGACCTCACAATATTATGGTACCTTCTATTTTCAATTTGATGAATTTAGGTTATAAAAAAATATATTTGTTTGGCGCAGAACATTCTTGGTTGAAAGATATTTCGGTAAACGACAAAAACGAAGCACTCATTAATCAAAAACATTTTTACGATGCCCAAACTTCCAAAGCTCAAACTCTCGATAAACGTGGAGTAGGAGCAAGGCGTTTGCACGAGATATTACACAAATTTATGTTGGCATTCAAAGGCTATTTCATTTTAAATGAATATGCTAAAACTGAAAAAGTTCAAATTTTGAATGCAACACCAAATTCATATATTGATGCTTTTGAACGAATAACATTATAAATAAATACGACGTATGACGACAAATTTAATATATAAAAAACCAAAAGTGGTTGCTGAAATTGGTTGTAACCACAAAGGCGAAATGGAAATTGCCAAAGAATTGATTGACATTGCAAAGTTTTGCGGTGCAGATTATGCTAAGTTTCAAAAACGCAATTCGAGAGAATTACTTACCGAAGAGCAATACAACAGTCCTCACCCGAATCAAATGCACGCTTACGGAAAAACTTATGGCGAGCATCGCGAATTTTTAGAGTTTACAGTTGAGCAACATGCAGAATTAAAAGCGTATTGCCAAACCAAAAACATTGGTTACGCTACTTCTGTTTGGGACGTTACATCAGCTCTCGAAATTATTAGTTTACAGCCCGATTACATTAAAATCCCTTCGGCTTGTAACAATCATTTTGAGTTGTTAAAAGTCCTTAGAGACGAATATTCGGGTGGCGTTCATGTATCTTTTGGCATGACAACTCACGCTGAGGAAGCTGCAATAGTAGAGTTTTTTGAACAAACTAATTCGGCAAAAGACCGACTTGTTATTTATTCGTGTACTTCGGGCTATCCGGTTGCATTTAAAGATGTGAACCTGCTCGAAATTAACCGTTTATACGAGGTTTATGGCGAAAGAGTCAGTGAAATTGCTTTTTCTGGGCATCACTTGGGAATTGCTATCGACAATGTAGCTTATACGCTAGGCGCACGTTGGGTAGAACGCCATTTTACCAAAGACCGCACGTGGAAAGGCACCGACCATGCCGCATCACTCGAACCCGAAGGAATGCGTAAGTTGGTTAGAGACTTGAATGCTTCCTTCAACTCATTGAACTTTAAGCAGGAAGAAATTCTTGATGTGGAAAAAGTACAACGCGAAAAATTGAAGTTTAGAAAGAAATAATTTGATTTTTTTTCTTATTGTCGAAACGGAAACTTTGGCAAAGTTTTTAAACTTTGCCAAAGTTCTAGTTTATAGCGAAATAAGAAATAAAGCCATATCTTATAATCCTTTGAAGTCTATTTTAACAATAGAACAATTTAACAATTTAACAATAGATATAAAATTGAAAAAAATTGCATTTATTCCGGTTCGTTGCGGAAGTAAATCCATAAAATTTAAGAATATAAAAAACTTTTGCGGCAAACCTTTGGTTTATTGGAATTTGCTTGCTCTTGAAAATTCTAAGAATATTGATGAAATAATTGTTGCAACCGATTGTAACGAAATAGCCGATACGGTAAAAGGTTTTCAATTTGAGAAAGTTAAAATTTACAATAGAGACGCTCAAAATGCAAACGATACCGCTTCAACTGAGGCTGTAATGCTCGAATTTATCACTAAAAGTAGCT
>DZBP01000077.1:0-9412 GCA_022729915.1 Draconibacterium orientale | reverse complement strand
AATTGAGAATATAAAAAAATATAACAATCGTCTTTCAGGCAAAATAGGAATTTACGAAATGCCAGAATATACTGCTACTGAAATAGACGAAGAAAGCGACTGGATTGTTGCCGAAAGTTTGATGAATAAATACATTTTGGCAACTGAAAAAGCAAAAAGGCATGAAATTAAGCTTTTTTTGACCGATGTAGATGGAACTTTAACTGATGCTGGAATGTATTATTCTGAAAATGGCGACGAATTGAAAAAATTTTCTACTTATGATGGCATGGGTTTGCGAATGTTAAGCGAAAAAGGAATTCTAACAGGCATTATTACTTCCGAAACTCGCGAATTGAATCGGCGAAGGGCAGAAAAACTCAAACTCAATTACTATTTTTATGGCGATAGCTCAAAATTACAGACTGTAACAAAACTTTGTACAGATTTGAATATTTCGCTGCAAAATGTTGCCTACATAGGCGACGATGTGAATGATTTTGAGTTACTTAGCAATGTTGGATTGGCGGCTTGTCCGGCAAATTCAGTAACTAAAATTAAAAATATTCAAAACATAATTTTACTTCAAAAGAAAGGTGGCGAAGGTGCTGTAAGAGAGTTTACCGATTTTATTCTTTCAAAAATTTGAAAAATGCCTTATTTTGTGTGAACTAAAAGATGAAAAAATGTTAAATACCATAAAAAATGAGCTTTTGGCTCATAAAAAAACAATAGAAATTTTAATTGAAAACAATTTAAATGATATAGAAAATGCGTGCAATTTAGCTGTAGAAACCTTACAAAAAGGTAATAAAATATTACTTTTTGGGAATGGAGGAAGTGCAGCTGATGCACAACACATTGCCGCAGAACTTACCGGAAGATTTGTTACAGAGCGTATTCCTTTGCCAGGAATTGCTTTAACTACCGATACTTCTGCGCTTACTGCTATTGCAAATGATTACGGATTTGATGTTGTTTTTTCGAGGCAAGTGCAAGCTTTGGCACGAAAAGGCGATTTACTTATTGGCATTTCTACAAGTGGAAATAGTCAAAATGTATTGAAGGCTTTTGAAAAAGGTAAAGAAATTGGTTGTAAATCGCTGGCTTTGAGTGGTAGAGATGGTGGGAAAATGAAAGAAACTGCTGATGTGAGCATAATTATAGCAGATCAAATTACAGCACGTATTCAAGAAATGCACATACTTATTGGTCATATAATTTGTCAAGCAATTGATGAAGCTTATAAAAATAAATAATTTTTTTTAATTGAAAATACTATGAAATTTCAATGCGCTGTTTGTGAAAGTGATAATGTACTTTTAAAGACAATGCCTTCACGTGAAGGCATTGATATTGAGCTTGTGGAGTGCTATAATTGTGGGCATTTGAGTCAAAATATAAATACGTATGAAGATATTTATACAACTGGGGAGTTTTCAAAAATAGCGAGAAACGATAGTTATACTCCCGACAAGCAAAAAATAAGTCAACTGGACAAAAAAGCATTCGAAAGATATGAATTTTATAAAGATTTTTTCAAAAAAAATGATAATTTATTAGAAGTTGGTAGTTCTATCGGAAGTTTAGTTTATTTACTTAAAATGCGAGGAAAAAAAACAGAAGGACTTGAACCAGACCCAAGTTATGCTGCTTTTTCTGAAAAACAATACGGTTTTATTCAGCATACTTCTTTATTGGAAGAATTTCAATTTGAGCATAAATTTGACTCAGCATTTTCGTTTCATGTTATTGAGCATGTTAAAAATCCGGTAGAATTTTTAAATAAGCTTACGCAAATGCTCACTATTGATGCAGAAGTTCTTTTTGAGTGTCCATCGTATGAGATTCATGGCTTTGGTGATATGAAACATACTATTTGGAAACCTCACCTTCATTATTTTTCGGCATCAAGCTTATATTTTTTATTTTCGAAGTATTTTAAAATCAATTCGATAGGTTACAATGGAAGTGCTATATTTATTAGAGCCAAGCATATAGGTAAAAGTAGTTTTCAGCCATCTACCTTTGAGAAATACAAACGAAAAGCGGAAAAGATATTTAAGGTATGTTCTAAATTTCCAGTTTTAACTCCAAAGCTTCCAATTAAACAGGTTGCAATACAGGCTATTATTCAAGAGGGCAAATTGTTTAGTCAATATAATAAAGCGGTAAAATATTCTGCATATAAAATAGATGAATTTAATTTTTTGAGAAAAGAAAAAGGTTCAAAAGGAATTAAGGCTTTTCATGTTACGAATTTTAAAGGCTGGGGCAATAATGCTGGAGATATTGTATTATCTAAGTGTGTACGAGATGTTTTCAGGCAAAAAGAACAATTTAAGTTTGAAATTAAAGCCATTTCAGAAAGCGTTGACCAACAAGTCATTGACAATATTAATAATCAAAATTGCTTAATCATCGGTGGGGGTGGTTTGCTTTTGCCCGATACCAATGCAAATACAGTTTCTGGTTGGCAATGGGCTGTTAGTGAGGAACTTTTGAAGAAAATTAATGTACCAATTATTGTTTATGCAATTGGTTATAATTATTTTAGAGGTCAGAAACCGAACGACTTTTTTCTTAAAAATTTAAACCTATTACTTGAAAGAGCTGATTTTTTCAGTTTGAGAAATTACGGAAGTATTGAAAAGGTAAACGAGCTTACTAATAATAAATTTTCAAGTAAAATTATTTACCAACCTTGTCCTACTACTGTAATCCGAAAATTTGAAAAAGGAATTCCAAATAAACAAAAAACAAAAAATATTGCTGTAAATGTCGCTTTTGATAGACCTTTGCTGCGCTTTGGCACAAATTATGAACAAATTCTTACCGCAATTGCAAAAGCAGTAAAAGAGCTTGAAGTTAAAGGGTATAGGATTTATAACTATACACATATTACGGCTGATAGAAAATTTGAAATCCTATTGGACAGATTTAATGTCAATTACCGAACTGTCGAATTACAATATCTTTTTCCTAACGAAATTTACAATTTGTACAATAATATGGAATTAGTTATCGGAATGCGTGGTCATGCTCAAATGATTCCTTTTGGTTTGAATACTAAGATATTAACGCTCGGCACTCACGACAAAATGCGTTGGTTTATGCAAGATATGGATTTATTAGACCATTTTGTAGAGCTCCATTCAGAAGAAGAGAATATTCAAAAGATAATTTTTCAAAAAGCAATTGATATTCTTGAAAATAATTCTAATTTTGTAGAACAAAAACTTCTTGCAAAGCAAGATGAACTTTTTAAAATTACGCAAACTAATTTAGATAAAATTTACTCGCTTATAAAATAATATATTCAGATGAATTTCAATAACTTAAAACCTTATTTATTAGCAATTTTAGCCTTTTTGGTTATTGCTTCAATTTACTTTATTCCTGTTTTTCAAGGCAAAAATTTGCGTTCGCACGACACTTTGACTTGGAAAGGTATGTCGAAAGAAGTTTCTGATTACCGCGAAAAAAGTGGAGAGGAAGCTCTTTGGACTAATTCGATGTTTGGTGGAATGCCGGCTTATTTAATTTCTGTTCAATACAATGCTAATTTAGTGAAATATATTCCTACTGTTTTGCATATTAATCATGAAAATCCACAAATGATTGTATTTATGTACTTTGTAGGGTTTTATATTTTGCTTTTAGCTTTTAGAGTAAATACTTGGCTAGCAATTGTTGGTGGTTTGGCGTACGGTTTTTCATCATATTTTATTATTATAATCGATGCCGGACATATTACAAAAGCTATTGCTTTAGGTTATATGCCAGCCGTATTTGCTGGAGCTTATTTGGCTTTTAGCCGCAAAAAAATATTGCTTGGTGCTAGTGTGTTTTCGTTATTCTTTGCACTTCAATTACTTACAAGTCATTATCAGATAGTATTTTATACATTTATAATGCTTTTATTTTATGGTATTTATTTGTTAATTAGCAATGTTGCTGAAAAAACAAAACTTTCAAAAGAGGCTAATAAAATATCACTTTTGGGAGTTGAGATTGTTTCATTAACAAAGCCTTTCTTTGCTATTATTTTAGGCGCACTGTTGGCAATAGGAGCTAATTTTACTGCTATTTCCTTGACCAACGAATATGGAAAAGATTCGATGCGAGGAAAATCGGAATTAACTATAAATGACCAAAGTAACGAAACATCGGGTTTAGATAAAAAATACGCAACCGCTTGGAGCTATGGAGTTCCTGAAACTTTTAATTTGTTTATACCCAATTTGTTAGGTGGAAGTTCGCTTGGCGAATTAGATACAGATTCGGAGGTTTATAAACTTTTAGAATCTGGTGGAGTGCAAGGTGCTAAAGAAATAGTTAAGCAAATGCCTCTTTATTGGGGTACGCAATCTTCAACTTCTGGACCTGTATATATAGGTGCAGTAGTTGTATTTTTAGCTGTTTTCGGAATGTTTTTTGTAAAAAATTCGATTAAATGGTGGGTTTTGGCGGTAACTATTTTTGCCATTTTACTTTCGTGGGGTGAGAATTTCATGCCACTTACCGAATTTTTCTTAGACTACGTGCCTATGTGGAACAAATTTAGAGTACCATCTATGATTTTGATTATGGTTCAGTTTGTTTTTCCATTGTTGGCTTTGTTGGCTTTAAATCAATTGATTGAAGGAAATTATGACAAAAAATCATTGCTTAAAAGTTTGTATCTTTCGGTAGGCATTGCAGGCGGTCTTGCATTATTTTTCATGCTTTTTTCTGGTGCTTTGTTCAATTTTGTGGGCATGAGAGATGCCGAAATGGCTAAAAGTGGTTGGAACGAAAGTTTACTCGAAGCTTTGCGCTCCGATAGACAAAGTTTATTGGTTTCCGATGCTTTACGTTCCTTAATTTTAGTGGTCGTTTCGGGCACTTTTATTTGGCTTTATGCTAAACAGAAGCTTAGTAAAGAGATTTTTATTTTACTTTTTGGCATATTAATTCTTTCCGATTTGTGGTTGGTGGACAAACGATTTGTGCACAATGATAAATTTGTGCGCGAAGGCAGAAACGACCAAGTTTGGCCTATGACCCTTGCAGATGGAGAAGTTTTGAAGGATAAAGACCCTAATTATAGAGTTTTAAATTTAGCTGTTGACCCTTTCAACGATGCAAGTACTTCGTATTATCACAAATCTATTGGTGGATACCATGGAGCTAAAATGAAAAGATATCAAGAATTGATAGAACGTCAAATACTTACTGAAATTCAGCAGGTTTATACTGTTTTTAATTCTAAACCAACCCAACAAAGTTTGGATAGCGTATTGAGTTCGCTTGATGTTTTGAATATGCTCAATATGAAGTATTTAATATATAACAGTGAAGCTGCACCATTAAAAAATCCAAGTCCAAATGGAAATGCTTGGTTTGTTTCAGAATACAAAATAGTTGCAAACGCCGACGAAGAGCTGACAGGTCTTTCAAATATTAAAACAAAAACTACTGCTTTAATAGATAAACGTTTTGAAAATGAGTTAAATAACCTAAGCATTGTGCCGGATAGTATGGCTCAAATTACCTTAGGTGAATATAAACCTAATCGTTTGAAATACAAAAGTGTATCTAAAACACAACAACTTGCTGTTTTCTCTGAAATTTATTACAACAAAGGTTGGAATGCGTATATTAACGGAAAACCGGCACAATATATTAGAGCAAATTATGTATTAAGAGCAATGATAGTGCCTGAAGGCACAAATGAAATTGAATTTGTATTCGAGCCAAAAATGTATTCTATTGGAAATACGGTTTCTTTAGCTAGTTCGGCAGTTTTATTTTTATTACTTTCATTGGCTTTGTTTTTTAACTTTAAAAACTCAAAAAAAATCAGATAGACACTGGAAAATTAGCTCATTTCTCGCATGTAAATGAAGCTTGTGCTAGAGATTTTTGCTTTAAAAAAGGTGAAAAATAGCTTTTTGTCTTTATGTTTTTGTCATTTAACGATGTTGAATATCAATGTTGAAAAAATTAATATCAATTCAAATTGTTGTTATTATCAGTTTAACAGTTAATTAGAAAATAGTTGTTAATTTTTTGTTATAGAATTTGTTTTTCATAAAAAAAATTGTTCTTTTAGCTTCGTCTAAACCCTATTAATTATGAGCAAAAAAGATTATAACGAAGGTATAAGCTTCAGGAATAAAATTTCAACGGTTGATACCGAAGGTAAACGTATTTGGGTAGTTGCCAAACAACCCAAAGGAAGATTTTATAATTGGCGGCAACTTGTAGGATACGGCTTGCTTGCCTTTTTATTTGTAGTTCCCTTTATAAAAGTAAATGGCGAACCCCTTTTGATGTTCAACATAATAGAACGCAAGTTTATTATTTTTGGTGTCATTTTTTGGACCCAAGATTCTTATCTTTTTGCATTGACTATGTTGCTGTTCATGGTGTTTATTGTGCTATTTACAGTTGTTTATGGACGAATTTGGTGTGGCTGGACTTGCCCACAGACCGTTTTTATGGAGCTCGTTTTTAGGCGTATCGAATGGCTTATCGAAGGAACTCCTGCCAAACAAAAGCAAAGAGCTTCCGAAGGTTGGACTTTTGCTCGTATCTTTTTGAGAGCAACCAAATTAATTGTGTTTTGGTTAGTTTCGTTTGTGATTGCTAACTTTCTATTGGCTTTCATTATAGGCATCGACGAAGTCTTTCAAATTGCTTCTGAACCTATTAGCCAGCACCTCAAAGGTTTTATTATTTTAATGATTTTTACTACATTTTTCTTTTGGCTTTTTGCTTGGTTTCGCGAGCAAGCTTGCGTGGTGATGTGTCCTTATGGTAGAATTCAAGGTGTTTTGCTTGATGCTAAAACAATTAGCGTTGCTTACGACTACTTAAGAGGCGAACCTAGAAAAGGTATAACTGGCGAAGGCGAAAAAGAAGGAGATTGCACAAATTGCAAACAATGCATTGCAGTTTGCCCTACAAATATAGATATTCGCAATGGAACACAATTAGAATGTGTTAATTGCACTGCTTGCATTGATGCTTGCGACAATACAATGGATAAAATAAATAAACCTCGCGGTTTAATTCGTTTTGCCTCGGAAGAGAATATTTCTAAAGGCGAAAAGTTTAAATTTAATGCTCGTATAAAAGGTTATACCTTAGTACTTATTTTACTTTTTGCGTTTTTCATTACACTTTTGCTTACTAGAGGAAGCTTGGAAGCCACTATTTTGAGAACTCCCAATACGCTTTTCCAAATGCAAACCGATGGAACAATTAGCAATCTGTACAATATAAAAGTGGTAAATAAAACGCGTGCTGATATTCCGGTAGTGATTAAATTAAAATCACACAAAGGGGAAATACAAATGGCGGCAGGTGAATTAGTTGTAAAAGCTAAAGAAACTACCGAAAGTGTATTTTTTGTGAAACTAAATCCAAAAAACATACAAGGTGCATATATTGAAATCGTTTTTGGTATTTATGACGCTAAAGGTAATGAACTGCAAGAGGTCGAATCTACTTTTGTTGCAAAGTAAATTGAAATTTAGTTAACAGCACAAAAACTATTTTGCATTAATTTTTAATAATAAAACTTTTATGAAACTAAACTGGGGTTTTGGAATTTTTGTTACAATCCTAATTTTTATTAGTGGAATGTTTACTCTTGTTTATTTAAGCTTTCAAGAGAAAATTAATTTGGTTTACGAAGACTATTATCCCAAAGAAATAGCCTACCAAAAGCAAATTGATAGAATACAAAATGTATCGGAATTAGAAGAAGGCATAAGAATAGACGTTGCAAGCCAAAAAATAACCATTATTTTTCCTGCTGTTTTCAAAGACAAGCAGAATAAAGGAAATGTATTAATCTTCAGACCTTCTGATTTTGAGTTAGACCAAAAATTTGTACTTAATTTAGATTCTAATATGATGCAAGAAATCGAAGTGAAAGATTTTCTAAAAGGAAAATATTATGTGAAGATTGATTGGGTATCGTTAGAAAAAGAATATTATTTTGAAAAGGAAATCTTTATTAAATAAATTGTTTTTTTTTAAAAAGTATGGTAATTTTTTCAGCACTTTTGTTAGGTTTTGTTACTAGTTTTCATTGCGCTGGTATGTGTGGTCCCATAGCGTTAGCACTGCCCTTAAAAAATGATACTTGGCTTAAACGTATTATAAGTTCGAGCCTTTACAATTTAGGCCGTTCTATTACTTATGCCATCATGGGACTGTTGTTTGGAATCTTAGGTCAGGGGCTTGCAATGACGGGCTTTCAGCGTTGGGTTGGTATTGTTATGGGAAGCCTTATGATTGTTGCTGCCTTTTTTCCGGCTTTTTTCAAAAGCAATTTCAACCTCGATAAATCCATCTTTTCTTTTGTTGGAAAATTAAAATCTTCTTTAGGTTTGCTATTTAGAAAACGTTCGTATTCGTCTCTTTTTACAATTGGTTTGCTCAATGGGCTTTTGCCTTGCGGTCCTGTTTATATTGCTTTGGCGGCTTCTGTTGCCACAAGCAATGCTTACTTGGGAGCTTTATTTATGTTTTTGTTTGGAATTGCAACAATTCCTATTTTAATGGCAATCTCATTGTTAGGTAATTTAATTAGTATCAATTTAAGAAAAAAAATTACACGGTATATTCCCGTAGCTGTTTTTATCATTGGCGTGCTTTTTGTTCTTAGAGGTTTATCCTTAGGGATTCCTTTTTTAAGCCCGCCCGAAGAAAAAATAAAGAATTTGGAACATAAAGCAAAAACCGAGATGCAAGCCGGCAAGCCTGTAAAAACAAACAATAAGATGGAGCACGAGCCTTGCTGTCATTAAAATATAAATTATTAACAAGAATTTTTTTTATAAGTCAAATTAAATCAAGTAATCAATATTAATTTTAAAACAATGAAAAAAGTTGTATTTTTAGTTGCAATGCTTTTTGCATTTTCGTTTACCTTCGTATCGTGCGGCGGTGAACAAGCCAATGAACAAGCCACTGGTGATTCTTTAACTCAAGAAGTTACTGAAACTGACGAAGCTGATTTTTCTAAAGGAATAGAAGTTTATAAAGTAAAATGCCAAGTATGTCATCAAGCTGAAGGTGTTGGTCTTGCAGGTGCATTTCCTCCACTTAAAAACATGAAAGACAGACAAGTTATTTTAGACAATATCAAAAACGGTAAAAAAAGTGCTAATTATCCAGCACCTATGGTTCCGGTTCCTATGTCAGATGAGGAAGCAAATACCGTAGCTGACTATGTGATGAGTTTAAAATAAGCAATTGTACAAGTGCTTTGTTTTCTTTATTTTAAATAATTTAAAGAAGCTGTCTATAAATAATTACAGCTTCTTTTTTATTACACTCGCATGTTGTAAATGGATTATGCAGTGAATCAAATTTAATTGTATATTTTATTAAATAGTGTTTGAAAGAAAACTATACTTTTCTGGCTTTTGCC
>DZBP01000076.1 GCA_022729915.1 Draconibacterium orientale | reverse complement strand
TCCAGATTAATTAAATTATTGAAAATAAACAAGTTATAAAGTCGGAAATCTTAGTGATTAAGAAGCTAAATGTTGTGTTAGTTCTATTTTACTATCTTTTTTGGTAAAACCTAAATTAATGAAATGAATAACACCAAGCAACCCTATTGCCTTATTTATTAATTTATTAGTTAATAGTTTGCAACTAGTTTATTATATAGAATTTATTGTGAAATGTTTATAATATTGATTTATTTTTATAAAAATGAATTCTGTTATTTTACCGATACGAATAAAAAAAGAGGCAAATTGCTTTGCCTCTTGGTGTTTTAAATTAATAAAAGTGTTTATTTTCGGAGGTCGTCCTCGTCGAGTTGAGTAATGTCAAGAATAAAACCTTCCATACCCATAATTTCGGTGCCTTCGTAAAAAGGATTAGCCGAAAGAATGTGCTTGCCAAGTGAGCCATCTTTGCATTGTCGGCGAGCTACTTCGCTAGTAATGGTGGTGCCATTTTGAATAACGCTGGCAAATATTTCGTCGAAGCGTTTCAAATCTTCTTGATTGCTGCTCAGTGAGTAGTGTTTTCCAATGATGTTGTCTTTGTTTTCGCATTTGTACATTTCGAGCCAAGCATCGTTTACATCTATGTAGTAACCTTTTCTGTTCAGTCTGTAATATCCGGCATTGCTGTTACGCACCGTGTGGTACATTTGGTTTTGAACGCTGTCTATTGCGGTAATGTCGATAATAAATCCTTCCACGCCTGTAATTTCAGAACCTTCATAAACAGGATTCATCGACAAAATATGTTTTCCGATGGTATCGTCTTTGCGTTTGCGAACTACCGGAATACCAATGATTGTTTCGCCTTGCATGCATCGTTTGAAAATGGTAGAAAGTTCTTGTTGATATTTGGGTTCTCTGGTCAAAGACATGTGCTTACCAATGATGTTTTCTCTGTCGTGGCATTTGTACATTTTGAGCCAAGCATCGTTTACATCAACAAATTTACCCAATTTATCGAGCCTGTAATATCCGGCAATACTTTTTTCAACAGCACTTTGCATGTGCTTTTGGTGTTCTTCGGCAGGGTCGGTAGAAACTTCTTCCCAGCCTGTAACCATAGCTGCAATGCTTGCAACGGGTTCTTCGTTGGTGCTAAGCAAATAAAGGTGAGCTATCAAAAAAGCAATTAGAACAAATGCTCCAAGTGTGTGAATAACAGCTACTACGCCTATACCTCCAATTTGAGCATACGCTTTGGGAAACATATAAAACAAACCTGTAATGATTTGTGCCGGAATGATAATGGCTTTAAACCCAAAATAAGTAAGTCGTTGTAAAGGATTGAATTTGTTGTAAGCCGTTTTTTTAGTAGGGTGCGGAGCACCTTGAAAGATTCCGGTGATGTAATATTTTACTTGGTCTTTGACTAGCTTGGTAGAGGGTACGTATTGTTTCCACTCACCAACAGAAAAATGCCAAAAGATAGTGAATACTATTAAGATAAGTAAAGACCAAGCGGCTATGTCGTGTAGCTGAACGGCTTGTTCGTATCCAAAAAACTCGTAACTGGCATGTATTTCAAAACCGGTAATGGTCAAAAACATGATTAGTAATGCTTGAGTCCAGTGCCAAAATCTTTCAAAACGTCTATATATATATGCTCTTTTTTTCATTTTTATATTTTTGTTGGTTTATCATTTAATTGTTCGCATAAAAAAAATGGCAGATTGTTTATTGACAAGCAATACAATCTCTTTTGATGTAGCGAATGAGTGCGTGAATGGAAACTCCCATAATAGAGAAACTTATCATAAGCATTCCAATAATATCAAACATAATGCTTCTATCTCTTCCGGGCATGTAAAATCCGGCAAGGTTTTTAAGTCTTCCTTCTCTGGAATGGCATTCTTTGCACGAGAGTGCTTGGTCTGCTTCTGCTACCATGTGGTTTATGCGCCAATACATTTCAGTTTCGATGGGAGCGTATTTTCCGCTGTAAGGTAGTCCTGCTTCTTTCATACCCACTTGAGCTGATAAGTTCCAATCCAAACCATTTTTGTAAGCGGTGGAGTCGTGTCCATAAACGTGAGGAATAATTAAAATTTTGTTTATTGGGTCAAAAAATTGTTTTCCGCGATGAATTTTTACGGGAACAATCTTTGCGTTGGGGTCGTTGTAATCGCCAAAGAACGTATTCATTTTTAATACTTTGGTGGTATCTTTAATCATATCGCCATATACGTAATGTTCGGCAGTTCCGTTGAACCAAACATATTCGGGTTCTACGTTGGTTTTCCATTCAAAACTACCTTTTTCAGAGCTGTAAGTGTGATGTCCTTCTTTGTCGTGTTCGTTAATTTTGTTTCCGCTGGCATCAAGCTTTCCGGCAGTTGACCAATCCCAACGCATTTTAGTAGCTACACCTTTGGCATATACGGGAATATGGCAAGTTTGGCAAGCCACTTTTGCAGTGTGATTGTTGAGCGTTCTGTTGTTGTGAGGAGCTCCGGAGTGGCATTTTTCGCATTCCATTCGGTTTTCGTTGGCACTCGAAACGCTGTAGGCTTTGCCTTTGATTTTGTGTCTGTCGGCTTCGTGGCACGATACGCAGGTCATGTTGTTGCCTTCGATGTCCATGTGAACGTCCATTTTCTTGTTGGGTTTGAACAAATCACTCGAAAGGTCGCCATGTTTTACGTTGTCGCCTCCACCGCCATAAAAATGGCATTTGCCGCAATTGTTGCGAGTAGGTTTGGCTACATTTTTGGCAATGTAATTCAAATCGGGAGGAAATAGTGTTTTTCCTTCAAACACTTCCTTCTTCGTTACAGGATAGCCCGAACCCAGAGGTTGTTTTTCATACGAACCTGTATTGTCGTGGCATACGATACAATCTACTTTTGATGGTTTTTTGAAATCGAATGTTTTGTCTTTGTAACCATATCCGATGTGGCAACTGCTGCATTTCCAAGTATTTGTATTTGTGGCTATACAGTAGTTATTTACAATGTTTCGTTTTCCTATTTTTGTTTTTTTGCCATCAGTGCGCACTACTTCTCTGTCCCAATTCCAGTGAGCTGTTTGCATAATTTCGTGTTGTCGCTCATTGTGGCAAGTAATGCAAGCTTCGGTAACTTCTTCGGGTGAAGTGAATTTTTGTTGCAGAATCTCAAACTTTGAGTGGTCGGCAAGTTTTGGCATCGTATCTTTCTCAAAATTTACTTTTCTAATATCGTCGGAAAGGTTGCTCTTTGAAATTTTATCGTTGATAGCAAAGATAATTATCCAAGGAACAATGATAACGACCAGAGAAATTATCAGACCAATAGATTTTTTCTTTTTTGAATTGTTTTGCATAATTCTATGTTGTTTTATAAAATGACTAGTTTTAAGTACCCATACTATTTTATTTTGAGAAAAAGGATTCAATCTCAACAAATTAAAAGAATAGAGTAGTATTAAATATATTATTGATTAAAATTAGCTATTCAAAATGTTTTTACTTAGCAACCACCTTGTTTTGGACCTTCTTCGGGTATATATTCGGAGGTTTCGAGTGGGAAGTTGTTTACTTCACCCTTTGTAAATACTTTTCCAAACTCATTGTTTTTGAGCATCAATGAATGTATAAAAGCATTTGTTCCATATTTGAGCAATTTGGCATTGTAGCCCAAAATGCGCAAATAAGCTGCTAAAAAGGCACTTTGATGTCCCGAATTGCAATAAATCAGAACTGCTTTGTTAGTAGGCAAGGTAAGTAATTCTGT
Source organism: Draconibacterium orientale (assembly GCA_022729915.1). Taxonomy (GTDB): domain Bacteria; phylum Bacteroidota; class Bacteroidia; order Bacteroidales; family JAIFNL01; genus JAIFNL01. Next base: position 10,906 of record DZBP01000076.1, on the reverse strand, counting down.
TTCTAAACTAAACGATTTTAAAGGAGTATATTGCACTGCATTAGGCAAATGTCCAAGTTTGTAGGCTTCATCGTTAGCATAATTAATCAAATAGAATTTATTTTTTTTTGCTAAATAATCCTCTAAAGCAACAGAACCAAATGCAAAGCCTTCGCTAAGAACTAAGGCAGCTCTTTCGCGTAAAATATCTTCAACTGATGATTTCTTTGTCTCAAACTCGGGAAGACTTCCTTTAGCTTTTTTGCTTTTAACTTTTGTGGTAAGTTCGGCTTCAAGGTTATCGCTCAAAACGTGCTCCCATTTATCGCTCAATTTTGTATTCCAAGCTGCCATTCCCCACTGCATAGCATACGTTTTGCTATAACCTATAGTTTGCAACACCGAAGTAGAGTAAGAAGCAATTTGACCAGAGTAACACACCAACACAATTTTTTTGTACTTTGCCATATCTACCATTTTGATATAGTCAATTAGTTCGTTTGGTTTTACATTGATAGCTCCTTTGATGTGCCCTTTTGAGTAAGCCTCTCCATCGCGCAAGTCGATAATGTGTAGGCTGTCAAGCGATGCATAAACTTCTTTTGCTGTAATAAAAGGCAAGTCTTTGCTACTGTTTATGAAGTCGCCATTAGCTATAATTTTTTCAAGTATTAATTCGCTATTAGGCTTCTCTACAGCAACGAGAGAATCTTGTTGATCTGTTTTTTTTAAATCAGAGCCACACCTGAAAGTTAAAAAGCTTATGGATAAGATTAAGAATATTGCTGAATATAACTTTTTCATGTTTGTTGGTATATTTTACGTATTATGTTTGATAAAAAAATAAATTGCTACACTTCTAAGGTAAATTTATTCACTCAGCCATTCTTTATATAAGGTATTGAAATAAATTCAACGAAAGGCAGAGTGTTTTTTTTTACATCAAACGTCATTCTACTTTTTTTATTGGGTTTGTACTACACAGCAGAGCTGTATTTTCTCAAACTTAATTGTGGGTTCTAATCACACCGAAAAAATGTTTCTTTTGAGGTAAACATTCCCTTTTTTATGCCTTAGTCCGATTCAATTAGAGTTTGATATTTTCGTTTTTCAATTTCTAAAATGATAAAAAATAAAGAAATTGACATCGGATTAGATAAATCAAAATAAGTTTATATCACTTATAATTGATCCTTTAAACCTCTAATTCCAGGACAGTCATCGTCTTGTGGCTTGCAGCAGCAGCCGTACCAAAAAACTAGTCCAGTGGCAGCACTTACTACTAAAACCGCCCATTTTACTAATTGAAAACACTCACAAGTGAATCCAATTGCGCTCATTATAAAACCTATGGCTAAAATGCCTATGAATGCCACAAATGCTAGTACACCGAATATAATTGCGCCTTTTAAAATTGTTTTTTGCATAATATTATTGATTTGAATTTGTAAATTATTTTGATACAAAATTATGGAGTAATTTGTTGTTAAACAATATTTTATACGTGATGCTTACAACAGAATAAGTTTAGTTTGTATCAATAAATGTAGTGGTCTATTCTATTATTATGTGTGATTGGTTTCGTAATAAATGTAGTTTAAGATTTCTTAAAAATGTGATATAAATTACGTTTGTAATCGCGTTACTGCAATATATTTTACTACCTTTGTCAATCTTTTTAAAAATAGAAAGATGAAAAAGTAAATTAGAAATTCATTTTATGATAGAAATTCAAGCCTGCTTAATTTGTCCATTCAAATCAACAGCTGCTAAGGTGCTTAGCGATGATGAGCTTACACTTATGGGCGATAATTGTGCGCAAGCAACATTCAAAAAAGGCAACACAATTTTTAAACAAGGTATATTTTCTTCCAATATAGTTTATTTAAAAGAAGGAATAGTACAAATGCATATTGAAGGTCCAACGAATGAGCAAATTATAAAAATAGCCAAAGGACCTACCTATTTAGGTATTCCTACTACTCTCGACGAAAAATACAATCGTTATTCTGCAACTGCACTTTCTGAAGTTCATGCTTGTTTTATTAATATAAGTACTTTTAAAACATTTGTTCAAGAAAATGGTCAATTTGCTTATGAAATTATACTCGATTTGTGCAAAAATGAAGTAAATTTGTTTAATAAGTGTGTAAACAGAGTGCAAAAACACATTAGAGGACGAGTAGCAGAGGCTATTTTATTTTTTTCCCACGAAATTTTTGATTCCAATAGCTTCGATTTGCCTTTAACCAGAAGCGAGTTTGGCAATTTTGTGGCTTCTACACGCGAAACAATCAGCCGAATTATGACGGAGCTACATACAGAAAAAATTATTTTGCTCAAAGGAAAACACATTACCATACTCGATAATAAACGCTTGCATTTAATTAGTAGGTCGGGTTAAACAAAAAGAAGTTGTCTAAAAAAGCCATTTGATGAGCAAATCTTTTAATGTTTCCAGTTGTATTCTACTGTTAAAACAATAATCGAAAACTCGTCAGATGACACAGTTTTATTAGACAACTTTTTTTTTTTATTTTCAAAAAATGAGTCTGTACAAGCAAAACCTATTAATACTTTGCCGAAATTTTATCCATCGAAATACCTAATGAATGTTCTATAAAACGAAGGCTTTTCATTTCCGGCGGAGTTACAAACATAAGCGAAATGCCTGTTTTTCCTGCACGTGCAGTGCGTCCGCTTCGGTGCGTGTAATATTCCAGCTTGTCAGGCACGTTGTAATGTACCACATATGCCAAGTCTTGAATGTCAATTCCACGAGCCGTTAAGTCCGTTGCAATAAGTATTTTAACCTTTTTGTTTTTGAAAGCACGCATTACTTTATCACGTTCCTTTTGGAGCAAATCGCCATGAATAACGCCTACGTGGTAATTTTTTTCTATCATATCGGCATAAATTTCTTCGGCAAGTACTTTTGTTTTGGTAAAAATCATACCTTGTGCGTTGCCTTGAGTTTTCAAAAACTGACGAAGCGCAAACATTTTTTGGTCGTCGGAGCAAGCCAAATACTGATGCTGAATTTTATTGTTTATAACTTTCAGCCTGCCAACTTCAATTTTGTAAGCATCTGGCGAAAGGTATTCGTCGATAATTTTCTTAATTTCTATGGGCATAGTTGCCGAAAAAAGCCAAGTATTTCTATTGCCTTTGGTATATTGCAAAATTTCAGTCAATTGTTCTTTAAAACCCATGCTGAGCATTTCGTCGGCTTCGTCGAGCACTAAGGTTTTTATTTTGCTAATATCTACCACTTTGCGTTTTAGTAAATCTGCAAGTCTTCCTGGTGTTGCAACCAATATTTGAGTAGGACGGCTCAAGGCAGCCACTTGTCGGTCAATATCAGCACCACCATAAATGGCTTCGGTAAAAATTTTTTCGGAATATTTGGTAAACTTGAAAAATTGTTTTGAAATTTGCAAAGTCAACTCGCGGGTTGGAGAAAGCACAAGAGCTTGAATGTAAGCCTTTTTTGCATCTACTTTTTGCAAAATAGGTAAACCGTAAGCAGCAGTTTTGCCGGTTCCGGTTTGTGCTTGTCCTATAAAATCGCCGCCGTTGCTAATCAAATAAGGTATAGCTTCTGCTTGAATTTGAGTAGGTTCTACTATTTTCATTTCAGTCAAAGCTTTCACAAAAGCTTCCGAAATGCCTAAATCTTTAAATGTTTTCAATTTGTATTTGTTTTTTTTGAGAAAATAGAGCTGTTGTTTGTTGCACTTGCGTGTTTAAAACAATAAAAATGAGTGTGCAAAGCTACTGTTTTTTTGTTTTATATGCAACTATTCGTCAGTTTCGAGTTCGCTGTTGCCCGTTTCGTTTTTGTGGTATTTGAAGGCAAGCATCGAAAGCAGGTTACTAAAGTTTCCTACTGCCGCCTGTGTGCCTTGCGAGATGATTTTGTTTTTGAATTTTAAGAGCAAAACCGCATACAGCGCGCTAAATATGGTTTCAATTTCGTTTTCATAGAAATATTTGCCCTTCATTTGAAAATTGACAATATCGGGAGCTGCAGTTTGGTAAAGCTCTCTGTATCTGTTTTCTTCGGGGCGTTTTAAAAGTTCGAGGTGAAAACTGAACATATCATTTACTGTATTTTTAATAAACTGTGTGTGCCCCGACTGTTCTAGCTTTTCAGCTTTCATTAGTGCAACAAAGTTTTCGTACCAATGGCTAATTTCTTTCATTGTTTCAGCATCTTGTTCGAACTTTGAAACAATATTTTCTTGCACTTTGCCAAAGTCCAATTGATTGGCTCTAAGCAAATCTTCGAGCTGCCAAATGTACAAAACATACTCGGCTATGTTGTTTTCTTTTTTATCTCTTGCTATTAACACGTTTGTATAATTTCTTAAAATTAAAGACTTTGCAAAAATATGCTTTTATTGTAATAATTGCAAATTTGCTTTTGTTTCTTACAAATAAATGGCTAAATTTGTAAATGTTTTTCATGTTTTGGTCTTAAAAAAAAGGTAGTTATGGATTTTTCTCGGAAGCAATTAATGCGCAGTAGTGCTGAATTGGCTCTAATGCGCAAAAATTTTTGGGAAGCATGGATTGGAATAGCCATTGTTTTGTTGATAGGTGCAGGTTTTACTTTTATGTTTCACTCTAATGTACCTCTTGGTAGTTTTTTTCAACTACTTTTTGCTTTTAGCCCTTTACTAGCCTCACTTTCGGTAATTTTCTATCTTATTTATTTTCTTATCAAAGATTGGCGCGATATACAAATGGGTTATAAAGTTTTGGAAATAGGCAAAATAACAGACAAATTCATTAAAGTAACTTCTCGTTCCTCTCAAAGTAGTTTTACTTCGTCTACCGAGCGTACACGCTATTTTATCCGTGTAAATGGTCGGCGTTATATGATTGAAAGTGCTGACTATGACAAATGTAGAGTAGGACTAACTGCTCACATGTACATCACTCCCAATGCACATCAAGTAATGAACATCTAATTTCGCCTATAATTTGGTTCATTTTTGTCTTTTTTTTAGACAAATCATCTCTAAAAAAAGCTATTTCTACTTCTTTTTTGTACTTCAGTATCCAAAATTTGATTTTTTTTGTTCTGTTTTAATATTTTTCAGAAAAAAAATAATTGAGGTATAATTCATTGATTTGTCGATATTTGTAGGACTTACTGTCGGCTATATTTTCTTATTTTTATTCAATCTAAATAAAAAAAACTTTCAAATATATTTTGTAATTAAAAAAAGAATGCGTTTTTTTGAAATATATGTTGCAACACATATTGTTCTCTATTGAATTTAATTTTGGCTTTCAAGAAAAGAATACTAGGGTTAATTTAATAAGTAACAAATAGAAAAACAGAATGTTGAAGCTTTTTGTTTTTCAATAAAATAAAAAAAATATTAAAAACAATTTTAAAATTAATAAAACAATGAAAAAATTATTTGTAATAGCACTAGCACTCGTTTTAGCAATCAATTTGAATGCACAAACAGAAACCAAAGCCGTAAAAACCGACAAAAGTAAAATTGTGTGGAAAGGCTATAAAGTATTGGGTTCGCACGAAGGAACAATAGAAATAGAAAGCGGAACGCTCGATTTTAAAGCTGGCAAACTTACTGCCGCTGAATTTACGGTTAATATGACCACGCTAAAAAGCACCGACTTGGAAGGCGAAATGGCTACTAAATTGAATGGACACTTGAAGTCAGATGACTTCTTTGGTGTTGAAAAATTTAAAACTTCGACACTTAAAACCACCAAAGTAGTATCAAAAGGCAAAAATTCGTACACCGTAACTGCCGATTTAACCATCAAAGGCAAAAAAAATCCAATTACTTTTGAAGCATCGGTGTATGGAAGCAAAGCAAATGCTACCTTAAAAGTGGACAGAACTTTGTACGACATCAAATACGGTTCAACGGGCTTCTTCGATGGTTTGGGCGATAAAGCTATTTACGATGAATTTGACTTGGTAGTTGATTTACAATTCTAAACTCAGCAATTTTTTTTAAGCAAAAAAAGCAGTAAGCCAAAACTTACTACTTTTTTGTTTGTATTGAAAGCCTTTGGTTTTATTGATTTTGACAGTATTTTTTTAATTTTTTTAAATAAAACGGTTATAATTATTGTATATATCTTTATTTTATTGTATTTTTGAAAAACTTTTTTTATAAAGGCACAACATTTTTGGTAAAATAACTTTTATTATTGAACAAAATCACTTAAAAATAAGGTTTTTAGAAATTTAGAAATAAAAAAACAAAACGCTCTGCCCTACTTAATTAAGCAATTGAATTTTGCATTGTTTCAAGCTGAAACTTGTAGGTTATTTATTTTTTTACAAAACCTATTGAAAGAGAGGTTTTATTTGATATTATTTCAAAATACGTGAAATAATATATTTGATTAAATATTATCGGTTTTTATATATAAATTGTATGTTTAATCTAAGATTTACTATACCGAAACGAATGTATTTAACCAATTATTTAGTTTATTGCCTCTTATGATTTATTATAAAAATTAGCTTATCAATTTGAAAATTTTAAAGAAAAATTGTGAAACAAGAAAGTTTTCATTGCTATAGCTAAGTATAAATATTTTAAAAAAAAATAAAGAAAATAAATAACAAATTATTATAATATTTAACAATTAAAAAATGAAACTAAAAAAAGGAAATAAAGCGATTGATTTTACAACTCAAGATATTTTTGGAAATCCTATAAAACTTTCTGATTATAAGGGAAAAAAAATCTATTTGACATTTATGCGTCATGTTAAATGTCCGTTTTGCAACGTACGCGTGCACAGATTAATGGGCAAAAGATTGGCTTTAGAACAATCAGGTGTAAAAGTAATTACGTTTTTTGAAAGTTCCCCAGAGGTGATTAAATCAAGTGTTTTGCACCAAGGTTTGATGCCTTGGCCTCTTGTAGGTGATTTAGAAAAAAACATCTATAAAATTTACGGAGTAGAGGAGTCTGTAATTAAAATGATGAAAACTATTTTTGCAGCTAAAGATATGAAGCAAACAACTACTTTGGCTAAAACCCTTGATACTGCAAAGCAAGAAGACAATAAACATTCGCATACGCTTATACCTGCCGATTTTTTCATAAACGAAGATTTTACTATTGAGAATGCTTATTATGGCTCTCATTCCGATGATCATATCGAAATTGATGAAATTTTAAAGTTTGCAGGTGTTCGAGTTTATTAAAAAATAGCTTTTAAAAAAAATAAAAATTGAGTGTAATGGTTCGTTAAATGTTTTTGTGTTTATTGCAAAAAGTAACGAACCGTTATTTAATCAAAATGATGTTATATTCATTTTGAATTTGATAAGTATAAATTATTTTACATTGATATATCTTTTTACTTTTTAATATCTATTCACTTACATTGAAGCCTATTAAAATTGCACAAAAATTTTGTAAATTAATACTTTAAGTTATATCTTTGCGCACTCAAATTTTAAAGCGAAATGTTGAGAAAATGCTGTATTTATAAGCCTTTTGAGTTGAAAAAAAGCTTTTAAAATGATTACAGTTACAAACAAAACAGCGAAAAAGTTAAAAAAAACATAAACAATGAGTAAATTTCCGGAACATAAAAATTTTGATTTAGCGCAAATTAATAAAGATGTGTTGCAATCATGGGACACCGACAAAACCTTTGAAAAAAGCCTTTCAACTCGTGAAGGACACCCAGAATTTGTTTTCTACGAAGGTCCACCTTCAGCAAACGGTTTGCCCGGAATTCACCATGTTATTTCACGTACCATCAAAGATATTTTTTGCCGTTACAAAACCAACAAAGGTTTTAAGGTTGAGCGTCAAGCAGGTTGGGACACGCACGGCTTGCCCGTAGAACTTGGCGTAGAAAAGAAATTAGGCATTACAAAAGAAGCAATCGGCAAAACCATTTCGGTAACGGATTACAACCGCGAGTGTCGTGAAGAAGTAATGCGCTACACCGATATTTGGGAAGATGTAACTCGCAAAATGGGTTATTGGGTGGACATGCCAAACGCTTACATAACGTTCAAAAATCAATACATCGAAAGTCTTTGGTGGTCGCTTAAAGAATTGTATAAGAAGAACTTACTTTACAAAGGATATACTATTCAGCCGTACTCGCCCGCAGCAGGTACAGGCTTGAGTACACACGAACTCAATATGCCGGGTTGTTACAAAGATGTGAAAGACACCACAGTAGTAGCTCAATTTGAAGTAAAACGCAACGAAAAATCGGAAAAACTTTTTGCGCACGGCGAAGAAAAAGTGTATATCTTGGCTTGGACTACCACGCCTTGGACTTTACTTTCCAATACCGCTTTGGCTGTTGGCAAAAAAATAGAATACGTTAAAGTTCTTACACTCAACCCCTATACCGAAAAACAAACCACAGTTATTTTGGCAAAAGCCTTGATGGGCAAATACTTCAATGCCGAAAAGAACATGGAATTTTCGGAATATAAAAAAGGCGGTAAAAACCTTCCTTTCAAAGTTCTTGCCGAATTTACGGGAGAAGAGTTGGAAGGTATGGATTATCATCAACTTTTGCCTTACCAACAACCTACCGATGGCGATGCATTTAGAGTAGTAACTGGCGATTTTGTATCGACCGAAGACGGAACGGGAATTGTACACATTGCACCAAGTTTCGGAGCCGACGACTTCCGCACGTGCAAACAAAACGGCATTGGTTCATTGACGTTGGTTGATAAAAGAGGTTATTTTGTAGAAGGAGTAGGAGAGTTCAGTAACCGCCCTGTTAAAAATAGCTACGACCCTTCAATGGACGAAAACCAAGAAAGCATTGATGTAGAAATTGCCGTAAAACTTAAATTAGAAGACAAAGCGTTCAAAATAGAAAAACACGAACACTCGTATCCTCACTGCTGGCGTACTGATAAACCTATCCTTTATTATCCATTGGATTCGTGGTTTATTAAAACTACTGCCGCAAAAGAGCGTATGTTGGAATTGAATAACACCATCAATTGGAAACCAAAAAGCACTGGCGAAGGTCGCTTTGGCAAATGGTTGGAGAACTTGGTGGATTGGAACTTGTCGCGCTCTCGTTATTGGGGAACGCCGCTACCTATTTGGCGTACCGACGATGCAAGCGAAGAAATTTGCATCGGTTCGCTCGAAGAATTGAAAAACGAAGCTCAAAAAGCAGTTGATGCTGGTTTTATGACTTCAAACCCGTTGGCAAACTTTGTAGTTGGCGATTTTTCTGATAAAAATTACAATCAAATAGATTTACACCGTCCGTTTGTTGACGATATTATTTTGGTTTCGGCAAGCGGAAAACCAATGAAACGCGAACTCGATTTGATTGATGTTTGGTACGATAGCGGAGCTGTGCCTTTTGCACAAATTCACTATCCGTTTGAAAACAAAGAACGTTACGACCAAATCGCTTTCCCATCGGACTTTATAGCTGAAGGCGTTGACCAAACTCGTGGTTGGTTTTTTACTTTGCACGCTTTGGGCACTATGCTTTTTGATAGTGTGGCTTTCAAAAATATTATTTCTACCGGATTACTTTTAGATAAAAACGGTGTGAAAATGTCGAAACGTTTGGGCAATGTAATCAATCCATTTGATGTGATTGAAACTTATGGCTCAGACCCAATGCGTTGGTACATGATAACGAATGCTGCTCCATGGGAAAACCTCAAATTCGATTTGGAAGGCGTGGACGAAGTACGTCGTAAATTCTTTGGTACTTTATACAATACATACTCATTCTTCTCGCTTTATGCTAACGTGGACGGTTGGAATTTCTCTGAAAATGAAATTCCGGTAAACGAACGCCCCGAAATAGACCGTTGGATTATTTCGCTTTTAAATAGTTTGGTAAAAGAAGCTGAAAATGCTTACGAAAACTACGAACCCACACGCGCCGGAAGAGCTATCCAAAACTTTGTAGGTGAGAATCTTAGCAACTGGTATGTGCGTTTGAATCGCAAACGTTTTTGGGGCGGCGAAATAAACAAAGACAAACAAGCAGCTTATCAAACGCTTTATACTTGTTTGCTTACAGTTAGCAAGTTAGCTGCGCCTATTGCGCCTTTCTATACCGATGTATTATTCTCTGATTTGAACAAAACTACCGGAAAAGAAACGATTCAATCGGTTCATTTAACGCTTTTCCCAAAAGTAGATGAGACCTTAATCAATGCCGAATTGGAAGAAAGAATGGCATTGGCTCAAAAAATCTCGTCGATGACTTTGGGTTTGCGCCGCAAAGAAAACTTAAAAGTGCGCCAACCGCTTCAAAAAATAATGATTCCGGTTTTAACTCAAGAATTGGAACAAAATATAGAATCGGTAAAAGACATTATCTTGACCGAAATAAATGTAAAAGCCATTGAATACTTGAACGATGCAGCAGGTATTTTGGTTAAGAAAATAAAACCGAATTTCAAAACTTTGGGCAAAAAATACGGCAAACACATGAAAGCCATTTCGGCAGCTTTGAGCGTATTTACACAAACCGATATTGCAAATATTGAGCGCGAAAAACAATTCTCGTTCGAGTCGGCAGGCGAAAATGTGTTACTCACTTTGGAAGATGTTGAAATCACTTCGCAAGACATTCCGGGCTGGACAGTTGCCACAGAAGGCAATATAACCGTAGCTTTGGACGTTACTATAAGCGAAGAATTGAAGCACGAAGGCATTGCACGCGAGTTTATCAACAAAATTCAAAACTTGCGCAAAGACAGTGGTTTTGAAGTAACCGATAAAATCAATTTACAAATTCAAAAACACGAATATGTAAACCAAGCGGTTGAAAATTTCAAAGAATACATTAGTTCTCAGACTCTTGCAAGTTCTATTGTTCTAATAGATGAGGTGATAGGCGGCAAAGAAGAGCTAATCAATGAAGCAACTGTTTTCATAAAAGTGGCGAAGGT
>DZBP01000271.1 GCA_022729915.1 Draconibacterium orientale | reverse complement strand
TGAACTAAAAAGCAATTGAATGAATGTCAAAAGGAAAAAAAAAATTTTTTTCATAACACATTTTTTTTTTAGAACATTCTATAATTATTTAATTTCTATTCAAAGAATGTTAATTATTTGTTGTTTTAGCAAAAAAAACAAATTGAAAAGGTTTTATTTTCTTTGAAGATTCAATAAAAAACATCTAAAAAACGAGGTTCAAATTTAAAAAGTTTTTACGTTTTCAATTCTTAAACCTTTTTCAATTTTTAATTGTGTACTTTCATCAGTATTATTTATAACAAAATACTAAAAGTAGTAACTTTGCCAAAATTCCAAATTTTGACAAAGTTCTGTTTTTAATGAGTTATAGAAGAAAAATATTGAATTTAGAATTAATTTGTATTATGTAAAAATCAAAAAATATTAAAAATCAATTCGTTAGATTCAATAACTAATTCTAAAGTTTTTCGAGATATTCAGATTTAATTTATCTGTTAGTTTGAGTCATATTTTCAGGAACTACAACTATATAATCAGCTCTGTTTAAGTTCGTTTCTTCAAGTTCTGTTACATTTTTTTGGTAAACAGTACTTATGGTTTTGATATTCAAACCGGGTTTCAATTTATTTATCCACCAAACAATTCCTTCGTAATTATCTGAGTGGTAAGCACCATCAAAATGGATAAAAAGCTTACCTTTTTCCCAATTTCTTAAAATAAAATGCGCCATAGTTGCATCTTTTGCTGCTTGAGCTTTAGGAAAATTTTCGTTGACATGTCCACCCATGCCGCTCATATTCATCATTTCCACATAGCATTTTACATCTTTGTCATAATATTTTTCCATGTCGGGTGAAAATAATGCTTTTGCATCAGCGCTAAGTTGTGCTAAACTTTCAAAACCTCCTTTGTGTACCATAGAAGCGTATCGGCGAGGGATATTTGTGCCAATATAGCGTAAACCTTTTTCTTTTGCAAACTCTATAACAGGCTTATAATCAGTTTTGTAGTTTCCCCAAAGCTTCACTTCGGCTTCAAATTTTTTATCGTCGTAGTATCCTTTTAAATATTCGTCTAAAAGTAGTTGGTTATCGGTTTCAAACATTTCTGCGCCAATTATAAGGTCTTGCTTTTTAGTTTCAAAAAGTCCCTTTGTTATTTCTAACTGAAGCCAATGCGAAATTGGGTCGGTATGTAATTCGCCAAAAAAGACAATGTCGGCTGTTTCTAAATCTTTCATCATCTTTTGATAATCAGCTTCTTTTCCTTTTTGGTTGTAAAGCATATAAGCAGGATTATCGCCAGAAAATGCAAAATTTATAAATGCAAAGAATGTTAAATATAGACTAATTTTTTTCATGTTTTATAAATATTAAGTTTTGATGTAGTTAATTTGCTTTGCGCATTGTTTTCAATTCTGTAAAAATAATATTTTTTTATGAAAAAAAGAAAAAATAAGTGTAGAAGATTTAATAATTGAGTATATTATAATGCTATCTGGCTGTAATTGATTGTATTATGAATAAATTTGGAAGATTAAATTATTTATATGCATATAACTAAAAAAAGATATTTTTTTCTTTTATTTCTGATATTTCACTTAATTTGGTGAAATTGTGTCAAAAATAATACACAATTTCACCTTTTTTTTAAACTAATAGCTTTGAGCATGTACACTTTTCACAGCTCTACCCGATGGGTCGATAATTTCTTTGAGCGATTTGTCCCATTCAAAAACAATTGGCGTGCTGCAAGCCACAGAAGCTTGATAAGCAACACATTTCACGGCATCGTCTTTGGGGAAAAGTTCCGAAAAAATAGACCTGTAAAGGTATTCCTCTTTGGTTTGAGGTGTGTTTATCGGAAAGCGGTATTTCGCATTTTCCATTTGTTGAGCACTAACTTCTTGTTCAGCTTTTGCTTTCAAACCATCTATCCATGAATAACCTACGCCATCTGAAAATTGTTCTTTTTGTCGCCAAACAACACTTTCGGGCAAGTAATCTTCAAAAGCTTTGCGCAAAATGTGTTTTTCAATTTTGTATTTGCTTGGCAATTTGTCTTCCGGATTCAAATTCATGGCAATATCCAAAAACTCTAAATCCAAAAATGGAACTCTGCTTTCTACTCCCCAAGCAGCCATTGATTTGTTGCTTCTAAGGCAGTCATATTTATAGAGTTGCTTAATTTTTCGTACTGTTTCTTTGTGCAATTCATCGGCATTTGGTGCTTTGTGGAAGTATAAGTAACCACCAAAAATTTCGTCGGCACCTTCGCCGCTGAGTACCATTTTTATACCCATCGATTTTATAACTCTAGCCATCAAATACATTGGAGTACTGGCTCTTACAGTTGTTACATCGTAAGTTTCCAAGTGATAAATTACATCTCGCAAAGCATCGAAACCTTCTTGAACAGTAAAATTGATTTCGTGGTGAACCGTTCCGATGTGTTCGGCAACTTTGCGGGCGGCAACTAAGTCTGGAGAATCTTTCAAGCCCACAGCAAAACTGTGCAATTGAGGCCACCAAGCTTCTTTTGTGTCGTTCGATTCGATGCGTTTGGCAGCAAATTTTTTGGCTATTGCCGAAATAACTGACGAATCCAATCCACCCGAAAGTAACACGCCATAAGGCACATCAGACATCAATTGACGGTGAACAGCGGCTTCCAATCCTTTTTGAATGCTTTGAATATCCGTTGGATTATCTTTTACATTGCTGTATTCAAACCAGTTTTTAGTATAATAAGGCTCTATTTTTCCGGTTTTGCTGTGCCAGTAATGTCCGGGAGGAAAATCCTCTATTTGGTTGCAATATTTTACCAACGCTTTCATTTCAGAAGCTACAAATAAAACGCCATTTTCATCACGTCCGTAATACAATGGAATTACTCCAATTGGGTCTCTAGCAATAAGATAGCTATTGTCTGATTGGTCATAAAGCGCAAAAGCAAAAATGCCATTAAGTTCATTCAAAAAATTAACACCTTTCTCCTTATATAAAGGAATAATTACTTCGCAGTCTGAGTTAGTTGTGAAATTATAATCCAAACTATTTCTGATTTCTATATGATTGTAAATCTCACCATTTACACCAAGAACTATCTGTTTATCAGTAGAATACAACGGTTGTGCACCATTAACTACATCTACAATCGAAAGTCGTTCGTGAGCCAAAATTGCTTTTGAATTTGAGAAAATTCCTGACCAGTCTGGTCCGCGATGGCGCATTCTGCGCGACATATCCAATGCTTGCTCGCGCAACAAACTTGCATCTTCTTTGCTTTCAAATACTCCTAAAATTGAACACATTTATTGATAATATTTTATTGTTTTATAAATTTAATATGTTGTAATGTTATTCTATTTTTCGTACTAAATTGTTAAAAAGAGTTTTTTTTTAATAGTACATTTTAATTGCCAAAAGAAACATATTTATTCTATATAAACAAATTTTATTTTTAATTTAATTGAAAAAAGTTGTTTATTGTAATAAAATGAAAGCAAATATTATTTTTTACTTACTAATTTTCAATAAATTGTTTATTCTGGTATGAAATTAATTTTAATATTAATTTAATATAGTTTTGTAGCGAAGCACTATTTTTGTTATTTTTTTATCGGAAAAGATT
>DZBP01000075.1 GCA_022729915.1 Draconibacterium orientale | reverse complement strand
CTTTTATCTTTTATCTTTTATCTTTTATCTTTTATCTTTTATCTTTTATCTTTCCTCTTTTCTCTTTTCTCTTTTCTCTTTTTTTACTAATTTTGTACTGATATTTGAACCGGAAAGTTATACTAAATTGTTTTAAAAACTTTGAAATTGAAATTTGTAATTATTTGATTTATAGTTTATAATTTTCAAATTAATTCATTTTCAAATTTTCAAATTTTCAAATTTTCAAATTAATTCATTTTCAAATTTTCAAATTAATTCATTTTCAAATTTTCAAATTAGTATATCAATTTTATGAAGTATTTTTTTTAATGGAAACAACAAATCTAACCATAAAAGAGTGGGCGATAGACGACAGACCACGCGAAAAGCTTTTATCCAAAGGCGTTTTGAGCCTGAGTGATGCCGAATTGTTGGCAATTCTGATAGGCTCAGGCAGTAGAAACGAAACCGCCGTGGCACTATCTAAGCGCATTTTACATTCGGTACAAAACAACCTTCAAGAACTTGGGAAGCTTAGTATAGAGCAACTTATATCGTCGTTTGTAGGCATAGGCGAAGCCAAAGCCATAACCATTATCGCAGCAATGGAATTGGGCAGGCGCCGCAAACTTTCCGAAAATTTACAACGCCCGTTGCTCGACAGCAGTCAATTGGCTTTTGAGTACCTTAGCCCTTTACTTTCCGATTTGCCGCACGAAGAGTTTTGGATTGTGCTACTCAACAATGCTAAAAAAGTAATTGCTCATTATAAAATAGGACAAGGAGGCATTACTTCTACCAGTGCCGATGTGCGACTTATTGCTCGAAAAGCTCTCGAAAACAATGCTATTTCGGTTATTTTGGCACACAATCACCCTTCGGGCAACTTGCAAGTAAGCAACGCCGATTTATCAATAACCCAACAAATAAAAAAAGCGTTAAAACTTTTCGACATTACACTCATCGACCACTTTATTCTCTCAGGAAATACATTTCTGAGCTTTGCCGACGAGTGTTTGCTCTACGATTAAGGTGCTATATTGCAAACGGCAACTTTGCCAAAGTTCTAAACTTTGGCAAAGTTTTAATTAATAAGCAATTACATAGTAATAAAAGTTAAAATAATAACTGTTTGCAGTATAATTTAATTAACCTCATCGTTGGGCGACCAACTGCGCACTCGTATATAATCAGGAAAAGCTTCGGGTTTGAAAATGGATTTGTTTTCAAACAACCGCAAGCATTCTTGAATACCTTCCGTTACACTTGGGTGAGGGTGAATGGTTTGCATTACGTCTTTTAGCATGTTTCCTTGATTGATGAAATGAGCTATTGAAGCAATAAAAGCCGAAGCTTGAGGTCCGGCAGCTCTCATTCCCAAAATACGTTGTTCGGCATCGTCGCTAATCATTATTTTTATAAAACCCGTTGTACTTCGCATGGCAATAGTTCTATTTACCATAGCATTTGAGTACCAAGCCATTTTGTAAGGAATCTTTTGCTGACGAAGCATTTTTTCGTTCATTCCTACGGCTGCCACTTCGGGTTTAAAAAACATGAGTGTGGACATATTCGAATAATCGAGCGGATTGTGCGTAGTGCGCACTATCGATTTGGCAGCATATCTGCCTTCAAGCTCCGCTACACTTACCAATTGTGCATTTCCGGCAATGTCGCCCGCTGCGTAAATATTGCTAATATTGTGCTCGTTTTTGGCAGTACAGGTATTGTCTATTCGTACAAATCCACGCTGGCAAGGAATAATTCCGGCATTGTGCAAGTCCAAACCCTCAGTATTTGGTACACGACCTATTGCTATCAGAGCTGTGTCCACCTCAAATACTTTGCTGTGCCCATCAGTATAATCCAAAACGATTTCTAGCGCGTCATCTTTTTTGCGAACACTTCGCAAGCTGGCAGTATAGTGAATCTTAACTCCGTTTTTCTCTAAGTTTTTCGATACAAAATCGCTCACATCGTCGTCTTCATAGGGCAAAACTCTATTGGTGCGGTCGAGCAAGTGCACTTCGGTTTGTTTGAAATTGGAAAAAATAGTGGCAAACTCGCAACCAATAATTCCCGAACCAATGATAAGTAAGCGTTCGGGGAATTTTTTTAGATTTAAAATACCATCAGAATCGATAATCCGTTCTTGATCGGTTGGTAAATCGGGATATTCGCGCGGTTTTGAACCTGTGGCTACAATTATGTTTTCGCCCCAGATTTGAGTGATTTCATATTGAGCCGATTTTATTTCTATTGTATTTTTGTTTACAAAGCGTGCCGAACCATAAAGCAAAGTAATAGAACCTTTTTCGCGCTTGTTGGGCGAAAATGTTTCTATTTGCGAAAGTATTTGATATTGTTTTTCTTTGGCTGCCTGAATGATTGTTTTGCGCACTTCGTTGTAATCTACTTTGATGCCCAATGAGTGATAACCTCTTGTAGTATTGGTAGCTACGGCATAATCTGACGAAAGTTCCCACATGGTTTTTGAAGTTAAAGCTCCGTGCATTACTCCCGAACCTCCTATTTCGTTTTTTTCTATGATGCACACTTTCTGTTCAAAATCTACTGCGCGCATAGCTGCTGCAAAACCCGCTGGTCCGCTTCCGATTACAATTATGTCAAATTTTTCCATTCAATCAATTTTTTTTTGCAAAACGTTTACTGTTACCTTGCAACAATTATATTTATTTATGTAGTGAACCAAATCCAATTGTCTATTTTATTTTACTAAGCACTTAAAAACAATTTGATTACAAAAAGATTTGCTCCAATTAAAAAAGCACTGGTGCTTAAAATACAACAGTAGTAAGCCAAATAACAAAAGCAATTGCAAACAACATTGGAATACCCACAATTATTAAAATAGGTATCCACAAGTTGCGTTTTTTGTAAACTATTTTTTGTTCTTTTACCAATTTTATTTGCTGAGAAGCCAAAAAGTAGTGCCAAGCAAACCAGAGTGCTAAATGACTAAAAATAAAAAGACTCTGTTTAAAATTGAAGTATATTTCTAGTGCATAATAGTACAACAAGTAAGTTGCAAAACTATTTACGGCTGACATCAGGATAAAATACCCAACGATTGAAGCAAAATTGAGAATAACCAATTCGTTGTTTTTAAGTCTGTTCCAATTACTGGCGTGCAAAAGAGCACCAAAAACAGGCGTAAACAATAGACTTAAATAACTACTCGCTTCAGGCTCCCAAAGTTTTAGTGGTTTTGAAAACACACCTTCGCTTTGTTTTAGGATTATATCTCGTATTGGCTCACTTTCAAAAGGTTTCATAAAGCATGGGGTTGATTCTTTCAGTTGAAAAAAATGAATATCCAATTTGTAAGTTGTAAACGAAATTTAATTGTATCATTTATTTTGCCAAATGCTTAAAGTTAATTTGATTACAAAAAAAATTGCTTCAAATAATATAGCATTGGTGCTTAATTTTATAAAGTGCTAAAGTAATCAATTTTTATTTTTCAACAAAATATTTATTCCTGTTGAGTAGTCATAGCTTATTTATTTTTTTCAAAAAAAAACATTCATCGTTCATCGTTAAAACGTTAATCATTAAAAACATGTCCCTAGTCGGGGACGATAGAAAGTCTTAAACTTGCTGCTCATTTTTAATTTGATGGCAAACTGGATTATTTTACTGGCACAGCCGTTTTTTTTGATGGTATAATGGTTATTTTGCTAAAACAGTGTGCCATACAATTTTTTCACCTTGCCATAAACCTTTTTGAGCGTGCCATACAATTTTTTACAATTAGCATACAATTTTTTAAGATTGCCATTGCAAAAATGAGGTCTTGCACGAGCATAATTTAGTTGCGCAAAGGCTAACTATGAATTGCCATTCTTTTTTTAAGATTGCCATACCAAAAAAGCATTTAAAGTACAATTAATTAGAGTAATATGAAAAAGTGAAAAAACAAAGAAATCAGGCAAAGACTTCAAATCGCAAAGTTTTATATTTCAATCGATTACAACTTTGCGTAAAAAAACACCTTTTTAATTAGTATTCGCATATAAAAATAAATAAAATTTCTAATGCTTTTAAAAACATGAAAATCAAAAGAATATAGGTTCACTTATAGTTGACTTTTCACTGTTTGTGCCCTATAAAGTATTTTTAAACCAATTATTGTTTTTTTATTGAATAAGAAATACTATTTTTGTAAAGCATTATTTTATAAAAAATTGAAAATTATTTAAACATGTTTAAAAAATTTATCATTTTATTATTGGTTGCAGTTAGTTTTATGAGCTGCGAAAAAGAAGAAGGTGAGGGCGGTACAAGCGAAATACGCGGAAAAGTTTATGTACTTGATTATAATGCCGACATGATGCATCTGCTAAAAGAATATTATGCTCCAGAAGAAGATGTTTACATTATTTATGGCGATGATGAGGTTTATAGCGATCGTTTTAGAACAAATTACGACGGAAGTTTTGTATTCAAAAATTTGCAAAAAGGGGAATATACAATATTTGTTTATTCAAAAAACCTAGCTGTTCCGGCAAAAGTTGAACCTATTTTTGTTAATGTAACGATTGACAGTGCTTTTCAAACCGTCGTAATACCCGAAAATATTGTTATCAAAAAGTAAATAAATAGAGAACCAAATTTAATTGTGTATTATATTTTGCTATGTGCTTAAAATTTATTTTGATTATTAAAGTATTTACTCCAAATAAAATAGAACTGGTGTTTATTTAGCTTTATTTTTTTGTAGTAAACAAAGCAATTTGCTAAATAAAAGAAATGGTTGTAGTTGTTTTTTAATTTTTTAATAAAAATCAGACAAGTGCTGTTTATTTCAATGAAATTGAGTTATTTAAATAGGATATTTGTACTTTTAGGAGCGTTAGTCATTGCTAATTCTTGTTTGCCTTATTATGTTCAAACGCAAGTGCCCGAAAACGGAATGACCAATGTTGCATCAATCTACAATCCTACTATAAATTCGCTCCACCCAAGTTACCAAGTATCGAGGTACGACAATAAAAAAACCGTTATTTTTGCTAAAATATATAAGTCAGAAATATTAATGAACGATGCCAATCCTGAGAAAATAAACAAAGGGAAAGTGCAATTTGGGTTAAATTTATATAAAGTTGAAAATGAAACTCGTACATTGGTTGATACCCTTGTATTTGATTTTGATGTGGTGCTCAAAAATTATGAAAACGTTTTTATGGCGCAAATGACCATTGAAACTGAACCCGATGTAAAATACTCGCTTCATGTTATTTACAACGATTTATTGAAACACAAGCATACGGTTTCATACCTCGACATAGAGCCAGCAACAAGAAATACCGAGCAAAACTATTTGCTTTCACTCGATTACACTAAATATCCGGCTTTTAAAAACTATTTTTTCAAAAATGAATATTTCAAAATTCAAGAACATTTTCTGCAAGACTCCGTAATGTTCGTTGAATATTTCGATTATTCTTTTGCATTACCACGTCCTCCAGCATCAATAACTCAGCCAGAGTATGTTAGCACCAAAGCGGATACTGTTTTTAAGTTAAATGCTCGTGCTAATAATTTATTAATGCAGCAATTGCCCGGAATGTACCGTTATTCTAAAGATACTGCAACACACAATGGGCTTACGCTTTTTACGTTTCATAACAAATACTATCCGCGCATCAAAACAAGCGACGATATGCTTGCACCGCTAAAATACCTTCTTTCGGAGCAAGAATTTAATAAATTGTCGAACGTAACCAATAAAAAATATGCCCTTGATAAATTTTGGCTTAGTGTTGCGCAAGGCGATAAAGTGAAAGCGCGCGAATTGATTAAGATTTTCTACACTCGTGTGGTGCTAGCAAACAATTATTTCATTTCTTACACCGAAGGTTGGCGTACCGATAGAGGCATGATTTATATTATTTACGGACCACCCAAAGTAATTCAAAAAAATCATTTGAAAGAAAAATGGATTTACGGCAATGTTCAAAATTCTGAAACCCTTGCTTTTACATTTTACAAGCGCGACCATCAATTTACGACTAACCACTTTGAACTTTTACGAAGCAATGTCTATTCGGCAAGTTGGCGCAATGCTGTAAAATCATGGCGAGCTGGAGATCCTTTTTATGGTGGAAAATGAGAATTA
This sequence comes from Draconibacterium orientale, assembly GCA_022729915.1. Lineage (GTDB taxonomy): Bacteria > Bacteroidota > Bacteroidia > Bacteroidales > JAIFNL01 > JAIFNL01. Next base: position 8,624 of record DZBP01000075.1, on the reverse strand, counting down.
TGAATTACAAATTCTTGAAAAATTCATAACTCATAATTCAAATTTAAGCACCAGTGTTATTTTTATTTGAGCAAGCCTTTTTGTATTGAAATAGATTTAAGCACTTGGCAAAATGAAACATACAATTTAATTTGGCTCACTACTTATTAATTAACGAATAACAGCCGGAAGTCTTTTGCGTCTTTCCATTTCGGTAAGAATTAAACTAAGCTCTCTACCGGTTTGTCCTTTTGCCGAAGTATTTTCCTCAGCGCGTCTGAAAAGATAAGGCAAAACATGCTTTACCGGACCATAAGGAACATATTTTGCAACATTGTAGCCAGCATAACCCAAGTTGAACGAGATGTGGTCGCTCATGCCATAAAGTTGTGAAAAATATACTCTTGGGTCATTTTTCGCAATCCCTTTTTCTTCCATCAACTGGCGCAAATATTGACTACTGTACTCATTGTGCGTACCATTGAAAATATAAATGCGGTCGATGTGGTCGATAGAAAACTTTAGCGCAGCATTGAAATCGTTGTCAGTAGCTTCTTTTGTAAGCTGAATAGGGTCAGGGTAACCACCTTCTTTGGCACGTTCGCGCTCTTTTTCCATGTATGCGCCACGCACAAATTTAGCACCTAAAAAATAATTTCCGGCAACAGCCATTTCATACGACTCTTTCAAAAACGCCAATCTATCAACACGATACATTTGAAAAGTATTGAAAACAATGGCTTTTTCTTTGTTGTAAAGCGCCATCATACTGTTTACCGTGTCGTCAATAAATTTTTGAAACCAAACATCTTCAGCGTCAATTAGAATTGGAATATCTAAATGATATGCCTCACTGCACAAAATATTCACACGGTCTCTAAACTTTTGAGCTTCTTTCTCTTCGTCGGGAGTTAAGGCTTTGCCTTCGCTTACTACCTTTAAAATATGATGCGAAGTAAAAGCAGTAGGTTTGAACACAGCAAAAGGCGTATTGCCAGAATCTTTAGCATTTTTAATTGTTTTGAGAGTTTCTTCAAGCGCCGCTTTGATATCCTCTTCCGATTCTTTTCCCTCAACCGAATAATCCAAAATCCCTTTTACGTTGTATTTTTCTAAGTCTTGAATAGTTGGCAAGCTTTCTTCTATGGTTTCGCCTCCGCAAAAATGCGAATAGATAGTAGGTTTTATAGCCCATTTGATAGGAATATGCAGCTTAGTAGCCAACAATACAAGCTTTTGGCTAACTTTTACTAAATTACTGCTTGCAATAATTTTAAACAATAAATAAGCTTTTTTTAATTGAAATTTACTCTTACGTCGAAAAGCAATTTCGGTGTTTTCAAAAGAAATCATTTTTTATTGGTTTTTAATTGTAAAATTATTTATTTTAATTTTATTAGGATTAATTTAGAATTTTTAGTATGTTTACATTTAATTTTGTTGCGTTTAATTCTTTTATTGTTTTGAATATAAATAACATAAATTGAAATTAAACACCAACAAACCATAAAGTAGCTATCATTCTAAATAGTTGAAAAAAGATATTTTTAGTACATTTTTCTATAAAAAAAACGACAAATGCAAATTTCTTCATTGGGGTCAAAAATAATTATTTCAGACAATTTAAAAGCTGACATAGAGCATGTTTTAGAACAATTTTCTGAAAGAAAAATTTTTATCGTTGTAGATGAGAATACAAATAAACTCTGTTTGCCAGTAATTATTGATATTCCAGCCATTTCGCAAGCACATGTTATAGTTATAGGGCAAGGCGAAGCACATAAAAATTCAGAATCTCTTGTGAAAATTTGGGAACAATTGAGCCAAAATGGAGCCGACCGACACTCGCTTGTTATTAATTTGGGTGGTGGAATGATTGGTGATTTGGGCGGCTTTGCTGCTGCTACTTTTAAACGGGGCATTAGTTTTATGAATATTCCTACTACTTTACTTTCGCAGGTAGATGCTTCTATTGGTGGAAAGTTGGGTATCAATTTATTAGGCTTAAAAAACGAAATCGGTTTGTTCAAAACTCCTGATTATGTAATTGTAAATTATGCGTTTCTTAAAACGCTTAACAAAGAGCATTTACTTGCAGGTTTTGCCGAAATGATAAAACATTCGCTTATTTACAGTGCTTCGCATTGGAAAAAAATACAAGAATTGGATATTACCAACATAGATTTTGAAAATTTACAAAAACAAGTTTCCAAATCTATTTTCATAAAAAATGATTTTGTTCAAGCCGATTTTAGAGAAGTTCACGTTCGCAAAGCATTAAATTTTGGACATACCATTGGTCATGCCTTCGAATCGTATTTCAATAATACTAAAAAAATGCCTATTTCGCACGGAATGGCTGTTGCACAAGGGCTTATTTGCGAAATGCATCTTTCATATAAGAAAAACGCCTTGCCATTGAGTCAACTCAATGAGGTAGTTAATTTTATTATTAAAATTTTTGGTCGTCTTACAATCGAAAAATACGAATACGATATTTTGCATGAATTGATGCAGCACGATAAGAAGAACGAAAAACAAAGAGTTAATTTTACTTTGCTCACATCTATTGGCGAATACGAAGTAAATCAAACCTGTAGCCGCGAATCTATTTACAGTACTTTTGATTATTACTCGTTGATAGAAACTGCATAAAAACAATAAAATGCACGAAAAAAAAGAAATACGCACAGTAAGTGCCCAAGATATAGCCGAGTTTTTGATTCAAAATGGAGAAAAAGCTTTTAGAGCAAAGCAAATTAATGAATGGATTTGGAAAAAAGCAGTTACTAGCTTTGACGAAATGACCAATATTTCGCTCAAAATTCGTACTTTATTGGCTGAGCATTTCGAATTTCAAACCCTTGTTCCCATTACAAGTCAAAAAAGCTCTGATGGAACTATCAAAACAGCTTTTAAACTACACGATGGCAATGTGATTGAGAGTGTTTTGATTCCTTCGCGAAGCCGCACTACGGTTTGCGTATCGTCGCAAGTGGGTTGTAATTTAGCTTGTGCTTTTTGCGCTACCGGAAAACTTAAAATGCAACGCAATTTAACAGTTGCCGAAATCTTCGACCAAGTAGCTTGGGTTAACAAACAATCATTCAGGGAATACGGACACAAACTTACAAACATTGTGTATATGGGCATGGGCGAACCCTTGCTCAACTACGAAAATGTTTTGAAATCCATCGAATACATTACTTCAGAGGAGGGATTGGCTATGTCGCCTCAACGTATTACCGTTTCTACTTCGGGCATTATCAAAAATATTAAGCGACTTGCCGACGATGATATTAAATTTGAACTGGCTATTTCGTTGCATACAGCCATTAATAGCAAGCGCAGTGAATTGATGCCCATAAATAAAACTCAAGACTTAGAGTTGCTTTCTGATGCCATTACTTATTTTCACAAAAAAACTGGCAAACGCATTACTTACGAATATTTGATGCTCAAAGGCGTAAACGATAGTTTAGCTGATGCAAAAAAACTAGCTAAATTTTCCAAAATTGCACCTTGCAAAATCAACTTAATAGAGTTTAATGCAACAGATTCTGAATTTGAAGGCACTGATAATGAGTATATGAATAAGTTTGCCGATTTTCTGGAAAGTAAAAATCTGATAGTGAATGTGCGCCGCAGCAAAGGAAAAGACATTGATGCTGCTTGCGGACAACTTGCCAATAAAAGCTAAAAAAAAAAAAAAAAAAAAAAAATACACGAGACAATCTATTTTGTAAATTAAAAACTTCAAAACTATTAGGTATTGAGCTTAATTTTGCATTGTAAAATCACATTCCTAATAAAAAAGCAACACCCCCTAGAAAATGAAAAAGATACTATTGTTTGTTTCGGTAATTTTAAGTTTGAATCTATTTAGTCAAACAAATTACTCGATTAAAGGCAAAGTAACCGACAATTCACAGAAGCCTTTGACTGGCGCAAGCATTGCAATACACGAACTGCAAAAAAGTGCTCTTTCCGATAAAGATGGGCAGTTTATTTTTAACGATATTCCATCGGGCGAATATCATTTGCATATCAGTTATTTAGGTTTTAAATGTGTGCATTATAACTTAGTAAAAATTGTAGATAAAGACACCCTTTGCCAATTTATGATGCAACCTGATAATGTTGATATCGAAGAGGTTGTAATAAAAGGAAATTCTACCAAACAACAAAAACAAGAAAAGACTCTTTCGGTTGAAATAGTAGATGACGAATTTATTCAACAAAATGTAAGCAGCAATCTAATAAAAAGCATAGAACGATTGCCCGGAATCTCCTCGATAGATGTTGGGCAAGGGTTTTCAAAACCAGTAATTAGAGGATTGAGCTTCAATAGAGTAGCCGTAGCCGAAAATGGCGTAAAACAAGAAGGACAACAATGGGGTGCAGACCATGGATTGGAAATAGACCAATTTGGCATCGAAAAAATTGAAATAATTAAAGGTCCGGCTTCGCTCATTTATGGTAGCGATGCCATTGGTGGGGTTATTCAAATAAATCCCAATTCGATAGTACAAAAACGCACGCTACTTGCAAATGCACAAGTTTTGTTTAAAAGCATTAATAATTACGGAGGAGCATCGGTAGGTTTAAAATATCGACGAGAGGATTGGTTTTATAATTTTAGATTTACACAGGCTGACTTTGGCGATTACAAAGTGCCGGCAGATAGTTTTTTTTACAACAGATACAGGCTTCCTATTTACAACAATAGCCTAAAAAATACTGCCGGAAAAGAAATGGACTTTTCGTTTACAATAGGTGTTTTGAAATCGCAATACAAAAATACGCTCACCATTAGCAATGTAAATAGCAAAAACGGGTTCTTCCCGGGTTCGCATGGAATTCCTTCGGCAAGTAAGCTATTGGTTGATGGCGATAATAGAAATATTGATTTGCCATATCAAATGGTAAACCATCTGAAAATCATAAACAATTCTAAATTGTACCTCGAACAGGGAGCTATTGAATTTTCCTTTGGCTTTCAAAACAACTTCAGACAAGAATGGTCGCTTTTTCATACACATTACCCCAATCAAGAAGCACCTGAGTTAAATCCAAATCTTGAGCTTGAACTTCGGTTGAATTCCATTTCATCGGATATTAAGTACAAACATCAAACAGAACGCAACGAGTTTGAAACAGGTTTTTCGGCTCAGCATCAATTAAATGCTATTGGTGGATACATCTTTCTGCTGCCCGAATACAAAAGAAGTGCTTTAGGTTACTTTGTTTTCGACAACTATCGAGTTACAAACAAAATGATGCTTAGTAGCGGATTACGTTTTGATTATGGACAAACCAATATAGATAAATTTTATTCTGTTTATGCCCAAAATTTTAAAAGCAATCAATTTGTAGCAAAATTTTATGATGTAAGTTGGGCAGTGGGATTAACCTACACTTTTTCGGAAAAACTAAACCTAAAAACCAATATAGGCAAGAGTTTTCGTATGCCCAATGCTGCCGAACTATCTGCAAACGGTATTCATCACGGCTCGTTTAGGTACGAAGTTGGCGAAAATAGTATTACGTCGGAATATTCGTACCAATTTGATGCAGGAATGTACTTTTCTAACGAAAAGTTGCAAGTTGAACTCAGTGGATTTGTCAATTACTTCCCAAATTTTATTTATTTGAGCCCAACAGGAAGTTATTTGCACCCCAATGGCAGCGAAATAGCCGAAGCTGATGCCGGACAAGTGTATCAATACCTTCAATCAGAAGCTTTTAGAACTGGTGGCGAATTGCTAATAGCTTACAAACCTATCGAACAACTCCATCTTACTACTTCTGCTGAATATATTTATGCTACTGATTTAGAGTATCCTATTCCATTCACTCCTCCATTGAATATTTATGCCGAACTTAGTTATAATTTGTATAAATCAACTAAAGTATTTGAAAATACAATTTTGAATTTTAATTCAAACATTACTGCCTCGCAAAATAGAGTTGCTCGCAATGAGCTTATTACCAAAGGACATACTATTTTTAATTTTTCTTTTAGTTCGGATATAAAAATATCTAAAATAAAGATTAACTTTGCAGTTCAAATACAAAACATATTTAACACAAAGTATTTTAATCATTTGAGCTTTTACCGTTTGATTGAACTTCCTGAAGCAGGGCGTAATGTGCAGATTATATTAAAGATGCCACTTTCAAGAACTTTTTAAACGCAATCATTTGAAACGGATAGTACGCACAAAAAATAGATTGTTGTGAGAAAATACAAAAAAATAGTATTGATTGTTACGTTGTTTGTAAGCTTTTTTGTGCCACAAATAATACAAAACTTTCATGCTGTTACGGTACATCACCACACCGAATCGTGCGACGATAGTTGTATAGGTACTACACATTTTCACAAAGCTCCCGAACATTGCTCTATCCACGAATTTGTTTTTAATATAGTAAGTTCGCATGGATTTTTACCCGTTGTACCAAAACCCATTGCGTTCGAGTCTTATTTTATTGTTCACAAAGAACAAGCTATTAAGCAATTATCATATCACTACTATTATTTAAGAGCACCTCCTACCCAAGTATAATTCTTGTTTATAGTTCAAAATAAATCACTATGCAGTATAATTCAGTGCATTAATAGAATAATATTGCCATTAGATTTGTTGTAATTATACTAATTTGAAAATTTGAAAATGAATTAATTTGAAAATTATAAACTATAAATCAAATAATTACAAATTTCAATTTCAAAGTTTTTAAAACAATTTAGTATAAACTAAAAAATTCAAAACAATAAATTAATTTAATGAAAACAGAAATCATACAACAAATCATTCTTTTTTCGCTCATTCCGTTAGTAACCATGTTGATAGGTGGAATAGTGGGCATCGTTTTTAATGTAAAAAGTAATTTGCGAAGTTTTATTCTGCACTTGGCAGCAGGAGTTATTTTTGCAGTAGTTGCCATTGAATTGTTACCTGACATTGTAGCCAGAGAAAACTTAGTAGGTGTTTCGGTTGGATTTTTTGCAGGATTATTGCTTATGCTCGTTATCAAGCATTTTAGCCATTTGTCTGAACAAAAACACAAAGCGGCTTTGCAAAACAATACGGCAAGCGTTGGTGCAGTAGCTATTCCTTGGGCATTGCTTATAGGCATAGCAGTCGATTTGTTTATTGATGGAATATTGCTGGGCGTAGGTTTTGCAGCGGGCGAGTCGGAAGGTATTTTACTGAGTGTGGCATTAAGTCTCGAAATACTGGTTCTTGGTTTGGTAGTGGCTACGGAATTGAAAACTGAAAAAATACTCAATGCAAAAATAATGCAAGCCATTAGCATTTTGGCAATTACCTTTGTTTTGGGTGCGCTGTCGGGTTCTGTAATGCTGAGCGTATTGAGCGAAGAGGTACTAACTTATATTTTGGCATTTGGTTTGTCGGCGTTGATGTATTTAGTTACCGAAGAATTACTAGTTGAAGCTCACGAACATGTTGATACTCCAATTAATACCACTATTTTCTTTGTAGGTTTTTTTATTTTTCTTATCGTTGCCATTTTACATTAGTAGAATGATGCACTGGCTCTGCGAGAATTGACATTTTTATTTTCTCGCAAAGCTTTTCTTTATAACATTCAACTCAAAATACGAATATATTGCATTGAAATAAAATTGTTTACAAGTTTTATCTGTTATGCTACTTATACTAAATAGCTTTCATGAATTGGAAAATAAAATCTCACGCAAAGTCGCTAAGACGCAAAGACCCATTTATTTGTTTTCTTATATTCTACATGAAATTACCTAAAAAGATAACGGTTTGGTATTAGAACTGATGCGAAAAATAGATGCCATAGCTCCATTCATTTATTTGTGGAAGCAATGTGATGTTCTGTGATTTAAGAAAAGGGTTAAAGTTTTTGAGTGGTTCGTAATAGTAAATAATTTCGGTTACTAGCAAAGCAATTCCTGCTCCTACCAAAACATCTGAGAACCAATGTTTGTTATTTACCATGCGCATTGTGCCTGTTGTGGTAGAAAATAAATATCCACTGTATGAAAACCAAGGCGCTGTTGTTTGAAATTCTTTGTGTAGCACAGCGGCATTGGTAAACGAAAAACTAGTATGCCCAGAAGGAAACGAATACGAAAATCCGTTTGGGCGTTCTTTGTTAATTAAGCTTTTGAGCAAATGTGTAATTGCGGCGGTGCTTGCATTGGCTAGTAAAAGATATTTTGTTTGGTCGAACCAATGGTTGCGTGCCTTTACACCTAAAATATCGGCTAAATAAAGCTCTACGATAGGTGCGTATTGTAATTGATTTTCTATTTCAAACTCAAATTCATTGCCCACTGCATTGCGTAAGTTTGTTTTTAGATTGTACTCAATAGTAGAACCGCTCAAACTACTGCCCACTGCAATTAAAGCACTCGAAGCAAGGGTGTTGCGAAGCATTCTTTTTTGCAGCAATGTATCATTTTGTGCCAAAAGATTTGATGTATGAGCAAAAAGCACACTAAAAAGGAATAGCATACAACGAGTTGCGAACAATGAATAAATATGTTTTCTTTTGATTTCCATGATTATTTATTTTGCACAAAAAAAACCGGCATCTTTCATTTTGTGATTGACACTTTTTTTAAAAATTTCTGATTAAAATTT
>DZBP01000074.1 GCA_022729915.1 Draconibacterium orientale | reverse complement strand
AAATAATATTTTATGCAAAAGAAATAAAATAAACTGAAAATTTGGCTTTTTTAAAAAGAAAAATTGTAGAAAATCATAAAAAAAAATAAACCATTTATTAACATTAAGAAAAAATTAAAACATTATCTTGCAACTCAATTTTTATACTCTACTTAATCAAGAAATTTCTCAAAATTAAAAATTCTTTTATGACCCGTATTTTTATATTTTTAACCCTAATTTTAGCTACTTTTGGCAGTTTTGCGCAAAAAACAAAAGTTAGAGGAAGCATAATCGACAGTAAAACCAAAGAAAAAATACCATTTGTCAATTTACTTTTTGAAGGAACTTCTATTGGAACCGTTAGTGATTTTGAAGGTGTATTTTTTCTGGAAACCGATGAAAAAGCTGATTCTTTGCTCATTTCATGTCTTGGATACGAAAACAAAACAATATCAGTAAGTTATAATTCCTACAATGAATTAACCATTGAAATGGAGCCACAAGACAATGTACTATACGAAATTGTAGTTTATGCTGGCTAAAATCCTGCAAATATTCTCTTACGTAAAATTATTCAAAACAAAAAAAGAAATAATCCCGAAAAATTGGGCAATTTAAAATTCGAACTTTACAACAAAATGGAGTTTGACATTAATAATTTTACAGAAGAATACAAAGATGACAGAATTTTTAAAAATTACCAGTTTATTTTTCAATATGCCGATACTTCGGTCGAAACCGGAAAAACCTATTTGCCTATTTTTATAACCGAAGCCATTTCCGATTTTTATTATCAAGAAAATCCTCGAAAACAGAAAGAAATTATTAAAGCAACAAAAAGTTCAGGAGTTAAAAATGAGAGCATTGCACAATTTACGGGACACATGTATCTCGATGTAAATATGTATCAAAATTTTATCGACATTGCTTCAAAGCCTTTCGTTTCGCCGCTTGCCATTCAAGCGCAAATGGTTTACGATTATTATTTAGTTGACAGTGCTTTTATCAAAAATAAGTGGTGCTACCAACTGACTTTCAAGCCTAAACGCAAACATGAATACACCTTTACTGGCAATATGTGGGTGCACGATACCACTTTTGCCATTCAAAAAATAGAAGCTCGAATTACGAAAGATGCAAACCTAAATTATTTGAACGATGTGCTTATCAATCAAGAATTTGAATTGATTAACGACTCTATTTGGTTTTTGAAAGAAGATAAACTTTTCATGGATTTTAATCTTACTGACAAAACGACAGGTTTGTTTGGTCGCAAAACAACTTCTCGTAGAAATATTGAATTAAACGCCAAATTTAACGATAATTTTTTCGCTGGTGGCATTGCAAACGACATTGTTTTGAACAAAGATGCGGACGAAAAAGACGATGAATACTGGCAACAAAAACGACATAATAAACTAACTGAAAAGGAATTAGGGATTTATAATATGGTAGATACCATTAAAAATATGCCCAACTTTAAAGGAATTGTAAATTTTATAACTTTCATAACAACAGGATATTTCATCAAAAAAAATATAGAATTTGGACCTTATGCAACTTTGTATAGTTACAACGAAATAGAAGGAAATAGACTATATTTAGGTATAAGAACAAGCAATGACTTTAGCAAAAAAATAGAGTATTCTGGATTTCTAGCTTACGGTTTTAAAGACGAAAAATTGAAATACGGTGCAGGAATAAAATACAAATTAAATCATGATAAATGGCAATTCATCAATATTTCATACAAATACGATATGCTCCAGCTAAGCAAAAGCAACGAATTGGTATCGGAAGATAATATTTTGACAACCATTTTCAGCCAAAATCCTGATGTAAATTTGCTGATGGTTTCTGATTTTCGCATTCTTTTCAAAAGTGATTGGTTTAAAGGCTTTTCGTATAAATTAGAGTTTGCCAATAAAATTATTTATCCCTCGTATGTTCATCCTTTCAAGCTTACTAATTCAACAGAAACGCTCGAAAACATTAACAATTCGGGCATCAATCTTAGTGCTCGTTACGCACGAAACGAAAAAACAATCAATAGCCAATTTTCGCGCTACTCGATGGGTTCAAAATTTCCAATTTTTACTTTTAATGCTTCCTATTCGCCCAAAAATGTATTGAAAAATGAATATCCATTTTTTAGTATGCAATTTCAAGTACATCACAAATTTTTTCTGGGTACTTTGGGTGAATTAGTTTATACGGCACAAGTAGGAAAACTCTGTGGCACAGTGCCTTATCCTCTATTGCGCCTGCACGAAGGCAGCGAAACTTATATTTTTGACCCCTATTCTTTCAATTTAATGAATTACTACGAATTTGCAAGTGATGAATTTGTTTCCCTTTTTGCAGAACATCATTTTCAGGGTATATTTTTCAACAAAATACCACTTATTCGAAAATTAAATTTCAGAGAAGTTATTTACGCAAAAGGAGTTATGGGAAGGATTTCAACTAAAAATTTGAATGTAATAGATTATCCATCAAGTCTTTCCGAGCTTGGAAAGCCATATTATGAAGCGGGTGTAGGAATTGAGAATATTTTTAAAGTTTTTAGGCTCGACGCCATTTGGCGACTTTCACATTTAGATAAACCCAAGGCTCAAAAATTTGGGTTAAGGCTTGGTATTCAGGTAATTTTGTAACTTTCAACGTTTACTTTCTCTTAAAAAAAAGAAAATACTCAAAAACAATAATTCATAAAACTTTATTTCTTTATAAAAATTTCTTAAATTTAGGCAAATTAATATTCGAAGAAAAAGAATTTCAAAGAATTATAAAATATTGACTAACAATAGAATGAAATGAACGATAGATTAACATTATCCGAATTGCACGAAGCAATAAAAGACATTCTTTACGGAAATTTTCAAGATAAATATTGGATTATAGCCGAAATAAGCCAATTATCGGATAGTAAAGCAGGACATTGTTATTTAGAACTGATAGAAAAAAATAAGCAAGGAAAAACAATAGCTAAAACTCGTGCCACCATTTGGTCATTTCATTATCAACAATTGCGCTATCATTTCAAAATGATGGTAAATGAGGAACTCAAAGCCGGAATGAAAATACTTATTTTAGCTAGTATTGAATTTCACGAAGTTTATGGTTACTCACTTAATATCACCGATTTAGACCCAACTTATACGCTCGGCGATCAAGAAAAACGCCGCCAAGAAATTATAAAACAGCTTGAAGAAGACGGTATTTTCAACATGAATAAAGAATTAGAATTGCCACTCGTGCCGCAAAAAATAGCTGTAATTTCGTCAGAAACAGCAGCCGGTTATGGCGATTTTATGAATCAACTAAACTCCAATTCTTATGGCTATGTATTTTATACTAAACTATTTCAGGCAAATATGCAAGGCGAAACATCCGAAAATTCAATAACTGAAGCATTTGACGAAATAGCTAATTACATCGATTTTTTTGATGCAGTAGTAATAATTAGAGGTGGCGGTTCAAAAGAAGAATTGAGTAGCTTCGATAGTTATTTAATTGCCTCATACATAGCGCAATTCCCAATTCCGGTGCTCACCGGAATCGGACACGAGCGAGATGAAAGCATAGCCGATTTGGTGGCGCACAAAAAATTAAAAACGCCCACTGCCGTTGCCGAATTTCTAATCGAACAACTTGCTTTTTTTGACTCAAAACTTCAAACAAATTTCGATAAAATTAAATCTAACTTTGATTCAATAATTGCCTTAGAAAAAGCAAATTTGCAATCTGCAAATTCGCAATTGCAACCTTTGCTCAAAAATTTGCTTTCGACACAAAAAACAAATCTGAAATTTAACACAGAAGCAATAAAAGCACAGATAAATAAAGCTTTTGCTCAAGAAAAATTCAATTTGTTGGCAAAAAAAAGCCAAATTTCAGTTTTGAGCAACAAAAAATTTTCAACCGAAAAAAGAATTTTAATGCAATCGGAAGAGCAAATATTCAAACTTACCAGCAATCAATTAAAAAACAATCATGAAGAACTAAATGAAATTTCGGGGAAACTAAAAAAAATCTGTTTAATTCCTACACAAAAAGAAAACAATAAAATAAATATATTTTCAAAAATATTAGAAGTAATTAATCCTGAGCAAATTATAAAAAGAGGTTATGCTTTAATATATCAAAATGACAAAATAGTAAGTTCGTCAAAAAATATTAAAGCGGGTGATTTTTTACACATAAAAATGAAAGATGGAGAAATAACTTCTAAAGTGCAATAATAATTTAATTTCACTATCAGCAATTGATTGAAAATCAATAAATAAAGCAAAGAAACGTTATCAATTTCAATGATTTAAATTATTAAGTTACTTATATTCTTTCAATAATTCTAAATAAGAAGTCAATTCTTGCGATTTATTTTCAAAATCTCTAAAATACTCATTGCTTTGGTCTTGCGAACTTAAATTTTGCATATTGAGCAAATTCATTTTCATTTTTTTCAAGTCTATCTCTGCACCTTCTAACTTCAAACGAATTACTTCACGCTGGTCTTCAAAATTTTGGAACAATTTTTTGCTTTGTTCCAAGCTCGAAATGCTATCCATGTATTGCTGCATAAGTTCAGCATTTCCTGTTCTATCTATTTTTCTGCGCAACTCTCTTATTTTGAAGTCAATCTCTTTGATATTAGAATTTTGCAAAAGTTGTTCAATTTTTGCATCTTTCTCTGTAAGTTCTTCTGTTTGAGAAACATATCTATCTACAATTGGCATAAGCTCAATGGTCATCGAATTTTGTTTTCCGGCTTTTTTGAGTTCTTCTACAATATTGTTACGTAAGTTTTCAATAGAAGCAAGAATTTTTCCATGCTTACCTAAATTCCTCTGAATCATATTAATATGCCTACCTGTGCGCTGGTCGAAACGAGAAGTTTGTACAAATTCTTCGGGTATTTGCGACAAATGATACAGATATTCCTTTCTAATGCTAAACGTGTGAAATACAGAAACTATCCACGAAATAAAAAAAGTCATTGAAGCAATTCCAAAAAGGCTGTTCACCACAGGATTGTTTGGGTATTGGTCATTAATCGAAGCGATTATAAAAAATCCGATAATTAGCAATAAATAAAACAATCCCCAAAGTATCCATTTTACTTTTTTTGTCTTCATGCCAGCTATAAAAAGTGGCAACCAATTTAAAAGTAATACTAAAGAACCGATAAACCACCAATAATCGGCAAAGCCTACACGGCGTGGACTTATAGAATTGTACTGATTCATATTATTATATTTTAGAATATTGAATAGTTTAAGAATATTATGCTAATATTTTTAGCAAATCTACAAAATTCTCAAGAAAATTGCTAATTACATTTGGTTAAATTTTGTTAAATTATAATTATTAAGCAAAAATAAAACCCTGACAAATTTAGAAAAAAATGTCAGGGTTGGTAAAATTATTTTATATTTTTTAAAAAAATTATTTGCCACCAATCAAAAGACCTAGTGAAACAGTAAAATATTTATTTTTGATGTTAGTAGTATAAGTATCAACAGTAGTAGCTTCGTCGAGTTTAGTCATTGGAACAGCATAGCGAGCTTCCAAAAACAAACCAAGTGGACCTACATTGAAAGTAGCTCCTAAACCTAAATTCAGACCAAATTCTGTTCTTTTAGTGTCGCCAAAATCATCAATTTTAGTTCTAGTTACATCACCATCAAGATTGATAACAGTCTGACCACTAACTAAATACTGGAAATAAGGCTGTCCCAAAACATAAATAGGCAACACAGGAACATTTATTTTAGCACCTAAACCTAACCCTACATAGTTGTATGAAACACCATAATATGAGTTAAGTAATTCAGATTCAACACCTTTAGTCCCTTTAACATCGAACATAAGCTCAGGAGCTAGTTTTAAGAATTTACCCAAAACTTTAATTTCTTTAGAAATTCCTGCCGACAAACCAATTTTAGCATCAGGTTGAAATTCGATATCGCCATTGGTGTATTTTACGTTAGCAAAACCTACTCCACCACGAATACCTATTTGGGCTACAGCTATATTTACTGTAAATGCTGCTACTAATAAAATAGCAAGACTTAAAATTATTTTTTTCATCGCTTTTCTTTTTTTAATTATTTTTTAATAGTAGTTATTTTCTCAAAAAACGTGTTTGTTTTTTAGATATTGCATTTTTATTAAAAATTTTATAAAAAAAACCTGTCAATCTCAAATTTGACAGGTTTTTGCTATTTTATGAAAATGCTAATAATTTTAGCAATCCAATTTTGTCCAAACTATTTAACTTCCTCAAAATCAACATCAGTAACATCGTTAGCTGAATTTGATTGTTGTTGATTTTGGTTTGGATTTGGGTTAGCTTGTGCATTACCCTGAGTTTGCTGAGCATTGTAAATATCTTGCGAAGCAGCTTGGAAATTGGCAGTCAATTCACTGGTTGCAGTATCAATTCCTGCTAAATCTTCGGCTTTGTGAGCAACTTTTAATTTTTCAAGAGCTTCTTCAATTGGTTTGCGTTTGTCGGCAGGAATTTTGTCGCCAAATTCCTTCAATTGTTTTTCGGTTTGGAAAATAGTGCTGTCAGCTCCATTTAATTTTTCAATACGCTCTTTAGCCGCTTTATCTTTGGCTTCGTTGGCTTTAGCTTCGTCTTTCATGCGTTGAATATCGGCATCAGAAAGTCCCGAAGAAGCCTCAATTCTAATACTTTGCTCTTTTCCAGTTCCTTTATCGCGAGCCGAAACACTCAAAATTCCATTGGCATCGATGTCAAAAGTTACTTCGATTTGTGGTACACCTCTTTGTGCTGGTGGCAAGCTATCCAAGTGGAATCGTCCGATAGTTTTATTATCTTGAGCCATAGGTCTTTCACCTTGCAAAACGTGAATTTCAACCGATGGTTGATTATCAACAGCAGTAGTGAAAGTTTCGGTTTTTTTCACAGGAATTGTGGTATTTGATTCAATCAAACGAGTCATTACGCGTCCCATAGTTTCAATTCCGAGCGAAAGAGGAGTTACATCAAGAAGCAATACGTCTTTTACTTCGCCAGTTAATACACCACCTTGAATTGCAGCACCTACAGCAACCACTTCGTCAGGATTTACGCCTTTAGAAGGAGTTTTTCCAAAGAAATCTTCTACAATTTTTTGAATGGCTGGAATACGAGTTGAACCACCCACCAAAATAACTTCGTCGATATCCGATTTAGAAAGACCAGAGTTTTTAAGAGCCGATTCGCAAGGACGCAGGGTTGCACGAATCAGACTATCAGCCAATTGCTCAAATTTAGCACGTGAAAATGTACGTACCAAATGTTTTGGAATTCCGTTCACTGGCATAATGTAAGGCAAGTTGATTTCGGTAGAGTTTGAGCTAGAAAGTTCAATTTTAGCTTTTTCGGCAGCCTCTTTCAAACGTTGAAGTGCCATTGGATCTCTTCTTAAATCAATTCCTTCGTCGCTTTTAAATTCATCAGCCAACCAGTCAATAATCACTTGGTCAAAGTCATCACCGCCAAGGTGAGTATCGCCGTCGGTAGATTTTACTTCAAAAACGCCATCGCCCAATTCTAAAATTGAAATATCAAAAGTACCGCCTCCAAGGTCGAAAACGGCTACGTTCATGTCTTTATTTTTTTTGTCCAAACCGTAAGCCAAAGAAGCCGCAGTAGGCTCATTGATAATACGTTTCACGATAAGACCAGCAATTTCGCCAGCTTCTTTTGTAGCTTGGCGTTGAGCATCGTTGAAATAAGCTGGAACAGTTATAACAGCCTCAGTAACAGTTTGTCCAAGATAATCTTCAGCCGTTTTCTTCATTTTTTGAAGCACCATAGCCGAAATTTCTTGTGGAGAATAAAGTCGTCCATCGATGTTTACACGAGGCGTATTGTTGTCGCCACGGTCCACTTTATAAGGCATACGGCTAATTTCTTTGCTTACTTTGTCAAAAGATTCGCCCATAAAACGTTTAATAGACGAAATAGTTTTTTCGGGGTTTGTAATAGCCTGACGTTTAGCAGGATCACCCACTTTAATTTCGCCACCTGCTACAAAAGCTACAATAGAAGGAGTCGTTCTTTTTCCTTCTGCATTTGGAATTACTACGGGATCAGCACCTTCCATTACTGATACGCATGAATTGGTAGTTCCTAAATCAATTCCTATAATTTTACCCATAATTTGTTAAAATTTTATTTCAATAGCTCTTCTTTTAATAAGTTTTGCTATTTGTATTTGTTATTATTTTGTTTTTTTGTTTCAGTTTTAAAAAATACGAACTGTTTGTTCTGCAATTGGAATATTCAATGATTATGCCAAGCAAAAAAAAAGTATTTTTCCCGAAAAAATGTCATTCAGAAGCCTCAAATTGTTCTTTTTTCGTATCAAAATTCTGACAAAAAGACATTTTTTGAAATAAATTACTGACATAAAGCTGGTAAATGTGGTAATATGAGAATTAAAAAAATGTATAGATTCGAAAATAAATAGTTTTAAATATTCTTTTATTTGTTTGAATTTATGATATTTAGATTTAGAGATAGTAGATTATAGAAAAAAAAAACTATTAATTTTGTTTAAATAAAGAAAGCTCCTTGAATAAAATTCGAGGAGCTTTGCAAAAAAGAATTTCTTTTTTTTGCTACTTGATACTAAAATCGATAATACAATCGGGTCGTTTTTGATTAAAAGTTTTTATACTTTCTTTCAATTTTTCAGCATAAGTTCTATCTTCTATTTTTAGGTCAATTGCTTTAATATTCCTTAAGCCTGTACTTGCATAAAGAGCGTCAATATTTTTAATTTCAGTATCAGAAATATCAACAGAAAGTAAAGTTTTTATATCAATAAGAGCTTTAATACCTTTTACATCGGTGCTCGAAATATCTAAATACTCTAAGTTCAAAAGAGATGCAATCGAATCAACATTTTCAACAGGCGATTTGCTGCAATTCAACTCCGAAAGATTTTGTAATTTGTGCATATAACCCAAGTTTCGGATAAGTTCATTTTGCGAAATATCGAGTTTTTGTAAGCTAAGCATTCCCTCAAGCGCTTTAAGCGAATTGTCGGCAATAAAGCACAAAGACACATTCAACGAAAGAAGTGATAAGTATCTAATTGGTTCTAAGTTAGATACAGAAGTGTTGTGGCAATTTAATTTTTCCAAACGCTTCATGTTTTTTAGAGGTGATAAATCTTCAATAAGCTCACTGTTAGAGCAATCGAGTTCTTTTAGGTTTGGCACATTTCTTAAACCACTCAAATCTGAAATTCCGGTATTAGAAATATCGAGAATTTCTAATTCTTTTAATTGCGAAAGTGGTTTTAAGTCTTTAATATCCTTATTTCCAGAGCAATCAAGCACTTTAAGCTTCACGATAGTTTCAAGTTTTCCATCAGACATTTCAACTTTGGCATCGCGCTGGCTTTGTTTCATAAATTTGCCCTCAAAAAACTGTTTCCACTCAGGAGAAAGCCCATTCCACCAATCTCTGTTCGTTTGCGAAAACGCAGAGCTACCAGCTAAAAGTAAAAGACTGAAAGTAATAAGTACTAATTTTGTAAATGTTTTCATAATATAACTTTTTTTTTAAAATTTGAATGTTACAAATTTGCAAATTAATATTTAATTTCACAATAATTTCAGAGTTTATTTAACTAAAATTTAGCATTTTTAGGTTTCTAAAATAAAACTATGATAGAAATAAAACGGCTAAACTATTTTTTTATTTCGGTAAAAAATCTAAAATTCTAATATTCATTCACTTTTACGCGGTTATTGTCAAATTTAAATTGCTCAATACTCTCATTACTGAGCAAATGCGTAGTACAATTGAGCTTAGATAAATTTGGCATATCGTAAACTGGATACAATGAATTTACGTTTGTAATTGCACAGCTTAAATGCTTAAGATTAGGCAAATCGGCTATTGGGCTCAAATCTCTTACTTCGGTAAAATCAAAATCAAGTCCTTTCAAATTTTTCAAATTTTTCAAAGGATTTAAATCTGAAATTGGAGTATATCTAAACCAAATTATTTCTAAATTTTTAAGATTTTCTAGGGCACTAAGTGAAGCGATTTTAGTATCAGAAATATTCAAAAATCGCAATTTTTTGAGCCTTCTCAAAGGTTCAATCGATAAAACTTCACGATTTCCCAAAATATTTAGCTTTGTAATATCAAAAATTTTCTGCAATTCGTCTGCGTCAGGTTTTTCAGAAAGGTTAAGCTTTGCTGTGAAAATTCGCTTCCAAACAGGAGAAAGGCTATTCCACCATTCGAAGTCAGATTTTGGCAAAAAATTTTCTGATTGTGCCACTTCATCGGCTTGAAAAGAAAAAGATTCTGGTACTTTAGGTTCATTCATTTTCTTCAACTCGCAAAGCAAATGCCTTGCTGCTACATTGTATTTTCCGTTTGGATATTTTTCGATGTATTCCTCAGCGGCTTGCATAGAGTTGAAATTTGCTGCGCTTAACCAAGTTTCTTCTTCGTCCTTTTCTATTAAATAAGCAAAAAGCTCTTTGTAGTTTGATAAATTATTGATTAACTGAGTAAAAGCATAAGTAATTTGTGATTTTATTGTTGAAGCAGCACTTGCTTCAATGAGTCCTAAATTCGTGCGCTTTATCAAATCATGCAATTTTCCCGAAAGCACAATAACCTGATTTTTAACCTCTAAAACATCTTGTTCGGCATTTGGAGCTTTGCGAATAATTGAAGAAAGTTTTTCGCGAAAGTCGTCAAAAGCCAATTCAAGCTCATCTTTTGATATGTATTTTTCTAAGGTTTTTAAATACTCAATCATTGCATATAAATTTGATTACTATAAAATTTTTACAAAAATACGGAAAAACTTTTTAGTAATCAAATTTATTTAATGTTTTTTGAAAAAAAAAAAAATTTTTCAGAATCAATTATAAAAAAAATGAATTAGTACAAAATTAATTATTTCAATTTCATTGTCAAAATCACATCACCCGAAGTTGAAAAGCTCAATCCATAGGCATCAAATCCTTTGTTTTTTTCAAAAATCATTGTCGAAATTTCTTTTCCAAGAGAAGTAAAACGGCTTACAATAATAAAATTGCTGTCAGCACCTTTTGGGATATTCGCCGTTTTTAGCCATTCAAAACTACCATCTTTAGCATATTTTGCTAAGAATATTTTCTGGTCTTTCGATGAAGTAACTATGTTTTTCTTGCCAAATTCGGCAGAATTTCCTATCATTCCGCCAATGTATGTAGCACCATCAGGTGCTATTTTTACAAATTCGCTGCTAAATTTTTCGTCGCCCGAAAAATTATTTGCCCAAACAAGTTTTTTATCTTTGTCAAACTTAGCCAAAAATGCATTCATTTGCTTATTTCCGGCTTTGAAAGAAGTAGATTCTAAGGTCAAAGATTCGTTGTAAGTACTTACAACATAAGCATTTCCATTTTCGTCTATTTCTATTTGCACATCATCTGAATTTCCTCCGGCAGCTTGAATTTTTGCTTTAATTTGTTCCTCATACATATCACTCAACAATTTAGAATTCAAAGGAATAACTTTAGCTTCGATGTTCAAAAATTGAGGCATACACATACCAACAGGCGCATTTACGAAAGTTGGGTCGCAAATTATGTACTTGTCGCCATTGTAAAAAAGATGGTCGCCATTTCGATTATCAGTGAATCGAACGGCTGTAGCAACGTGTCCAGAATATTCTAAACCAACGACTTGCAATCCTAAAAGTTCTTGCACCAAAGTAGCGAAAAAAACAGATCTATCTTCGCAATCAGAAAACGGATAAAAAACAGTTTCTTCGGCAAAGAAAAATTTTTCGTATCCAAACTGCTGAGGGTCAGTTTTGTAATCGAATGAAGTTTGTACAAATTTTAATAAAAAACTCACAGCCGAAAATTCGTCAAGTTCTTTAAGCAAAGGTTTTAAGTTTTTAGCCATCGACTGAATAAATTCACCAGAACTGCTCGAATTAAAATAAAGAGGTAAATCAAGTTGAGGAATTGAATTGTAAAAATCTACGTTTGAAGTGTTGTAATTCAAATTAATATCGTACTTATTGGTCAAATAATTGAATTTTAAGTTACGAGATTTTACATCTTTACCTAAAATTGGCGATTCATTAAATAGAAAACTTAATTTTGTTTTTGCATCGGGATAATTTCCTTCATACGAACGCAAACTTTTAGCATTATCATTGTCCAAAATAAAATAGTTTACATTATCAAAAGAAAAGTAATTTTTTCCGAAAATCATATACTCCGAAGCCACCATTATGTAGATATTATTGGTATTGTAGCCAATTTTAGTGTTGTAGCGCGATTTAATAAGGAAAAACCATTTCAAAAGTTTTGCGTGATTTTTATTATCAGTCATTCCAGAAGTAAGCTTTCCAACCAATTGATAGTAAGCCCAATCATTAAGTTTATGGGTATTTTTAAACTCCATCAAATCGTTTACCAAATCGTAATGGTTACATTGGCTTGCAGCTTCCCAAAAATCGGCAATCAAATCTGGCGAAATTTCGCCATTTTTAAATGTTTCTTTTAATTTTGGGTCAAATTGAAATTCCTTGTCCAAACCATAAAATTGAATGGAAACCGAAGCTTTTTTCTTTAACTCGGCTTCTTTTTTTTGAATTGGTGGTAAACTTGATCCAAGAGCCAATGGAATTACCTGAGTAGTTTTTTGAACCACAATGGTGCGTTCTTCTACATTTTCAGACGATTTTCTTATTTCTTTAGGTTTTAAGACTGGTTTTTTTTCAGGTTTTCCTCCCAATTTGGGTTTTACGGGTTCTTTACCTTCAAAATCTTTCCATGCTTTGCGTAAAAAATCGGCAAATTCCTTGTCGTTTTTTTCGACAAAATCGTTGTAAATTTTCTGGTTTTTTGCAGCAAAATCAGAAAATTCGGACTCTGTTTGTTTTTTAAATTGATTGAATTCATCTTCTTGACAATATCCTGAAAAAGAAGAAAATACAAATAAAATTAAGTTAAATAGTACAATTTTTGTTTTCATATTTAAATTTATTTTTCTATTGCAAAATAATGCAACAAAAGGTGCGTAAAGAAACTTTCTAATTAATTAATTCATTGCTTTAATAAATTAGAAATTAATAAGTTACCAAAATTCTATCTAATTTTTTGCCACGTAAAGTTGGGTGTTGGTCTTTGTCTAAATACCCAGCTTGTAGAGGAATATTTTTTTCGAGATATTGAAATAAAGTTCTCACATCGAGAGGTTTACCTTTACTAGCTTCTCCTTTAATGGCTTTGAGCAAATAATAAGTAAAAAGACCATGGTATTTTTCGGGATAAGAAGTGCTAAATTCATCGTCGGAAGAAGCAGAAATAGCAACCAAATTATCAGCAAAAGTCTCAGATTCTTTGGGTTTTATAACAATTCCTCTAACTCCGGCAAGCAACAATTCGTTACTTCTGCTTGTTCCTGAAAAACAAGCGTCTAAGAAAATAGTAACATTGCGAGCCTTGAAATTTGAAAGGGTTGAATACATTTTATCGAGACTCAAACCGGTATTTGCATAGTTTGGGTCGATGTCGTGAGGAATTAAATATGCCGTTTTTTCTTTTGTATCCGGCGCGCCATGTCCGGCATAGTAAATAATAATATCGGTTTCTCCGCTAGCAATTCGGCGTGCAAGCCAACCATTTTCAGAGAAAACTTTATCGAATTCGCCAGAAGTTGCGTTCTCGTTTGTGCGGAAAAATATATTTTTTTCGGGAATTCCAAAAACTTTTCGAGCATACGTATAAAACGTAAGTGCATCATTAGCAGCATAATCGACAGTTGGAGCGTATTTATATTTTTCAACTCCCAATATTACACACAAAGTATTTGAGCCATCAAAACCAGTTTCGGGTATATTTTGCTCTACATCAGTAGGTTCTATAATTCCTTCAATTCGTTTTACAACAACTTCATTTTCGTTTTCAATTTTTGTAATGTTCACATCTACAATATTTGGAGTGCGTTCACCAAGTTTTAAATTTAGTGGAATTCTTTGGTTTTTAGAACTTTGTCCGCTAATTTCAATAAACAAAGGAATATCTTTTGAAACAAATCTTCGGCTTGTATAAAAATAAAATTGTATTTTTTGATAATCTCCGCTAGCTATTGTACCTAAATTCAATACTTTACCATTGTCTGGAAAGGTAATATTTTTGTCGTTTGAATCAAGAATGAGTTCTACATTAATATCGTTGGCATTGCCTTGCCCAAAGTTTTGAAGATAAGCGGTTACCTCAATCGATTCGCCTGCTTCAATAATGGAATTTCCATTTCCATAAGCATCACCACGTTGTTGCTCATCTGTTTTATCGTTGATAGCTACCTGTTTAATTTGCAAATCAGGTTTGCTAAATTCGGAAGTATAAAAATTAATTACCGATGGGTCAGCATCATTTCCGTAAAATTCAGCAACATCAATTCTAATTTTCCTTTCTAAAGATTGAACAGCATAATCCGCTGAAATTGGAATAGTTATCATTCTATATGCTTGTGAACCCAATTCTGTAATGGGTTCAATTTTTCCAATGTTCAAATTGTCGGCAGCAGAAATAGGAGTTGCATTGATGTTGATACCAAAGGCTTTACCTCTGCCTTTGTTGGTCAATTTAAACGAAATCTGAGCTTCCTCATTGCCATCGAGCGAACCATTGTTTGAAGGGTCGATAAGTTTTAGATTTTCAATAACCAAATCGGGTGGATACGATTGAACCACAAAACTTTGAGCACTTACATTCGATT
>DZBP01000270.1 GCA_022729915.1 Draconibacterium orientale | reverse complement strand
GAAAATCTGTGAATCTGTGGCTACTATTTGTTAATACCTCTGGGGCTCTGCCCCGGGGTAGTTTATTTTTATTTTCAGTACTAACAAAATAGAAGCTAGTTCAATTTCTTATAAAAAGTGGGTTAAAGAAAGATTGGTAAGAATCAAAGTCCAATCAAAAGAATCTAAAAAGAATTTTGAAAAAAAGTGCGCACGAGAAGACTCGAACTTCCACACCCTAAACGGATACTAGCCCCTCAAGCTAGCGCGTATACCAATTCCGCCACGTGCGCAAAAAAAAGAAAGATAAAGATAAAAAAAAAGTTAAGCTTAGCTTAACTTTTGTGACCCGGCTGGGATTCGAACCCAGGACCCCAACATTAAAAGTGTTGTGCTCTACCAGCTGAGCTACCGAGTCTTTTTCTAATTGAGGGTGCAAATATAAAACGATTAATTAATAAACCCAATGCTTTTTTGTTTATTTTTTCGTTTTTTTGTTACATAAACGTATTTGGATATACATCAAATTACTTTGCTTAAATGAATATATTTTTAATTGGATATATGGGTTCCGGAAAATCGGTTATTGGCAAAAAACTTTCCGATACTTTAAATTATAGTTTTTTAGACTTTGATGATTATATTCAAAGCAAAGAAGGTAAGACCATCACTGATATTTTTAAAAGTAGAGGAGAGATTTATTTTAGAAAAATTGAAAGTAAATATCTCGATGAAGTTATTACAGATAAATTTAATACAGTCATTTCTTTGGGAGGCGGAACACCTTGCTATGGTGAAAATATGTCAATAATTAAAAATGCTACAAGCATTTATTTGAAAGCCTCAATTTCTGTTTTGGCGGAACGATTATTTTCTGAAAAAAAACATCGTCCACTTATTTCTCACGTTCAAGAAAAGGAAGAACTAATTGAATTTATAGGCAAGCACATGTTTGAAAGGAACCCATATTATACCCAGTCTGATATTACAGTAAATACAGACCAAAAATCAATTGATGAAGTTGTAGAATCAATTGTTTTGAAATTATTTTAGATAGGCTTCAAAGTTCTTGCCTTCTAAGATCACTTCAACATGTTCATGTAAAGATGTAGAAAGCGATATTCCTTTAAAATCGGCTTTAACGGGATATTTTTTATGATTTCTATTCACCAATACAACGGTTTTAAATTGCTTCAATGGTACATTTAAAAAATGTTTGACGCCATAAATTAACGTGCTCCCCGAATTTAAAACATCATCAATAAGCACTATGGATTTGTTAGAATAGTCCTCAACAGCTAATGAAGTTTTAATTTCTGAAAGCGGGTGTCGTTTATCTATCATGACCTTGCATAAAGTTGATTTTATATCAGAAATATCATCTAAACTTGATTTTATTTTTTTGGCAAGCAAATACCCATTGCTATCAATACCAGCCAAAATCACTTCGTGTTCGTTAACATTGCTCTCATAGATTTGATAGGCAATTCGTCTAATTTTATGCTGAATTTGTTGATGATTTAAGATTGTATTTTTGCTTTCAACCATACTTTTGAGGTTTTATCAAAGATAAAAAAGAGTTTTTAAATGCTGTAGTTTTATAGCCGTAATTTAGAATTTATGGCTGGTTTAAACTATTTGGGTCTTCATGAAAATCGTCAATGTCTCTTCTGTCCTTTTTTGTTGGTCTTCCAGAACCTTTTTTTCTATAATAATCTTTCGAATATTTTAACAGATCTTGAGCCTCAAAAGCTTCTTTTGGTGTGATGTCGGTTCGATATAAATCGACCAATTTGGCACTGACCCTATTTGGAGGGAGATCATTTACAATAAGTTGATATTGTATTTGGTCCTTACGCAATTCAATTTTATCTGTTGCGTAAACTTCTCTACTGGGCTTAACTATAGCACCATTGACCTTTACATGCGATTTTTTACAAGCCTCAGTAGCTATACTTCTTGTTTTGTAATATCTGATACACCAAAGGAATTTGTCTATACGCATATTAAAATTCAAAAAACAACGTTAATGTTTTTGTACAAAAATATTATATTATTGTATCTTGCGTACTTAAAAAAATAAGCAATTTTAGATCGTTCAAAAACTAATTTTATTTTGAATGGTGAAAAGGAAAATTTAATTATATGAAAATTAAAAATTACGCTACTCTTTTATTGATTTTGGCCATAAGTTTTACTGGGTGTAAAAAAAATGATGATGATGGATTAATTTCAGTTCCAGAACGTGATCGAACAGAACAACAACTAATAGATAAAGATTCATTACTTGGATATTTAAATACACATTACTACAATTCATCTACATTTCAAACTCCAGCAAATTTTAAAATGTCCGATTTGATCATTTCTGAATTGCCAAAAGATGCAAATGGCAATTATTTGGATTTGCCAGACCCAGATAACAATACTTTGTTAATTGATGATGTCGAGATTAAAACAACAACACAATTTGATGTTGAGTACGAATATTACATATTGAAATTAAACCAAGGTGGTGGCAATACACCTCGATTCACTGATGACATTAACATTAATTTTTCTGGGAACTTAATGGATGAAACTGTTTTTGACAGTACCATAAACCCAACAGTTTTAGACTTGGTCAATTTACTTCAGGGGTGGAGAAATGTTATGGTTGAATTTAGCACTTCAGACGGTAATTTTGTTATAAATCCTGACGGAACAGTTGAATTTAATGATTATGGTTTTGGAGTTATGTTTTTGCCTTCAGGTTTAGCTTATTTTTCTTCTCCTCCTTCTGGAATTCCTCTATATTCAAACCTGATTTTTAAATTTGAATTGTACCAATCTGCCCATAATGATCATGATACAGATGGTGTTTTATCACATTTGGAAGATTTGGACAACAACCAAAGTGTTTTTGATGATGATACCGATGAAGATAATGTTCCTGACTTTTTAGACGCAAATGATGATAACGACAGCTTACTTACAAGAAGTGAATTAAAGTTTAATATTTATACTGTAGACACCAATCAAGGCGAACAGGAACCAGTATTGGCAGCCAATGAAACTGAAATAAGTAGAACCGAAACTGCAGGTGTGATTACTATAAATACAGTGGAAATTGTTGATTCAAACAACGATGGGATTCCAGATTATTTGGACAAGGATACCGTTATTGATCACTCTACAAGTTAATACTATTGGCCAATTATAATATGTTTGTTCAATTGTTTACCGTCTTCTGTCACTAAACTAACAATTAAACTACTACTGGTCTTGATGCTGGAAAGCGGGATTTTAATATAATCAGAATTTAAATTCCTTACGTTCAGTAGTTTTTTACCAAGAACATCATAAAATGATATTTCCTTTAAGTTAATGGCCGAATTGGTTTTGATCACTAATTCTTTTGTGCTTTTTAAATAGTTAAATGAAGTTCGAGTAATTTCATTTTCACTTATTGATAAAGCATTATTACTGCCAGATGCTATACTTATCAAACTGGAATTATCAGTAAACGTGATAAAGAAACGATCCAAATAATTGCCTTTGGTTAAAGTCTTGATATAACGGGAATCATTAATTGATGTAAAAGTATTCAATATCGAATCATAAATAAAGACATCAATAGGAGAATCAAAATTTTCCAAAGCTGTTAAAGCTATTTCAATTTCTCCCG
>DZBP01000073.1 GCA_022729915.1 Draconibacterium orientale | reverse complement strand
AACAAGCTAATTTAGTAGTGAAATGAAAAAAACGCTTTCTTTTTTTATAGTTTTGTTTGCATTGATTGTAAATTTTTCGTGCTCTGAACAGTCTGAAGATAAACAAGATGCAGCTAAAAAGTATCCTCAATTGGTTGGAACTTGGCAATTGAACGATATTATTTTTTTAACTCCGCCTTCTTCCGAAGAAACGAAAAAACTTATGGACGCTGGACGTGCAAATATTTTGCAACAAGTTGTACAAATGACTTTTAAAGGTGATTTTTCGGTAACCGAAAACGTAAATGGCAAAATTCAATCAGGTACTTGGAATGTGCAAAACGATAGCATTTTGAGTGTTCAATTTGCAGGTCAAGTAGATGTAAATCAGATGATTTTGCGCAAACACGACAAAACACAGTTGCAATTTGTTATTGGCACACCTGACGATAGAAGTTTGTATGTTTTCAAAATTGTTGAGTAATTTTGGTTTGTATAACAATATTTTGCAAATAGGTCTAAGTGCTAAAATTGCTTAGACCTTTGTTTTTGAATTTAACCTTTTGTTTGAAATAAGCATTGAACCAAATTAAATTGTATATTTTATTTAGCCAAGTGCTTAGAATTTATTTGATTACAAAAATATTTGCTCTAATTAAAATAGCACTGGTGCTTGTTTGATTTTGTGATTGCGTTTCGTTTTTTTTTCTTTAAAAATGTTTGGTATTATAAAGAATACAAAAAAATACTCAAAAAAACGAAAATCGTGTTTTTTGAGTTTGTATTCAAAAAAACAAATTTTAATACTCGTTTCACACTTCAATGTTATTCATTTTCAAACCCAAAGTACAATTTTTAATTGATTTCTTTTTTATTATGAAACAAAACACTAGTTTTGTCGTGCGCTGCTAAACCTTTTGTTTTGAAGCGTCTTGTATTGTAAATTACTAATTTCTAATTATTTAATAGATTTAAGAATTACATAGATTTTTTATATTTCATAAATTACTTACTACTTATTAATTCTTTTTTTCAAAAGCTATGACAAAAACATTTACAACAAAATTTTTTCTGTTTGCAGCATTTTTATTCCTTTTTGGAAATCTATCTGCGCAAACTTACAACAAGAATTTTTCCGACGGAAAGATTTATGTAAAACTAAAAGATTCTGCCAAGAAATTAAATTCCAAAAAAGGAAATATTTCATTAAACGATGCGTATTTTGTGAAAAACCAAATAAAAAAATACGCTGTAAATACGGTACAACAACCGTTTTATCAATCCAATGATAACTTATTGACTAGTACGTATTTGGTAGAGTTTTCGCAATATGAAAAAATTGATGCGCTTATTGCCGAATTGAAAGCCGACGAAAGTGTAGAATATGTTGAAAAATCGCCTATTTTTTATACAAAAACTGCACCTAACGACCCATTCTATTTGCAACAAAATTACAATTGGCATTTAAAGCAAATTAAAGCCGACGAAGCTTGGGCTATTTCAACCGGAAGTGCTGATATAGTAGTTGCAGTTATTGACGACGCTGTACAAACCACTCATCCTGACTTGGTTAATAAAATTGTAGCAGCCATCGATGTTGCCAATGACGACAACGACCCGAATCCTCCAAATGTAAATACTTTTTCACACGGAACGCATTGTGCAGGACTAATTGCAGCTCAAACCAACAATGGAGTAGGCAATGCTTCCATTGGTTACAACGTAAGTTTGATGGCTATCAAAGCAGCCGAAGATTCTAACCCAGAAGGCATTTCTGATGGATATGCCGGAATTGTTTATGCTGCTGATAATGGAGCTGATGTGCTTAGTTTGTCGTGGGGCGGACCTGATTCTTACCAAGTTCTTCAAAATTTAATTAATTATGCTTACAACAAAGGTTGCGTAATTGTAGCTGCGGCTGGCAACGAAGCTACTGAAGGAAATTACAAAAGTTATCCGGCATGTTACGACCACGTAATTTCGGTGGGTGCTGTAAACGAAAATAATGCGCTTGCTTGGTTTTCGCAATATGGTGATGACAAAGTAGATGTATGCGCCCCCGGAGGTACAGGAATTACTGGTACTGGGCTTATTAGCACAGTTCCTTATTACTCAGCAGCTCACGGAGGAAATTACGACTACAAAAGCGGAACT
This sequence comes from Draconibacterium orientale, assembly GCA_022729915.1. GTDB lineage: Bacteria > Bacteroidota > Bacteroidia > Bacteroidales > JAIFNL01 > JAIFNL01. The sequence continues at coordinate 12,688 of DZBP01000073.1, read as the reverse complement.
TCGATGGCTACGCCTATTACCGCAGGTTTGTGTGGTTTGATGCTTTCAGTTAATCCAAATTTAACTCCCGACAAATTACAAGAAATTTTGTTTTCGACTAGTACAAATATTTCTTCTTATAACACTACAAAAGGAACAGGCAATGGCTTGATAAATGCTTACGAGGCTGTAAAAAAATCAAAGGAATCGGTTGAAACTATTTTTGCCGATTTTAGTGTTTCTGCCACATGGATTTATGCCGAGAGTTCTGTTGATTTCACTTACGCCGGAAGCGAATCAGCTACAACTTGGTCGTGGGAATTTGCAGGAGGAGTACCTGCTACTTCAACCGATAAGAATCCAAAAATTCAATATCCAAATGCCGGAAAATATATGGTAAAACTTACCATTACTGATGGTACAAAATCAAGTAGCACCGAAACAAAATTAGGTTTTATTACTGTGCTCGAAAAAGGTTTTGGCACTCAACAAGCTACAGGTTTTGCAGCTAGCTCGCGTGGTATTAATGCCATTTCGATTGCTGATGAAGAAACCGTTTGGGCTTTGGCTTACGATGGTGCAAATACCGACAACAATATTTTTGATTATACTCGCACTACTAATGGCGGTGAAACATGGCAAGCAGCTACCTTTCCGGCTGTGGGCAATGTGCAATTTGCCGATTTGTTTGCGCTAAATGCTGATACAGCTTGGATTGCTATTTTTGATAACGACCCTAACATTGGTGGTGCTGTTTATAGAACAAACAACGCTGGCGCTAACTGGTCTAAACAAACCACTGCAAGCTATTTAGGTTCAGATTCCTTCACAAATACGGTTTATTTTTTTGATAAAAACAACGGTTGGACTATGGGCGATCCTAATGATGGCTATTTTGAAATTTATACCACTTCAAATGGTGGCGAAAATTGGACAAGAGTGGCTCAAAATAAAATTCCATTTAATCAAGTAGGTGAATATGGAACTGTTAGACTACGTGATTCTTATGGTGAATCAACTGCTTGGTTTTCAACCAATAAAGGACGAGTGTACAAAACCACCGACAAAGGAGCTACTTGGGCAGTTTACAGCACCGGTTTAAGTTCAATTACCGATATTTCGTTTGCCGATGCAAATAACGGAGTAGTTAGTAACGTTATATACAATCAAACCAATCAAACTTATACCGATATTCAAGCAGCTTATACCACTGATGGTGGTGCTACTTGGAATACAATTAGTGCTAAAACAAAAAACTTTTACAGCCATACCAAAGCTGTAAAATATGCACCCGGAATTTTTATTTCAGTTGGTATTAATCCATCAAAAAAATATGGTTCATCGTATTCTGTTGATTTTGGTGCAACTTGGTTTGCTATCGACAATATTCAATATACAGAAGTAGAATTTTACAACCAAGATATTGGCTGGGCTGGTGGTTTTAACGAATCGGCTTCGATAGGTGGTATTTATAAATGGTCGCGCATTTTTAATGCCATCAATGATTTACAAACAGAAGAAACTGCCGGAATTTTCCCAAACCCAAGCTCTGGTTTGTTCAATATTCATGCTAAAACTTCTTACAAAGGCGAAATTAAAACAGAAATTTACAACATTTCAGGCAAACTTATTTATTCTCAGATAGAAAATAATGACTCAGAGTCGGTTTATTCTACCGAAATTAATTTATCTGACATTGAAAGAGGTATTTACATTACAAAAGTTACTGCCGGAAATCAAATTTTTAGAAATAAAATTATAGTGGAATAATTTTTATATGCGTTAATTTTAAAATTTGATGATTGGAAAATTTGAAAATTTTGGAATTAACGCATTTTATTTTCAAATTTATCTAATTAATTCATTTTCAAATCAACACATATTCTCATTTAAACTATTCGTGGCGTAATGCAATTGCCGGATTTTTTCGGGCTGCTTTAAATGCGTAAAAAATAACCGTAATCAAAGTTATTAAAAACATAAAAATACCAGCTTGTGCAAAAATAATCCAATCTATTTCAACATGATAAGCAAATCTGTCGAGCCAAGCTAACATAATGAAATAAGCTAATGGTGAGGCAATTACGAATGAAAAAATAAGCCAAGTTATAAATTCGACCGAAAGCATATAAATAATTCGAGTGATAGGAGTTCCAAACGCTTTTCTGATTCCTATCTCGCGCGTGCGTTTTGCAACGGAGAACGCTGTGAGCCCAAAAATTCCCATAGTAGCAATAATTACTGCTAAAACAGAGAAAAGTATAAACAAAACTGCTGTATTGTGTTCTTTTCGATACAGCTCTACTACTTGTTTTTGCATTGGAAACAGTTCAAAAATATTATCAGGTACAAAATCATTCCACTTTTGGTTTATAAATTGAATGGTTTGTTCTGAATTTTTCTTTTTTATGCGAATTGCCAAATATTTTGAATATCCTTTTTCCAAGCCATGACGCAAAATGGTTGGTTTTATTTTATTATAAAGTGTTTGGAAGTGAAAATCTTCAACTATTTCCCCTACTCTAAAACCTTTGAACATCGAATTATAAAAAAAATAATTTACCGATACAGTGTCGTTTAAATCTTTGATATTAAGTAAATTAGCTGCGGATTGATTTATTGATAAATATTTTTGAGGGTCAAAATTTTCGCCAACCGTATCGAGTTTTTGAAGTATTTTTACTCCAAAAGTTGCATTAAATCGTTTATCTACAACCAATTCGCTTACGTATTTAATTTTGGTAGTATCGCTACCAAGTACCACTGGGAACATCACTTCGTCTTCGCCCGGAATAGCGTTAATAAATGAAGCATCAACTATGTTTTTATTTTGTTTTAACTGTTTAACAAATTCACTTTTAAGACTATCTAAAACATAAGCTCTTTTCAAAACATAAATTCTATCCTTCTCAAACCCAAAATTTTTCTCATAGAAAAAATCAATTTGTTGGATAATTACTCCTCTGCTAATCAATATAATAAACGTTATAGCGAGCTGGAGCACAACTAAAAAACGACGCATTTTGAGCGACTTTATTCCTAATGAAGCTTTTCCGTGCAAACTGTTTATTACTGAGATATTAGAAAGGTAAAATGCTGGATAAGAACCTGCAAAAATGCCAACAATAAACGTAAAGATTAGCACAAACGGAAAAAAATGGTAATCTGAATAGGGTGAAATAGGTTCGGGACCAAGTACAAAAATAAATTCAATAATTATTAACGAAAATAGTAACGATAGGAATGAAAGTAGCACACTTTCTGCTAAAAATTGAAATATCAACTGTTTGCGGGTTGCACCTGCTACTTTTCGCATGGCTATTTCCACTGCTCGTGTTGAGGAGCGAGCAGTAGCTAAATTCATGAAGTTTATACATGCTAATATCAATATAATCAGCGCAATACTTACAAAAACTGTTATAAAGAAAGTAGAGTAGGCTGGCTCAAATTCTCCTTCTATGCTTTCACCGGTATGAATATCGGTTAGTGCCTGAGTTTGAAAGAAATAGAAATTGTTGTGTGCGTAATATTCTTGGTTAGTTAAACCCGTAAATTCTTTAATATAAGGAACTATTTCTGTTTCGATAATTTTATTGAGACCTTTATCTACTTCGGCTAAATTACCACCTTTTTTTAGCAAAAAATAGGTAGTAACCATATCGTTTTGCCAATATTGGTGTTTTTTGGTGAAACCCATATTTTTTTCTACCTGTTTTATTACAACTTTTAAATCGGCTAAAACAGCAAACTTAAAATGTGAATTTCGAGGAAATGGCTTACAAACAGCACTTACTTTAAATTTCCAACCATTGTCTAAACTTAATTCTTTGCCAATTGGATTTTCCGTTCCAAAATATTTTTCGGCTATTTCTTCGGTTATTACTATTGAAGCTGAATCTTTTAAGGGATTTAATCTATTCCCATTAATTATTTCAACATCAAATAGTTCGAAAAAACTTTCGTCGGCATAATAAAAATCGCTTAGCGTAAAATGTTTTTTATGGTAACTGACCAATTTGTGGCTTCCTTTGATAATTCTAAGTGTATTTTCAATATTTTTGCTGTATTTTGGTAATGTTTCGGCTAATAAAATGGGTGTTTTTATTACTTTTCGTGTTTGATTTTCAAATTGAGACGATACATTTACTCTGTAAATTCTGTCTGCTTTTGAAAAATGTGAATCATAGTTAAGATGTTGGCTTACAATAATATAAATGATTATAAATGCTGCCATTCCCAGAGCTAAACCTCCAATATTTATTACAGCATAAACTTTGTGCCGCAATATATTACGAATTGCTATTTTTAAATAATTGAAATACAATTTTTTAGTAGTTTAAATCTATTAAAAATATATAAAATATCGAATTTGTAAAAAATACCTGATTAATTTTATTGCCTTACTGTATAATCTTGAACATTTTAAAAACCATAAAACTTAAAAAAACAGCCAAACCAATAGCTAAAGTCCAAAGTAAATAAATTGGTACTTCAAATCGTTTTGAGAAAGTTTTATCATCGGGGTTTGGAAACACTTTCCCTACTTCTACTTTTTTAAGTATCAACGGTATGCTGTCTGTAAAATAGTTTAAATCATACAAAGGTGCAGCAACTCTACTGCTTCCAAATTGTAAGCGATATGACTTTCCGGCTTCTAAATGTGCAATGAGATAAGCATTTTGCTGAAATGCTCTTATTGCTGTCATTTTCAATGGTTTGTCATCTTGATTATCGATTTCAATTTTAAGTTGTTGTGCTTTAAAATTTGTAAAGAAAAACTCGTTAGGAGTACTAGAAGTTATTACAAATTTATATTTTTTTCGGTCGTATTGTTGTAAATTGAATTTTTTCTCACCTACACTATCAACTTTCAAAAGACTTGCTTTTCGTAAAAAATAATCGCTGTCTTTGAAGCTAAAGCGCAATTTATCAATAAATTCAGGCTGTTTAAATTTAATAGTAACTATGCTTTTTCCTCTAATCAACGTATCATTTTGAGTAAATGAAGGCGAAATAAGCTGCATATAATTTTTTTCAGTGCTGATATGTTTTCGATAAAAAACACTTTTTAGGGCTAACTTTTCTTTACTGTTGCCTGTAAGTTCAAGCTTAAAGAATGAAAAATTGGTTAAGGGAATATCTTGAATTAAAATTTCAACTTGTTTATCATTTTTTTCATCGATATGAAAAAGAGACGAATTTTTTAAAATATACCAGTTTTTTTTATCAGAGCTTCCTAATATTTTTACCGAAACAATTGCTTGAGTTTTTTCTAAAGTAAGAATAAAATTTGATATTTCTTCTTTACGTTTATTTTCAAGCAAAATTTCTCTCATTCCTTTTCTAACGTGGTATTTATTTTTTATTATTGCCAGTTTGCGCAATTTTGTCGAATAGTTATGCTTTCTGTCTAAACGTAGAATATACGGAACTTCGTTATTTTCAGAATCATAGAGCCTAATGTCGGGTAGTTCGTACCGTAGTTTTGAAGTTACGTCGGGGTTTAAATAAATATTGTAAAATCCTGAAGTATCTACCTTTTCTATGCTTGCATGCCATCGGAATTCTTGTGCAAGAATTATTTGGCTAAAAAAAAGAAAAACGAATATAAAATAGTTAATGCGCATTTACTCTTATATTTTTTTATTGTTAAAACCTTGTTTGTGTTTATGAATTTACCTAAAAAAGAAATTCAATTCATTAAGTCGTTTTCCGAATTGTTGCAATTACAAATCAATCAGTTATTTATTTCGTATTTTGATTTGTGGTACATAAACGACGAAAGTAATAAAATTACGCCCATAAATAAAAATTCAATTACTTGCTCTGTTTTTGAAATTCTCATAATATCAAATGCAAACATTTTTAAAACAGTTACGAAAAATAAAAATAAAGCAATATTTCGTAAGCCTTGAAAAGAAATTAACATTCCCAATGAAATTAATAAAAACGAGGCACTTCCCCATAACAAAGTATAAGGCATGGTATGAACTTTTATAACATACTCCGAAAGCAAAAAGCCGCTCCGATAATTATTAACCAAATAAATGCTATCTAGCTCAGAACTAAACACAAACATAAACATAAATACCGAAAACCAAAGCGAAAATATTGCCATTCGCGATTTTATTCGCTTGCAAACTACAGCAGCTCTAAGTGCTATAAAAATAATAAGTAAAAGAATAAATATTATAGCAAAATGTGAGGCATAAGCATGAAAACTTGCACCTGATTGCAACAAAAACGAATCACGAACATCAATAAAAATTTGCTGATAATAAAGCATATACACAAAAAACGCAAAAAAACCTGCATACCACGAGAGCATATTCAATTTCCATTTTTGTGTTAAAAGAGCTGGTAGTGAAGCAAATGATATAAATGCAAAATTATATATTCCCAAGTAAATTTTGATAGAATTTTCATATTCTACGCGCTGCATTACTTGATATCTGATTTCGAGCAAAAAGGATAGATAAAAGGTAATTAACATGAAAGCTCCAACTATAATTTTCAATAAATTTGTTGGTATAAAAACAAATTTTGCATTGGGCGATTTGTTCAAAATAAAAGCATAAATACCTAACATTATCGAAGCAAAAAAGCTGATAATGAAGCCTTTATTCAATAAAATTGGCATAGGGTTTGCCAACGACGAGGCATTGATGTAAATACGCCATAAGTCGATTGATAAACTTGCAAGCATAAGTATTAAAAGTCCTAATGAGCTTAATCTCATTACATTAAAGTTTACTTTTTGCGAAAGCCATAAAATTAAAACCATTTGAATAGACCAAACAAGCGTGATTGTTTTGCCAACCATTTGAACCGGAGGAACTAATGCGGCAAATAAAATTACTAAGCCTAGCAACAAATTAAGCACATTTACATCTATTTCCTTCTTTTTGTAAAGAATCAAAAAATAGATAAAATTAAATACACCCATTATTGCAGTAAATAATCCATCGTATTGCGGAAGAGTTTGGCGTATAATAATTATAATTCCAGTATAATACATCAAGTTGGAAACCACTATCATAGACAGCTGTAATGGTAAAAAACGCTGCTTGTTTTTGATGTTGTAAACTAAATGCATGCTCACAAAAAGGACATAAAATACGCTTAAAAAAATGAATGCTGCCAAATGTGGAATTGGCTTTTCCTGAAAATAATGCAACAGAAACCACGCACCTATGTAGCCTATAGTTCCGTAAAATGTCATAATATTTAAAATAAGCCATTTTTTAAAATAGACTAAAATTAATATTCCAACATTGATTACTAAAAAGTAATAGAAAAGTATAAGATAACTATCTACGCTAAATCGCGCAAGTAAAGGTGCTGTGAAAGCAGCTAGTGTTGCAAAAAATGAAAGCTCAAGTCTGTTGTATGCAATTGAAAGACCAACAGTGAAGGCTGTTACTAAAAAGATAAATATAAATGCAATTGCCTCAGATACAATATGATACTCGTCGTAAGCTATAGCAATGGTATAATACAAAACTGCCATTCCGCCACCAAGTAAAACCGAACTAAATGCTCTATATTTTTTATGCAAAAGGTGTGCTATTCCTATTAAAATGCTACTACTCAATATTCCAATAAAAACTCTTCCGGTATTGTTTAACCAACTGCTTTCGATGGCATATTTTACAAAAAATGCAATTCCCAAAGCAAGCACTACAATTCCTATTTTATTGATAATGGCTTCTCCGAAAAATTCTTCCTTTGAATATTTACTTTGTTTTATTTTTGCTGTGAAAGCTTCTAATTTTTCAGGTAATTTACTGGTTTTTCGTATTTGTTTACGTATATTTTCTTGTTGCTCTTCGGTTTGTAAAATCCTAAAATCGGTACTTAACCCTTGTTTGTAATGCTTTATAATATTATTATTTTTTGTTATACGTCGTTCTTTATCTCGCTGATTGCGAGATATTTCTGCATTTAATTTGGTCAATTGCTTATTTATTTTTTCTACTTTTCTATTGGTTTCGCCCTGAAAAATAATTAAAACCACCATTACAATTACAATGGCAAGAATAATTACAAGTAAAACAGGCACAGCTATTTGCATGAAAATTTCTTAGTTTTGCAGTTAAAAAGAATTATTCTTTAAAAAAAACTTAAATAAAAATAGTTTTTTTTTAAAATTAATAAATATGTATATTATATTTTATGAAATACTCAATAACTATTTTTTAATGCAAGCTTTTTTGCATTAGATAAATAGCGCTTTTGTATTTATTTTTCTTTAATTACATTGGTGTAATCTTGGAAATTATAGTGTAAAGATGCCATTTTTATTGCGGTTATGGCTGCTTCGTCGCCTTTGTTTCCGTGTTTTCCTCCCGCTCTATCTATGGCTTGTTGCATGTTATCAGTTGTTAAAACGCCAAATATTACAGGCATATTGTATTTTATATTCAAATCTGTAATTCCTTTAGCAACAGCTTCACAGATGAAATCAAAATGCCTAGTTTCGCCTTGAATTACGCAACCTAGCGCTATAATTGCATCTACTTCACTGTATTGTGCAAAAAATTGAGCACCTAAAGTCAGCTCAAAACTTCCCGGAACATATCGTTTATAAATGTTTTTTTTAGCAACTCCGTGCTTCAAAAGAGTTTTGTAAGCTCCATTATAAAGTGCTTCTGTAATTTCGGTATTCCATTCAGAAACAACTATACCTACCTTTAAATCAGTAGCTTCTGGCACCGTATTGGGGTCATAATTTGAAAGATTTTTAAGCAATGTAGCCATTTTTAAATTTTTTTTAGAGAAATATTGAATTTTCTTATTGTCAATACTATTTATTAGTGAAGTAGCTAATATTCAAAAAAAAATAAAAACTATTGCACTATTTTAAATGAAGCTGAAATCGTTGTTTTTAAATAATTTTCAAGCACTTGGAAAAATAAAAGACATTTTGCTTTAGTTCATTATTTTTTTGTTTTTCAAACTAATTTCTTTGCGAAAATACGATATTTTTTCAAAGAAAACAAAAAGATTGGACTAAAAATATCTATTTTTATTAGAAAATAGAAATAAAAAAGCCGACTTTTAAGTTTGTAAAGTCGGCTTTTTTGTAAAAGTGCAATTAAATTTATTTTTTTAAATTCAATTTTGCTCTAGTTATGTATTTGTCAATATCTCTGCCTTCTTGCGATTTTTTGTAATCGGCTTTAATTTGCTCAAAAAGTTCGAGTGCTTCTTTGTTTTTACCTAAAATTTCATAAGCAATTCCAGCTTTGTGCAAATAAACAGGAGTAGTGAATTCGTTTTCATTGCTTTTAGCTGCTTTCAAATAGTAAGTGATTGCTTCGTCAGTTAGTCCTTTTTCCATGTAAGCATCGCCGGTAGCGCCTATTGCCACTGCATTTATTAGCATATCGTCAGAAGAAAACTCTTTTAACTGCTTTATTGCTTCATCGTATTGACCTAAGTACAAATACGAAATTCCAGAATAGTAATACGCCAAATTTCCTGCTTTTGTAGAACTGTAATCGTCAATAATATCAAGAAAACCTACATGGTTTCCATCACCATTCAAAGCCTTTTTGAAAGAATCTGCTTCAAAATATTGTTGTGCACCCCACATTTGCTCTTGTGCTTCGGCTTCGAGCGGTTTCAGGTAGTAGTTAAAATAAGCAAAAACACTGGCTATTGCTATTAAAATACTGGCAGCTACGATAATTAGAATTTTTTGATTTCTCTCAATGTATTGCTCTGCTTTGCTAAGAGTTTCATTAATTTGAAGAGGCTGAGTATCAATCTTTATTTGCTCTTTTGAAATTTTTGTCATTGATATAAATTTTGTAATTTGTTATTTTATTTTATTACAAAAAAATGAAAAACTCATCTTTTTATATTTATTTGTTTCTTTTTCTTTCAATTAAAAAAACTTTGTTGAAAAAATTCTCGCAAATGTAAAAGTTTTATTAGAAACATAAAAAAAATTAACTGAAAAATGTAACTTTGCACACAATAAATTTTTTCTTTTGTTTTGAATTATCTTTGTTAGAGCCTGAAAAGCTTATGTATTTAGAAAAAATATCTATTTTTAATTATCGAAATATTTCCGAACTTTCGCTCGAATTATCCTCTGGCGTAAACGTTTTTGTAGGAAAAAATGGTGTTGGAAAGACTAATTTTCTCGATGCGGTCTATTATTTATCCTTTTGCAAAAGCTTTTCGAGCTTTAGCGATGCACTTAATATCCGTTTTAAGCAAGATTTTTTTCTAATAGATGCGCTATACTCTCGAAACCAAACCCAAGAACATATTGTTTGCAGCCTTAAAAGAAATCAAAAAAAAGTTTTTAAGCGCAACAAAAACATTTACAAAAAGTTAGCCGACCACATTGGGCTTATTCCTTTGGTACTCATTTCGCCTGCCGACAGCTCACTCATTACCGAAGGAAGCGAAGAAAGACGCAAATTTATCGATGGAGTTATTTCGCAATTCGATAGAATTTATTTAACTAATTTGTTGAAATACAACAGAATATTGTTGCAGCGCAACACTCTTTTACGCGATTTTGCCGATAAAAAAACGTTTAACGCTCAAATTCTTGACGTTTATAATCTTCAACTTTCAACTTTAGGCGACGAAATATTTAAAAAGCGACAACAATTTATTGAAGATTTAATACCTGTTTTTCAAGATTACTACAATTTAATCTCTGGTAATAGCGAAAAAGTGAGTTTAGAATACGCTTCAAAACTTTTTGAAAAGCCTCTTTACGAGCTACTTACCGAAAATATTGAGAAAGATAAAATTTTACAATACACTAGCAAAGGCATACATCGAGATGAGCTATCTTTCAAGCTTTCAGGCTATTCGCTAAAAAAAGTAGGTTCGCAAGGACAACAAAAAAGCTTTCTTTTAGCCTTAAAATTGGCGCAGTATTCGTACATTTACCAAATTACAGGCATCAAGCCCATTTTACTTTTAGATGACATTTTCGACAAATTAGACTCCGAACGTGTTAAAAATTTAATAGAAACTGTGGGTTTGAACAATTCCGAAAAAAATAATTTACTTTTTGGGCAAATTTTTATTACCGACACAAACGAAAATAGAATCAAAGAAATTTTAGAAAGCAACAACTTCAATTACAAAATAATAAATATGTAAGAGGTTGTTTTATGTTTTCAATAAATAATTAATTATCAAATATTTATATAAAATCTATTCCCTTATTTTAGCGTAAAATAATAAGGTAATTAGCTTTTTAAAAAAAAATAAAAATGAGAAGAAGCAACGCACAAACATTGGGTGAAGTATTGCAAGAATACATCAAAACCCTCAAGCTTCAAGGAAAACTCGACGAAGTAAAAATTCACGACCATTGGAATGAAATGTTGGGCTTGACAATTGCCAATGCCACTAAAGAAGTGCGTTTGCACAACAATGTACTTTTTGTTTATATGAAATCATCTATTATTCGTAGCGAACTCAACATGATGCGAACTTCCATAGCAAAAGCTTTGAATGAACGCATGGGAAAAGAACTTATAAACGAGATAATTATCAGATAATAAATACTTAAACTATTCCCTTTAACAGTTAAAGGCTAAAATTATTTAGCAAAAAAAACCTCAAAAATTTAATATTTTTGAGGCTTAAAATAATAAAAAAATAGTTGTTAGAATTTTTCTCTGTCGGCAAAGAAAAAGTTGCTTTCGATAAGTGCATTTTCATCGCTATCCGAACCGTGAACTGCATTAGATTCAACACTTTCTGCAAATTTCTTTCTAATTGTTCCTTCTTCAGCTTTTGCTGGGTCAGTAGCACCTATTAATTTGCGAAAATCGGCAATTGCGTTGTCTTTTTCAAGCATCATAGCCACAATTGGACCTGAGCTCATAAAGCTTACTAAACTTCCAAAGAATGGTCTTTCGGAATGAACTGCGTAAAAACGCTCTGCATCGTGCTTGCTTAATAAAGTCATTTTCATGGCTTTAATTCTAAAACCGGCAGCAGTAATTTGCTGAATTATTTCACCAGAAAAGCCCTGTTCTACGGCTCTGGGTTTTATCATTGTGAAGGTTAAATTTCCCATTTTGTTTGTACTACTTTTTTAAAATTAGTTTACTTACTGAGTAGATTTTTTTTAATTCAAAAGAAAATTTATTCGTCTTATAAATTAGATTAAATATCTCTATTTCAAATAATTAAATCTGAATCTACTCTTAAATTTTTTCACAAAATTAGATAAAAAAATTGAAAATGCGAACGAATTTTTACAACAACTATATTTTTTTTGTTTTTTATAAATTAATTTCATAAATTGAGATTTTATTTTCTAAACCTAAAAACTGTAAATAGCGGTATTTTTTTTATAACGACAGAATAAAAAAAGCCAAAACTTACAAATTAACGGTTCTAAATCCTTTTTTTATAAAAAACTTCAATCTAAACGCAATGTCAGAAAAAAAAGAAAAACTTTCTAAAAAATTTTATGAGGAAGAACTCGAAAGACTTCAAATAGAATTAGTTAAAATGCAAATGTGGATAAAACAGCAAGGGCTGAAAGTGGTAGTAATTTTTGAAGGCAGAGATGCCGCCGGAAAAGGCGGAACTATAAAACGAATAACCGAAAGCCTAAATCCACGTATTTGCAGGGTTGTAGCATTGGGCACACCCACCGAACGCGAAAAAACTCAATGGTATTTTCAGCGCTATGCAGCACATTTGCCGGCAGCCG
>DZBP01000072.1 GCA_022729915.1 Draconibacterium orientale | reverse complement strand
GAATTTATTTATTTTGTATTTTTTCTGGTAAAAAAATAAAAATATGTGAAGTTTTTCAGATGCGAAGATAAGGAATATTTTTGGATTTCTCGGCAGAGTTCCGCTGAGTTTTTTGTATTTGCTTTGCGGGACTCTGCGAGATGTTAACAGTCTAATTTATTGTTTAATAAATTTATGCAAAGAAGTAGTTCCGTTATTTTCTATCGTTTTTAAGAAATAAATACCTTTTTGCAATTGCGAAACAGTAACCGTTGTATTTGTATTTGATATACTGTGTTTAGATAAGGATTGTCCTGTAATAGAAAGGATTTCAACACTTTCTATTGAGAACGTGCTTTCAATTATAATTCTGTCATGCGCAGGATTTGGGTATATCTTGAAAGCAACATCGACAGTATTTATAGATGTATTTCCGTCAATATGTTTTCCCAAGTATAGTATTTGGTCTGAGGTTGCATGTATTACTAATGCTGTATCTACTTTTACCCATTCTCCACTGCCATCTAAAACGCTAATATTTATATTTCCACTTGTAACTGTGAGTTTTCGGTAGAAACTTTTATCTAAGCCCCATTCTCCTTCTGCATTAATACAATCTACTCTATCTTCCCAAGTATTTCCGCCTTTCATAAGTGCAATAGGGTCGTTGCCATTTACAAATGTAGCTTCACTAGTAGCTATTGCTAAATTAACCGCATAAGCGGGTTTCTTTGCACTTGGGTTTTTATAAACTAAAGTTTGTTTTGCGTCAATTGTTCCTGATAGCATGCCTCCAGACTTATAGACACCAGTAGGTTGATAGGTATCGCCCCATCTGCCTAAGTGATAATTGCTTAAATCAATTGTAGCATCGCCCATATTTGTTATTTCTATGTATTTATCACTACTTGCACCTTCGTAATATTGCGAGATGATGAGTTTTTCAACGGCATTAGGGTCAGAAACAAGGATTTCGAATTCTTGAGTAATTGTTTTTTTCATACCAACATTGTCGGTAAGTGTAAGCACAACAGTAGCTTTGCCTAAGTTGCTCATAGTAGGAGTTCCGCTTAAAGTGGCAGGCAATGTGCTTGAATTTAAACTAAGCCATTCGGGTTTGGTTGCCGAAATGTGAAAGGTAGCACCTTCGTCGCCAGTGGCAGTAATGGAGTAAGAGTAAAGTTGTCCGGCATTTACTTTCACTACAGGAGTTGAAGTAAACTTTATAGGATTGCCATCAATTACTTCTATTTCATAGTTTTGATAAATAGTGCTATTTCCATCACTAAGTTTTATGGATACGTTGTGTTTTCCTATGTCCGAAAATGCGGGTTTCCCCGAAATAGAAGCAGTAGCGTTGCCCGTAGCACTTGTACCGGCAGTGAACGTTAGCCAAGCGGGAATGGTTTCGGCTGTAATGCTAAGAGTTGCATTAGAACCTGCTGCCGAAATGTTGTAAGTATAAGTAACACGGTCGGTTGTGTTTTTGTTGGGGGTAGAAGTAAACCAGAAGCCAGAACAGTTGTTGTTCCAAATACATTCAATCCACTCAGGGTGGTCTATGAATGGGTTTCTGTTTTTTTGATAACTGTAGATTACGTTGTTACGGTTTCGTTCAAAGTCATCAACAGGGTCTTCGGCATTCCAACGCAAAAGGTCTGAAAGCAAGGCGTGTTGTGGCAGAGTAGAGTACTGGTCGGTAGGAAGAAAATCAATAACTTCTAAGTTTGGTTCTCCATTTTCGCCCTCGTAGCGAGTTGCCATGTAGAAGATGATGCGAGCCGCATCGCCCTTCATGTTGTTTTTGGGTTTCCAAACCCATTGAGTAGAGCTGTAATAACAACCAGTTGCAAAACCGTTGTCGATGTATTCAATCTCGTTGGTTTCGGCAAACCAACGGTTGTTGCGAACACCATTCACATCACCATCGGCGGGTTTCAGATTGTGAGCATCGGTTCCGGGTCCGGGTTGGTTGGTAGTAAGCGAACCGCGCGACTTAGCCCATACGTGTTCACGTTCCCAACCGTTGCCGTTGTTCCACTCTTGCGCAGCATCTATTGACCTTCCACAGTAAAAAAGCTGCACGTTTGCCGAGTTGTTGGGGTCTTTGTCCGATTGTTTCAAAATGTCCCACACATCGGTTGTGCTAGCTGTGTAAGGGAACTGAGTATGCCCTTTGATGATGTTGTAAAGGGTTGTTTTTAGGGCTGCACCGCCCAAATTTTCTGTTCCGTTGTAATATCCTTCGGGAATTTGTCCGTTGAGAATAAAACCGGAAAATAGAAAGATGATGAGGATAATTCTTTTCATACAATTGTTGTTTGTTAGAAAATTAGTAAAGTTTTTGTATTGATATTTTCTAAGCTCGAATTGTTCAATTTTAACTTAGAATTGATTAGAACATTGCAAAAGTTTGTGTAACAGTTGTATTTTATTACAAAAACTTACTAAGTCAATTTGTAAGGGTAGATATTGTGGTTTTTTCATATTAATACGATGGACTCAAAGCCATCGTATCAATGTGCATTGTAAGTAGCTGTAATGTTTCTTTTAAAATACAAAAAGTATTTCGTACTTTCCCTTTTATATATAGGTAAAAGTGAACAAACATAGTTATAATTTAGTTTAGATTAAAAAAAATATTCAGCACAAAACCAAGTTGTGTTTGTAAGCACTAAATAATCAGAGAAGTAAATAAATTTGTACTTCAAATGTTTAAAAACATAATTTTTTTATATTGGTTTGGTTAGAAAAAAAAACAATTTACGAATATCTAAAATTCAAATTTATCCTTATCTTTGTATTTGAAAAAACATTTTCTAAACAGAAAAATAACTTGTAGTCTAAATAATAAAGCGATAATGAAGAAAGAACAAACTGAAAACATGGAAGTATTACGTTTTGCGGGAATTGATATCGGCACCAACGCTGTGAGATTGCTTATCGTAAACATAATGCAATATGGCGATGAATACGTTAAATCAAAAGCCTCGTTTATTCGCATTCCATTGCGTTTAGGTTTTGAAACCTTTGGAAAAGGTAAGATAAGCAAAAAGAAAATAAAAGAATTGGTAAAAACCATGAAGGCTTTTAAGCATATCATGCAAGTTTACAAAGTAAAAGCATTTAGAGCTTGTGCCACTTCGGCTATGCGTGAAGCTAAAAATGGTGAAAAAGTAATACAATCCGTATTGGAGCAAACCGGAATTGAAATAAAATTAATTTCGGGTATAGAAGAAGCGCAACTGATTTACGGAATTGGAAGCCTTACCAAATCGGAAAAAGACCAAATGTTTTTATCAGCCGATTTAGGTGGTGGTAGTTTAGAATTGACATTGTTTTCAAACAAAAAGATAATTGCTTCTAACTCATTCAAAATAGGAACTATCCGATATTTGAACAATATGATAGATGAAACCGAACGCACAAAATTTAAGCAATGGCTCACGGAATTGATTGTAAAACATGGAGTTCCATCAATCATTGGTTCGGGTGGCAACATCAATAAAATAAGCAAAATAGCTCGCTTAAAATCCGATGAAAATCTAAAACGCGAGCATATACTCGAAATTTTTAATTTGCTCGAACCGCTTTCCATCAAAGAGCGTATCAAAGTCTATCAGATAAATCCCGACCGTGCCGATGTAATTGTTCCGGCAGCTCAAGTTTTTATTGAATTGATGAATATTACCGGAGCAGATGAAGTAATTGTTCCGAAGATTGGTCTTGCCGATGGTATAATCAATCTGTTACACGAAAAGTATTTGTTGAAAAGTAAAAAGTAACAAGTCAAGAAAATTAAAAAGGTTGCTTTTGGTTTTATTATTTTGATTTCATTTAAATACAAAATAAATTTTAAATTATGAATTTTTAATTTTAAATTTTAATTTTTACAACAAACCTTCTCTTCTTTCGGTGTGAAATAAGTCGGTAAGTTGCAAGTTTTCGTTTTTCTTTTTCAAGCTTGCCATTACTTTTTGAAAAATGATGGCAGCAATATACGCATCGCCCGAAGCAGTGTGTCGGTCGTGTTTTGTAATTTTATATACTTCGCAAAGTTCGTCTAAACCAAAATGTTTGTAGGTTTGAGTATAAGGCAAACTCTTTTTGTACAAAACTCCCGTGTCGATGCGTTTGTTTTTGAGTTTTGGTAAGTTCATGCGGCTGAGTGCTTTGTTTATAATCGAAACATCAAAATCTACGTGGTGAGCTACCAAAATACCATCGCGTACATAATTCAAAAATTGAATAACGGCATCTTCTTCCGAAAACTTTGTTAGGTTTCCGGTTTTTAAAATACCATGAATTTTTACCGTTTCGGCATTAAATTTTTCCTGATTTAGATAGACTTCCAAACTGTGCGCCACATCTATACTATTTCCTACAATAGAAATAGCTCCAATCGACAAAATGCGGTCGTTTTTGATATCTAATCCGGTTGTTTCGGTATCAAAAACCACAAAACGTGCATTTTTGAGGTTTAATTCTTTCTTTTCTTTGAAATGGTTGCTGTATTGATTCCAAAAATAGGGGTATTCTTTTTTAAATAAACTTCCAAACATACATTAATTTGTAAAATGGTTAAACTTGAAAGAACAGAGAGTCATCGTATCAATAACATTTACAAAATTCTTTTATTTTTTTACCAACAAGCTGTATATTAATAAATTGATACGAAGACTTGCGGATTTAAGGTTTCATTTTTATCTCAAATGAGCAAGCCTAAATCGGACATCGATTAATTCCTGAATATCTTTTATGGGTTTGAAACTGCTGCGAAGCCTCAATTTGTCGGATTTGCAAAGGCTGTTCAAATCTACATATCTTCCCGAATCGCCTTTTCTTATTCCTTGCAGACTTCTGAAATGTAATAAATTTTTATACGAAACAATACACGATTGATACAATTCTGCATTTTGTGGTTCAAGTTTAGCCAATTGTTTGTAGCGCAAAATGGTATTGTTGCAGTTGCCTACTTTGTGCGATAAAATGAGCAATCGCGCAGCATCAACCAATGGCATGATGGCTCTGGCTTTGATGTCGAATTGGTTTTTGTGTTCGCCTCCGGCTTCTACCAAAAAATTTCTGAAAAAACTCAATGGAGGTGGGTTTTGAGTGGCATTGAGTGCCAAAAAGTTCAAAAATATTTCAAAATTTTCTATCGAATGATAAATGGATTGCGTCATTTGTTTTACCAAATCGTGTTTGCCGTAAACCATTCGGTAATCGAAAAAGATGGTGCATAACATCACTTTTTCGTTGGTTGGGCTTACTATCCAATGGTTGAATTGGTTTTTCCACTCGGTAACCGAAAGACACCATTTCGGGTTGCGCGCCATCACGTCTGCCGGACAAAATTCAAATCCCACTTGATTCAACTTGTCGTTTACTTTTTGTGCAAAAGCTAAAAAGTAATCTTTGGTTTTTTGGTAATCCTTTTCCGACACATCGTCAAAAACCAGTGCATTGTCTTGGTCGGTGAGTAAAAACTGCTCGTTTCTGCCCATACTTCCGAGCGAAAGCCATGCAAAATCAACGGGCGGTTTCTGATTCATCTCATCGAGCGCGTGCAAAATCAATTGCTGAGTTATGGCTTCGTTTACGTGCGATATGATGTTGGATATGAACACAATATCAACATTTTGCTCTAAATAGGCTTTGAGTAATTGTTGTGCTTTTTGTCTAACCAATTTTAAAGTGGAAGTGTCTTTGGCGCGTTTTATTTCTTTGATAAGCACCGAAGGATTGTTTCCATAACTCAGCACAATGTCGTGTTCCGACAAAATGCCAATTAATTTAGAATCGTTCGTTCCGTCTTGCGTAATGCACAAGTGCGCAATGTTGTATTTCAACATGTTAAGTTGCGCTTCGGCTATGCTGATTTCCTTGTTGCAAGTAATTACAGGCGAAGACATGATTTTACCAACTTTTTCCTCAATGCCAAATTTTCCGGTAGCTATTTTGAACCGCAAATCTTTGTCGGTAATGATGCCAATGGGTTTTTCGTTTTGAGTGATTATAATTGAGCCTACTTTGTGCTGCGACATGCTCAGAGCAGCCTCTTTTATACTTGTTTCGATGGTGCAAGTAATCGGATTTTCAGAGTATTGAACACTTTGAACTTCTACAAAAGAACTTTTCTGGTCGGCAAACAAATCATCTAAAGCCAAATCTTTCGTTTCGGGCGTATTGTTGTCGGTAGCAAAGCTTTTGAGTATAAACTCTTTAGCTTCGGTGTTGTTCCGCATTATTTCTTCGAGCAAATCGGACGAAATACTGTAAATAATGCTTTCTTCGTGAGTAAGAGCCGTTAATTTGTACTTGTCTTTTCTAATGAGCGCGCGCAAACCAAAAATATCTCCTTCGCCACATTTATCTATCAAAGTGTTTTTTTCTGCCGAATAAATACCAACCGCGCCGTCTTTTACAATGTAAAAATTATCATCAACCGGCTCGCCGATTTTAAAAATTTTGGTATCCGTTTCAAAATACAGAATCTTAACATTTTCAGAGATTGTAGTTAATAATTCTTTATTGAGCATTTTAAAAGGTGGATAATTTTTTAAGAAATCATACACTCTTTCGGCAATTGTATTTTTCATGGGCTTTATGATTTATTCCAGATGAAATATGTAGAATTAAGTCAATTGTTTGATTCTAAAAATGCACTTCGCAAAACGCTTTCATTTCTACCAATTGTTCTTTGAGGCTTTTGGCAACAATATCAGGATAAAGTCTTCTGTCAATGGGAGTTTCTGTTTTATATTCCTTAATAAGGTAATCGGTTTGATACACTTCTTGAAAAAGCTGCAACATTTCGTATTTCGTATAATGCTCTTGAGTTCCTATTTGAAAGAATTTTCCTTCTTTGTCGTTTTTGTTTTTTTCGGTCAAATAATTTTCCACTTGTTTGCACCACTCCAGCGTGGTAATTCCATTCCAATAATGATTGGTAAAACCATTGAGCGTACTGGCTTTTTTTTGCGACAAAAACCACGACAACAACCCTTTGTTGGTCAGTTTATCTTCACCAATAATCGAAACTCTAAAAATAACGGTTCGTCTGCGGTCTTGCAAAGCTATTTCCCCCAAACGCTTCGACCAGCCGTACGTATCGCGAGCATCAGATTCATTCACCTGTCGGTAAGGAATGTGCGTGTTGCCATCAAAAACACAATCGGTACTTGGGTGTACCAAAAACTGATTGGGTAGCAAGTGGTTGTGCAATTCTAAAGGTAAAATTGTGTTTGCCATCAGCAATTCAAAATCATCTTCTGTTTTTTGTTTTATTTTGCCTATGGCGTTGAAAATAATTGCATTGGGATATTTTCGTATTTCATCGATAAACAACCATTTGTTTTGTGCATCAAAGCGAATATCGATAGTTACTATTTCCTTTACTTTGTATCCAAAATAAGCTGTAATCATTTGCCCCAACATTCCTTTGTGTCCTAAAATAACAATTGTTTTTTCTGCTAAATTCATCGTTTTATGGTTTTGCTCAAATTATTTTTTTGCTTTTGAAAAAAATGCAAGATATTTTATTTCTATCATATTTCAAAATTTGTAGAGTTGAATAATTCATTAAATTCAATAATTCGTGCATTTTTCTATTTGCAGTTGCTAAAGCATTTGATTTACAATATTTTGTATTTGCATTAATCGAAACTCAATCTTTTTAGTCGTTTTTTATTTAAATGTATGCTAAAAGCAAATTGCTTAAACTTTTTTTTAAAATCTTGACATAGAAATCTATAATTATTAGACTTGTTGTAAATTGAAAATTAATATTTTACAACTAATCTATTTGATTACTAATAGGTAATTTTCAAATTAACTCATTTTCAAATTTTCAAATTAGTAAAATTTCGATACTAAAAAAAACTATTTTGGCGTTATAAATTCTTAAGTAAAATAAATTTCGGATTAATTAAAAAACTTTTACCTTGCGAGCAGTTTTCAAAGCATGCCTTTTTACAAAAAGAAAACTAAATTTGCGAGCAAAAAACAAAAATATGCGTCCACTTTTTATTTCAAAAACAAGCTAAAAACATCAAAAAAAAATGAATGCACACAACAAATATAAAGCTTTTACTTTAGCCAATTTCAGGCAAATTCCTCAATTAGAGCAATTCACTCAAGAGCAATTGTTCGACATCGAAGTAGTTGGAAATGTATTACCTTTCAAAACTAATAATTACGTAGTTGATGAACTTATTGATTGGGAAAATCCATTTACCGACCCCATTTTTATTCTTACATTTCCTCAAAAAGAAATGCTAGAACCGCATCATTTTGAGATAGTTGCTCGTTTACTCAAAGCAGTAGCCAACAAAGCAACTCTCAACGAAGCTGTAAATAAAATTAGAGAACAGCTTAATCCACATCCTGCCGGACAGATAGATTACAATATACCCGAAATTGACGGATTAAGACTAACTGGTTTACAGCATAAATACCGCGAAACTTTACTTTTTTTCCCAAGTCATGGTCAAACTTGCTTTGCTTATTGCACTTTTTGCTTTCGCTGGCCCCAGTTTGTGGGAGTTGACGAATGGAAATTTGCAATGACCGAAACCGAAACCCTCGTAAGCTACATTAAGCTTCACCCCGAAATAACCGACATTTTGTTTACTGGAGGCGACCCATTGATAATGAGCGCAAAACGACTTGCTATGTACATCGAACCTTTACTTAGCCCCGAGCTTTCGCATTTGCAAACTATACGCATTGGCACCAAAGCATTAGGATATTGGCCCTTCAAATTTACAACCGACGACGACGCGCCTTTGCTTTTAGAATTGTTTGAAAAAGTAGTGAAATCTGGCAAAAATCTTTCAATAATGGCACACTTCAATCATCCTGTCGAACTATCTACAGAAGCGGTTCAGTTAGCCATTCGCAATATTTTAGCTACCGGAGCGCAAATTCGCAGCCAGTCGCCCGTGATGAAATTCATCAACGATTCACCTCAAATTTGGGCAGAAATGTGGCGCAAGTTAGTCAATTTGAATTGCATACCCTATTATTTGTTTGTGGCTCGCGATACTGGAGCGCAACATTATTTTGCAGTTCCACTAGTAAAAGCATGGGATATTTTCAGAAATGCCTACCAACAAGTAAGCGGTGTATGCCGCACCGTTCGTGGTCCGAGCATGTCGTGCACACCCGGAAAGGTTCAAGTTTTGGGTGTAGTTGAAATTCCTTTTAACGGTGAGCTGAGAAAATATTTTGCACTCAGGTTTATTCAAGGCAGAAACCCCGATTGGGTAGGACGTCCTTTCTTTGCCGAATACGATGAAAATGCAATTTGGCTCGACGATTTAAAACCCGCATTTGACCAAAAGAAATTCTTTTTTGAGGAAGAATAGGTGAATACCAAAATCTAATTGAAGTAAAATTTATATAATATTGTATTATAGATTTATTTTCAATATTTTAATTTTTATTGTAAAATATTTTAACTCAAAAATAAATAAATGTTTTTTATTTTATGATTGAAATTTCAAAAAAATAATGTATTTTTGGTAACATTACAAATACGTATCCAAAGAAGTATTTGTTTTGTTTTTCGGTTAGAAATGATTCTAATTAGTTGAAATATTGTGTTTTAATTGAAGCACTATCTTCTTACTACTAAATTACTAATTATAAAATAATGAAAATAATTTCGTACAATATAAATGGAGTTCGGTCTGCAATAAGCAAAGGTTTAGTTGATTGGGTAGCTGAATATAAGGCAGATATAGTCTGTTTTCAGGAAACCAAAGCACAAGATGAACAAATAGATAAAGCCGCTTTTGAAGCTTTAGGATATGAAGTTTATAATTTTTCAGCTCAAAAAAAAGGATATAGTGGAGTAGCCATTTTAACGAAGCACAAACCAAAACATGTGGAATATGGAATGGGAAACGAGCTTTATGACTCCGAAGGAAGAACTTTACGACTTGATTTTGAAAATTTTTCAATATTAAATAGCTATTATCCATCAGGTTCGAGCGGCGATTTAAGGCAAGAGTTTAAGATGAAATGGCTATCCGACTTTCAAATTTACATAGATGAACTCAAAAAGCAATTTCCAAATTTGGTTATTTCTGGCGATTTTAATATTTGCCACAAGGAAATTGACATCAACAATCCAAAGAAACATACAAAATCCTCTGGTTTTTTGCCCGAAGAGCGACAATGGATGAGCGGTTTCATAGAAAGCGGATTTGTTGATAGTTTTAGAAAATTTTACCCAAATGTGCCAGACAAATATTCTTGGTGGAGTTATAGAGCCGGCGCACGAGGTAAAAATTTAGGTTGGCGTATCGATTATCATTTTGTTAGCCAATCAATTGAAAGCAAAATAAAAAGTGCAGACATTTTTCCTACAGTTACTCAGTCCGATCATTGTCCTATTTTAGTAGAAATGGATTTGTAAAGAAGATAAAATTGGCTTTAAGGAAAAAGTATTCAAGTAAAATTCCGATTTCTTGAAAATTAGTAAGCATAAATCATTTTATTCATTTCATTAACAAGTTTTTACTATGATTTATTTTACATGCGATATAGCTGATATAAGCTACTTAGTCGATTCAAAAACGGTTTTTATAAGCTGGAAGCAAGATTTTGATGATGCCAACAAATATTTTTTAATATTATCTAAAGCATTTGTATTGTTAAAGGACAAAGGTAGTGTGAATTGGGTTAGCGATTTGCGTAGAAAGCGAAATCTTTCTATTTTTGAAACCGAATGGCTCCGAAAATACATGCTTCCGCAAGCAATAGAGAACAATGTAAAAAAGATAGCGTTTATAATAAATATAGAAGACGAAGAAGCTGTTAGAATGCATGCCATTTTGAGAGCTACACAAAACAGACTCAATTTACGTTTTTTTTATAACGAAGCCGATGTGCTAGAATGGATTACAAGTCGTTTTAGCAAACTCATGGTTTAGTAGTTAATTTTAAAATTTTTAGATATAAATTTACTCATTCTCAATCAATAGGCATTGCCTTTATAAACAACACAATTTCAATATGTTAGTAGTAGGAATAGCAGGTGGAACCGGCTCTGGAAAAACAACAGTGGTGCGAAAAATTATGGAAAATTTTCCACGCAATGAGGTTGTTGTTATTTCGCAAGATTCGTATTATCGAGATAATAAGCATTTGCCTTTAGAAGAAAGGCAAAAAATAAATTTTGACCACCCAAATTCTATTGAATTTGAATTGTTGGTTGAACATTTAAAAGAACTTAAAGCTGGCAAAAGTATCGAGCAGCCAATATATTCATATTTAACTTGTTTGCGGTCAGAACATGTTGAAGTGATTGAACCTAAGAAAGTTACAATAGTTGAAGGTATTTTGATTTTTACAAACAAAGAACTTCGCGATATGTTTGATATTAAGGTGTTTGTATTTGCAGATGCCGATGATAGACTTATTAGAGTAATCAACCGCGACACAATAGAAAGAGGCAGAGATGTAAAAACAGTGCTTGAGCGTTATCATAAATCTGTAAAACCAATGCATGAGCAATTTATTGAGCCGTCAAAAGTTTATGCCGATTTAATTATTCCCGAAGGTGGCGAAAACACAGTCGCAATTGATGTACTTACAAGTATTATCGAGAAAAATTTACTCACAGATAAGTAGCTTTTTACTTAAAAAAGGGCAAAATCTAAAAAGATTGCCCTTTATTTTAAATTTTTGTTGAAGAGGAAAATACAGAAACCGTTAATTTTTTTAATATGGATCATGAATATTATATGCGCTTAGCTCTTAAAGAAGCCGAAAAAGCTTACAATGCTGATGAAATACCAGTTGGAGCTGTAATTGTATGCAACGGAAAAATAATAGCCAAAGCATATAATTTAACTGAAACTTTAAATGATGTAACTGCTCATGCTGAAATGCAAGCTATTACGGCGGCTGCTAATAATTTAGGTGCAAAATATTTGCAACAATGCACCCTTTACGTAACATTGGAGCCATGTGTAATGTGTTCGGGTGCAAGTTATTGGGCTCAAATTGGTAAACTTGTTTACGGCGCAAGTGATACAAAGCGTGGTTTTTCGAGTCTTCAACAAAATATTCTTCATCCTAAAACTGAAATTATTTCAGGTATTTTAGAAAACGAATGCTCAGAAATCTTAAAAAACTTTTTTGCACAAAAAAGAAATTAAGCACTCGTGTTATTTTATTTAGGGTAAACTTTTTGTTATCAAATAAATTTTAAGCTCGTGGAACCGAAAAATAAAAAATAGTTCCATTGTTAAGCGAACTTTCTACCCATATTTTACCATTGTTTTTCTCTATAAATTCTTTGCAAAGAATAATCCCAAGCCCGGTTCCGGGTTCTTTGTTTGTACCTAAGGTTGAGGTAAATACATCTATTTTAAATAAATTATTCATTGTTTCTTCGGTCATTCCAACTCCATTATCTGCTATGCAAACTTCAATCATTTTTTTGTGTTTTGTAGCTTCAAAACGAATACTTCCGTTGTAGGGTGTAAATTTGATGGCATTGGAAAGGAGATTTCGCAGTACGGTTGTAATCATATTTTCGTCGGCAAAAGCTAAAATATCAAAGCTTACGTTGTTAATGATTTCTAAGTTTTTAGATACTGCATTATTAAGCATTAGTTCAATACTTGTATCAATTAATTCCGAAACGTTCAGTACTTTTGCATTAACTTTTAGTTTTCCGGTTTGCGAACGCGACCAATTGAGCAAATTTTCGAGTAAATTATAGCCCTGCTGCGATGATTGTAGCAATAAAGTTAAATATTCTTTTATTTCTTCAGGCTCGAAATCGTTAAAATTTTCAATTAAATTTTCGGTAATTCCCAAAAGTGAATTGAATGGGTTGCGCAAATCGTGTGCAATAATTGAAAAAAAACGGTCTTTTGTTTTGTTTACTTCTTCAAGTTCAAGCATTTGAGCTTTTATTTTCTGTTCGTGTTCTTTACTGGTACTTACATCTCTAATGATGGCTAGCAAGAAGAACTTTTTGCCTTTGCTAAAGCGCGACAAGGAAATCTCTGATTCAAAAGTGTTTTTTCCGCCTCTAATTAACAGCCATGGGAAGAACTGTTTTTTACCTTGCAATGCTTCTTTTGCATATTTGAGAGCTAAATCTTGGCTTTTTACTTCGTTGGATTGATATTCGGGTGAAAAATAAAGCAAACTTTGATAAATTATTTCTTCAGCCGAATAGTCGAGCAATTCGGTGGTAGCTGTATTGAACTCGAGTATTTCAAATTTATCGAGGATAATTATAGCATCTTTAGCATTTTCAAATAAACTTCGGTATTTTTCTTCATTAAATTTGAGCTGCTCTTCGTTCATTTTTCGAGCGTAAGCATCAGCTATTAAGTGTGAAATGGCTCTAAGTGAGGCTACTTCTGTTTCATTCCATTCAATATAATTTGTGCATTCATCAAAACAAATAAAACCATGATATTTTCCTTTTACATAAAGAGGAAATGCCAGCAACGATTTTAAATTTTGTTCTTTGAGCAATTCCAGAAAAATACCTGTGAAAAATGTATTGATGTTGTTACAAATAATTTGTCCTTTTTCGAGTATGTAATTGTCCCACTGTTGGTAACGAAGCTCTTGCAGTGAGGCATCATCTTTGTATATAGGATCTATTCCGGTATTATTCCATTGGTAAGCACATCGGCTATCGTTACTTTTTCCGTTATTTTCGTAAATATAAACTCTACTGATGTTCAGATGCAGACCTAAAATGGAAAGTACATTTTCCATTATAATGTCGAATAAATCGGAATTGATAGCATTAAATGTGTATGCTATTTCTGCCAGTAATTCTGAAAAATCACGCTTGGATAGTATGTTGTTCGTTTCGTTTTTCAACTAAAATAAGTTATTTGGCTTCTAAAATAAAGTTTTAATTTTGTTTTGTAAAAAAATAGGCAACCACATTGTTTTTATTGGAGCTATCTTTTAGTTTTTATAATAGAACTATGCAATAAGCACCAGTGCTATTTTATTTTGAGTAAGCATTTTTGTAATCAAATAATCTTTAAGCACTTGGCAAAATGAAATATACAATTAAATTTGGTTCAATACTTATACTCAATTAATTTTGTTTTACTTCTTATTATAAATTTATTTAAAATTAATTTTTCAAATGTACAAAAAAATAGCTTAACAATACTAATTTAAATACTATTTTTTTTAATCTCATTTTGTTTTTTTTTTATAAAAGAAAAATATTTTTACTTAGCTGTAACTTTTAAGAACATGAGTTCGTCATACTCATAAACAAACAAAAAATTTTTAGCGCAAAAAGATTTAACGAATGACAAGTAAAGAATACAATCAAAGTGTACAAAACTTTTCCGATAGAATTTTTCGCTTCATTTTGTCGAACATAAAAGACAAAGATTTAGCGAAAGATATTGTGCAGGATACGTTTGAAAAACTTTGGTTAAAATTGCAAACTGTTGAATTTGAAAAAGTTAAATCTTATTTATTCACAACCGCATATCATACTTTGGTCGATATTGTTCGTCGTCAAAAACATGTAACCGGCTTGGAGTCTAAAAATATCAACAACATGAAATACGAAAGTGGATATTCAGATTTGCAAGAAGTTTTGCACAAAGCAATCGACAAACTGCCTGAAGACCAGCGCTCTGTGTTGCTGCTTCGCGATTACGAAGGCTACACGTACGACGAAATAGCTCAAATAACAGGTTTGAGCGAAAGCCAAGTGAAAGTGTATATTTACAGAGCCCGAAAATTTTTGAAAGAGTTTGTTGTAAAAATGGAATATGTTGTTTGATTAAAAATTAAAAATTAAAAATTAAAAATTAAAAATTAAAA
>DZBP01000071.1 GCA_022729915.1 Draconibacterium orientale | reverse complement strand
ATCATAAGACTTATTTTCAAATTGTTAACACTTGCGAAAATAAGTCTTTTTTTTTATTTTCCTAATTTAAAAGGATTTAAAAAAAATGTCATGTAGAGTAGCTATTGATATATAAAATAAAAGAAACAGACTGGAACTCTAAATAAATATATTGCTAAATATTAAATACATTGAATGCTCGCATTGTAATACTTAGTTTTCAAAAACCGATTTATTATATTTTTTTAAGCCAAGTTATTTCAGAGTAAGACACTCTCAAAAAAAGTATAATTTAAAAATTAATTTTCTAATTTTATTCTAAATTTATATCTTTGCGCTTATTTTATTGTAAGCATAGTTTTACTTGCCAAGGGTTGATATTCAGCTCAGCAAAAACAACATATAAAGCTCAAAAAAATATTTTTAGAGCATTTTTTTTTTGATAGTAAAAACACAAACTAAATGTATAGAACTCATACAAACGGCGAATTGAGAATAGAAAATGTAGGCAATCAAACTACATTGAGCGGTTGGGTACAAAAAGCCAGAAATCTTGGCGGAATGACCTTTGTAGATTTACGCGATCGCTACGGAATTACTCAATTGGTATTCGATATGGATACCAACAAAGAGCTTTGCGAAAAAGCCAGAAAATTAGGTCGCGAATTTGTTATTCAAGCCACTGGAATCGTTTCCGAGCGTAGCAACAAAAACAAAAATATTCCCACTGGCGAAATCGAAATTATTGTAAACGAACTCAATATATTAAATAGTTCGGACGTTCCGCCTTTTACTATCGAAGATGAATCCGATGGTGGTGAGGAAATTAGAATGAAATACCGTTACCTCGATTTGAGACGAAACCCAATTAGAAATGCTCTGTTTTTGCGTTCAAAAATGGCACTCGAAGTGCGAAAATACCTCGATGGAATGAATTTTATCGAAACAGAAACACCTGTTTTGATTAAATCTACTCCCGAAGGTGCACGCGATTTTGTGGTGCCTTCACGCATGCATCAAGGTCAGTTTTATGCTTTGCCGCAGTCGCCACAGGTTTTTAAACAACTGTTGATGATTTCGGGTTTCGACCGTTACTATCAAATAGTGAAATGTTTTAGAGACGAAGACTTTAGAGCCGACAGACAGCCCGAATTTACCCAAATAGATTGCGAAATGGCTTTCATTGACCAAGAAGACATTCTAAAAATGTTTGAAGGTTTAGCAAAATACATGTTCAAAACGTTCAAAAACATTGACTTTACCGAAGCTTTTCCTCGCATTTCGTACCAAGAAGCAATGGAACGCTACGGCAACGACAAACCCGATTTGCGTTTTGAAATGCCTATTTCCGAACTTACCGGATTGGTTCAAAACAAAGGCTTTCAGGTATTTGACTCCGTAGAATATGTAGGCGCAATTTCAGCACCTAACTGCTCTGAATATACTCGCAAACAAACTGATGCACTTACTGATTTTGTAAAAAAACCACAAATAGGAGCTACCGGTTTAGTTTTTGTAAAATACAACACCGATGGCACATTCAAATCGTCGGTAGATAAATTTTACTCGCAAGAAGATTTAAAAACATGGGCAGAAAAATTAAACGCCAAACCGGGTGATTTGATTTTAGTGTTGGCTGGCAACAAAAAGAAAACCTTAACTGCGCTTTCTGAATTGCGTTTAGAAATGGGTTCAATTCTAGGTTTGCGCGACAAAAATAAATTTTCAGCGCTTTGGGTTGTCGATTTCCCACTTTTAGATTGGGACGAAGAAAGCCAGCGTTTTCATGCCATGCACCACCCATTTACTTCACCCAAACCCGAAGATTTGCATTTAATTGATACCAATCCGGGTGCAATACGTGCAAATGCTTACGATTTTGTAATCAATGGCAACGAAATTGGCGGCGGTTCTATTCGTATTCACGACAATGAATTGCAACAAAAAATGTTCAAATTGTTAGGATTTACTCCCGAAGAGGCTAATAATCAGTTTGGTTTCTTGATGAATGCTTTCAAGTACGGAGCTCCACCACACGGAGGCATTGCCTTTGGTTTCGACCGTTGGGTTGCGCTTTTCCAAGGCACCGACTCAATTCGCGATGTAATTGCATTCCCTAAAAACAATGCAGGACGCGATGTTATGATTGATTCTCCTTCGGTTTTAGCCGACGACCAGTTGAAAGAACTTAGTTTAAAAGTACTTTAATTTTTTTTATTTCTATAATAAAAAGAAAGAGGTGTTAAAAAAAAATACCTTTGCCAAAGTTTTAAACTTTGACAAAGGTAATAATCAATCAATTAGTGTTTTCTTTCTAATATACTTATTCTTTTATAAATTTAGAGCTATAAGTTAAGTCTTTTGATTGAATTTTTAGAATATAAAAACCAGAACTTAAATCAGAAACATTTATTGTTATGTTCTGATTTTCAACTATTTTATCCATTTGTTGCGTAGAAATATTCTTTCCGGAGAAATCATAAATAGAAATTTGAACATTACTCTCAATGTTTTGAGGTATTTTAATATTCAATATCGATTGTACCGGATTTGGAAAAATACTCGCATTTAATTTATTATCAATACTTTCTACCGAAGTTGTAGTAAAGAAATAACTCATAGCTTTGGTAAAAAATGTATTTATTGCTGATTTATCCGAAACACTTTCTATTGGAAACGAAACATAAACCAAACCACCATTTTTTGCACTTGTACCAAAAATACCTTTGTATGCAACACCACTGTATTGATTATTAGCATATTTCAAAATATTTTGAGCACCTGTTCCTGCTGTAATTTCATCGGGATAATCCTCTGCATACACTTGACCAAAATTAAGAGATACACCTTCAAATGCTGTTCCTGTGATTCCGCTTGCTGGGTTTCTGCCCGAACCTCCATCGTTTTCAAAGGTCGTTTTCAAATAGTTTGCATAAAAATCTTTATCGGTTGTACTACCTTTCGTCGACAAATCCCAACCAATTTCCGAACCTGAAACAAGTAAATTTCCACCATTTTCTAAGTATGCTTTTACTAAAACTTGCTCAGCATCGCTAAATGTTTCATCAGCAGTAGATTCATCACCAACAAACCAAACGACTAAGTCATAGTCTAATAAAC
The DNA here is from genome assembly GCA_022729915.1 of Draconibacterium orientale. Lineage (GTDB taxonomy): Bacteria > Bacteroidota > Bacteroidia > Bacteroidales > JAIFNL01 > JAIFNL01. The sequence continues at coordinate 11,809 of DZBP01000071.1, read as the reverse complement.
TTACAGCACCTTTTGTAATTGCTTCGTTGGCTGCTGACGATACGTGTGCATTACCATAATTGCGCAAAGTTGCCATGTAAGTATTTGCAAACGAATGTGTTGCTTTTCCCCACGAACCTAATCTGTCGTAACCATCTACTACCAATACTTTTTTTGCGCCTTCTACATTGGCTAAATTCAAAATTGAATATACATCGGTAGCAGTACTTTCGCCGGCGCCATTTACGGCTATTAGCTTAAAGTTGTATCCGTTTGTATTTGAAGGCAAATCGTTGTATGTAAATTGCGAAGTACCAGAAGGTAAGGCGTTTTCATTTACTAAAACACTAAAATCGTTCAACGCATCGCTATTGGATTGATAAATTCTGTAAGCAGCATTAGAAGTAGAACTTAAAGTCCAAGTAAATTTTACCGAATTATTTTCTGTATTTACAATCGAGTTGAAAACAGGTGCCGAAGGTGGCGCAGTTTGTATGCTTATTTGCTTAGTTATCGAAGCCGTTTTTGATTCGTTGTCGGTAACGGTCAATTTTACATTGTAAGTATTATCTGCTGTGTAAGTGTGAGTTGCCGAAACGCCCGTTGCTGTTGCGCCATCGCCAAAATCCCACTCGTAAAGTGCGATAGAACCATCTATATCAACTGATTTTGAGCCGTTGAAGCTTATTTGTGCGCCTGCACCTGCCGGCAAACCGCTTACTACAAAATCGGCTCTTGGCTTACCATCATTCAAATAAATAATTTTAGTATCTAATCCGGTATAAGTATTTGCCGAAATAGTTACTTGTACATCTTTTGAAACATATCCTTCTTTTGAAAAGGTCAAAGTATAATTTCCGGGCAGCAAATCCAAACCGTAAAAACCATTGTAGTTATTGTCGGTATAACAAACAGAATCGTTAGTAGTAACGCTAACTTTCACATTGTTAATGGCTGAATTGTCAAAATCGTCGCTCACGATTCCTCCCACTCTTCCCGAAACAAAGCCCGTTTTGCCATAAAAAGAAGTAAACGATTTTGCTATTGCCCAAGCATAGTTCTTTAAATAATGACTACTTTTCAAACGCAATCCTTCGAGCGGAACATCGTGAAATGAACCTTCTGAAAGCGTGGAAGGCATGCTAGCTCCTTTAAGTACACCTAAATTGTATCCTAAAAAAGTCATATCGCCGCGACTGTACGATGTGGTTGTTTTCATTGTACTGTAAATAATAGGCGACATTAAATCACTCATTTGTTTTGCTGCTGAAAAATCAGGTGCATCTGTAGTTCCTTTAAAAAGAACTAAGGTGTAATTTGCTGTTGCATTTGCCGCATTCGTATGTACTGAATGAAAATAATCGGCACCAAAATTATTGGCAATAGTAGAACGAGCACTTAACCCAATATCATCGGCGTCATTGTTGGCTGTTCTGGTCATTAAAACGTTAGCACCTAAGCCACTAAGCATTTTTTTCAAATGAAAAGCGGTTTCAAGCACTCCTTCCGATTCCCAATAAATAATGCCATTGGGTAAAAAAATCTGACGATCGTTTGCTGCATCGTGTCCACCATGTCCAGGGTCAATGCAAAGCTTGTAACCAGTTAATTGTTGAGCATTTACGCTCGAAACTAAAAAAGTGATTAGTAATAAAAAACTGTATATTTTTTTCATGTTGTACTATCTTTTTATATATTTCTACTTGCTTAAGTAGTAAAGGATAATTCTTTTTATCTGATTGAAAATTAGTTAAGAATAAAAATCTTGGTTCTAATCAAAAATAGTTTTACCGTTTAAACGAAAGGATAAAAATTTCTCCCTTTTCGTTATTAAATACTAATTGGCTGTTGTCGGAAGAAAGAGCCGGAAAAAGAGCTATTTTTTGGTTTTTAAGTTCAAGGTTTTTTACCTCTTTTCCATTAACTGAAGCGATAACTATACTCGATGAAACATATTCTTGTCCATCGTCTGTGTCGTTCATTCCCACTATCCATTTCCCATCATATGACCACTTTGCGGCATTTATTTTGCCGAGTTTGGTCAAAATATTGCCATTCAAATCGGCAATGTAAGCACCTTTTCCACCTTGATTGAACAGAATTTTTGTTTTATCGGGCGAAAGTGAAACCCAAATGTAGTTTTGTTTTCCTAGAGGATTTACTATTTTTGTCTTACCGGCTACACAAAGCACTAAATCCATGTTTGAATCGGTAAAAGCGAGCGTTTCGGTACACGATTTTACTTTTTTTTGCTTTGAATTGTAAATTTTAACTTCCGAATTTACCAAAAATGCGGCGTTTTGTTGGCTTGCAAACACCGAACTAAGTTCTCTTTGATTTTCAATAATTGATGTTTTTACACTCGATTTAATATTTTGAGCTATTATACTCGAAAATCGTTTTCCATTTTCATCGAATTGATAGCTTTTGTAAAAAATTGTACTTCCATCGCTGGAAATACTAGGTTCAAAACCGGCTCCGGCATCGGAGTTTAAGTTTTTTACCTGTTTGGTTTTAATGTCAAAAACAGCTAATCCAACATTTTCTTGATTGGAATACACTATTTTTTCTGCTTTGGGAGTAAAAATAGCATTAAACCCAAAAGGAATTTCAGTAAGTTTTTCCATTTTTTCTATTTCAAAACTTGACTGGCTTATGCCTGAAAATGAAATAGATAGTAGAAAAAACAAACTCAATTTGATTTTTAAATGTACATTGTTTTTCATAGAGTTCTTTTTTATTCGACCATAAAGTCTATATAATTATAAATTAATTTGTTATTGAATCTATTCTAAAAAATAAAACACGCATAATCTTGTTTTCCGAATTTATATCAAAGAAAATTACTTAAACAATTAAAAAAAATCTTTTTTTAGAAATTACTTTTGTTTGTTTTCAAAAAAATTGAAACAAATAATGATATAAAAAAAAACTTTTTTTTTGAAATTTTTGTATTTTTTTTTGAACAAAAATAATAATTATCTTTTAACACGAATCATATTTAACTTATAAATTGTATTACAAATATACAAATTTAATTAATTCATTATATATCATTTATTTATATTTGTTAAAATTCAGAAAAATCAAATTAATTTTAGATATATAAGACAACGTATAAAATAAAGATGAATTTTGCTAATTTCAGACTAAAAAGAAAAAATAATTTGAAAAAAAAAAAAAAAATTATAACTTGCGTCAATTTGAAAAATAGATGATATAAACACAAAAAACAAAATAATACTTGCCAATATAAAACGAAAATATGAATTACTTAACCATCGAAACGTCTCAAAATGTTGAGATAGAACACAAAATAGCCGGAATAGGTGATAGAATTGCGGCACAATTAATCGATTATCTTATATATTTTGCTTATATCTTGATTTTGATATGGATAGCTTCTACTTTCGATTTATTTGCCAATTCTACGTTTGCCTTTGTTATTTTACTTATTCCAATGTTTATTTATCCTTTAGTTATGGAAATAGTTTACGATGGACAAACCTTGGGCAAAATGCTACTAAAAATAAAAGTAGTTCGGCTCGATGGAATGCCTGTTTCGATTAGCAACTATTTGATTAGGTGGCTTTTTGTGATAACCGATATTCGTTTGTTTAGTGGCATAATAGCTGTAATAACCATTGCAGTTAATGGCAAAGGGCAGCGTTGGGGCGATATGGCGGCAGGTACAACGGTGGTTTCGCTTCGTAACAAAGTGTCGTTAGATGATACTATTTTATACGAAATGCCTCAAAACTATCAGTTAAAATTTCCAGAAGTAGCAGCATTAGATATATCAGATATTGAAACTATAAGAGAAGTACAAAAACATGTAAACAAAAATGGTGGAAATACCGAATCAGTACAAATTGCTTATAAAGCAAAAAAAGCACTAGAAAGTAAAATGGGAATTTCATCGCAAATGAAAGCAAGCGATTTTTTTAAAACAATTCTAAGGGATTATAATTTTTACAACAACCAAATAGATTTAAATCGTTAAATTGTTAAAAAAAGAGCCAGAAATTGATAACAGACTAAATTCTACTAAAATGAAAGTTCGTGAAAAATTTCAATAGCAATTTAACAATTTAACAATTTAACAATTTACTCATAAATACATAAATAGGAAGTTTCCTGAGTTACTTTTACACCAAACTTTTTATTAGCTTCTACTATAAATGTTTGGTTTGGCAAATAATCTACCCAAACATTGCTATCAGGAAGTTTAATGGTTAAAACACCACTCGTTACAGTCATATATTCTCTGGTAGAAGTACCAAATTCGTATTCACCCACAGCCATTACACCAATGGTGGCTGCTCCTTTTTGGCTTGTAAAAGCGATAGATTTTACCTTGCCATCAAAATATTCATTCGTTTTGAACATTGTTTGTTGTTTTTGGTTTTAATTTTTTTCAAAAAAAAGCCTCCCAAAGAATTTCTCAATTGGGAAGCTATTTCATTTTTCTGTAATGAATAAGGTGCAAAATCTTATCCTTGGAAACCGCCTTTACGTTTCAAGTCAGCTCTAGGATTCACGCACATTACCGGAATTTTTTCCTTATTGGCAATAATTTTTTGCTCGTCGGCTCCTAAAATAAAATCTTGAAGCGTAGGTTCTTTGGTAGTAACTATCAAAATAAGGTCTGACTCAATTTTTTTAGCAAATTTTAAAGTTGCATCAGAAAGAGTTTCAATACCTTCTACGGTTGTAATATCGTAATCAATATTTCTATCGTCTAAATATTTTTTTGTGAAAATTAAATTTTGAGTTATTTTCTTTTTCAACAAACTATCCGAAACATCTGGTTTGCAGATTCTAATACGAGTTTTGTAGAGTTTAGAAAGATAATAAGCCCAAGCTAATTTTTCTTTGTCCTCGGTTTTGAAATTGATAGGGAAAACAATGTTTTCAAGAGGTTTTGAACTAGGTGGCGCTTGAACTACCACAAAAGGAATCTTTGTTCCGGCTATAACTTTCAGAGCCCAACTGCCTGTAAATTTTTGCATTCCTTTAATACCATGTGTACCCATGATAACCAACTCAGCATCTTGTTCGTTAGCAACTTCGGTTATAGTACTAAAAATATTTCCCTCTTTTACTATAAATTGAGGCTTTATTTTAAATTTTTTATGTGCAACGTCTGCCACTGCTTCGAGTTTTTTTTCTACTTCCTCGATTTCCGAACTATTTTTTACTACATTGAGTAAAGTAATAGAACTACCAATTATGTTAGAAAATTTTACTGCATGCTCCAATGCATACTCAGCTACTTGTGAGAAATCCCACGGCACTACGATGGTACTTTTATTTTCATCCATAGCAATTAAAATTATATATGTAATAAATTGTTAATATTCTCTTTTGTTTTGAAATAATTACTAAATTACAACTTTTATTTATATTTACAAAATAATTTGCACTATTTAAATAATCTGTTTTGTTTATTTTTATCTAAGTTACTCTATTATAAGAATATGGAACTTAAAAAAAAAGTAAAAAAAACAATTTGTATCTTATTTTTATTCTATTTTTTTAGTAAAAAAACTACAATTTAGTCAAATTTCTATATGTTTTTTTTAAATCAATGCTCAAATTATCGATTTTAAATATAGAATAAATAATTGAAACAAACAAAATATTTTTTAACATATTTTATTCTTTTCTGAAAATAAATTTTGATTTATATAATTATTTTTAGTATTTTTATGTTTAATTTAATTTCAAAAAAAAGAACAAAAACATTTGGTACTGAGTTAATTTTTAAATTATTAAATTGAACCCAAATACTAAACTTCTACTTTTTTTTCATTAAGTATAAATAAGCACCCGTGCTATTTTATTTGGAGCAAACATTTTTGTAATCAAATAATTTTTAAGCACTTGTCAAAATAAAATATACAAATAAATTTGGTTTACTACATATAATCTGAATTATGAGCAAAAGCGACGAAAAAAACTTTATTAAAAGAATAGCCAAAGTTACAAAGGAAAATAATTTATTGCTCTCTGAGATAAAAGAACTCAATGCAAAAAATGAGCAATTGCAGCAAGAAAACGAAGAGCTTAAAAAAACAATTACCAAGCTCGAGAACGGTGAAATTGCTCAGCAAAATAAAGAAATTGTAACCCAAAAGTTTAAAATGGCTACTGTTCTTTATATCGATATTCATGGTTTTTCAAATTTAAACAACAAAGACAATTCTGAAAACATTATCGATGATTTAGATGAAGTTTTTCTTCATTTCGATAAAATTGTTGAGAAATATAAAATTGAAAAAGTAAAAACCATTGGCGATACTTATATGTGTGCCGGTGGAATTCCCGAAAAGAACAGCACAAACCCTATCGACGTAGTTATGGCTGCTCTCGAAATGCAGTATTACGTTAAAAATATCCAAAACGAAAATTTAAAGCTCTTGGATATTCACATGGGAATACACTCGGGTTCTGTTACTGCCCAAATCTCTGGCAAAAAGAAAGTTTCGTATGAGTTAAAAGGCGATACGGTAAACATTGCTTCCAGAATGGAAGCTGCAAGCAAAGCCGGTGAAATTAACATTTCCGTTATGACCTACGAGCTTATCAAAGAGTTTTTTACTTGCACATACCAAGGAAGTATGCCTGTAAAATACAAAGGAAATTTAGAAATGTATTTTGTTAAAGGTCTTTTGCCAGAATTAGCCGCTGACGACTTATTTATTAAGCCTAATTCTAACTTTTTTACCAAATACGGGTTCGTTCAGTTTGTCGATTTGCAAGAAAGAGTGCTTGATCGTTTAGAAAAAGAATTGCCTGAATATTTACACTATCACAATATGAAACATACGGTAGATGTTGTTACTCAGGTTGAGCTAATTGCATGGGGCGAAGGTATCAGCGATGAAGAAATTTTGTTGCTTAAAACTGCCGCATTATTTCATGATTTTGGGCACATCAAAGACTTCGATACGCATGAGTACCAAGGCACACTACTTGCTTTTGAAATATTACCCAATTATGGCTACAGCAATGAGCAAATAAGTGCCATTTCCGAAATAATAATGGCTACTAAATTGCCACCACGACCTACAACCTTGTTACAAAAAATAATTTGCGATTCGGATTTGGATTATCTCGGACGAAGTGATATGGTGCCAGTTTCAAATACTTTGTATGAAGAGCTGAAAGCACAAAACAAAATCGGAAGCTTAAATGATTGGAACAAGATTCAAGTAAAATTCATATCTGGTCATCAATATTTTACCGAAACAGCCCGAAGTTTAAGAGAAGTAAACAAACAACAGCAAATTGAACGCATCAAAAGTTTAATTGTAGAGGAGTAACAAAAAAGGGGGCTTAAAAAAACAACTATCTCAAGTTACATTTAGTAATTTGAGATATTTGATTTTTAAAAGTCCCTTTAACTACAAAAAAACGTTATTTTTCAGTAGAAATGGTATTTACTGTAATATTACTAATTTGTTCTGTTTTAAGATTTTTAGATTTGTTTAGCTTACTAATCCAAAATACCCACAGAAAAAATATAGCAGTATATACAGTATATTTAAAAACAGTATGGTGGTTAATATCCAAATACTCAGGGTAATATAACTGAGTAAATGACAAACCTGCAATTCGCAAAATGTTAATAAGATATATTACAGCTAGTCCAAATGGAATATACCACAGCTTAGTTAGAATTCGCCCGGGGTAAACTAGAATAAAGCCTGCAAATAAGCCCATCATATTTCGTCCCAAGCAACCTCTCTCTAAAATAACGCCACCTGTTCCTTTAAGCACTAAAAGTTTTTTAGGTATAACCACTTGCGCTTCGTATCCTAAAATATTGATAAATAATTTAGTAGAATAAAGCCAACTGTTGGTTAGATAATAGGTAGCCTCATTGTAAAAATAATCCACAAAAGAATGGTATCTAAAGAAAGAATAAAAAATTATCCACACTAAATACACGGATAAGCCATTGACAGCAAATTGGTACAATGGCTTTAATGATTTATATTTTACAATAAACTCTTTTATTTTTTCCATCAAAAACTTAGCTAAAATAATACCAACAATTGCAAAGCAACTGTTATACAGCCTAAAAAGAATTTAATCTTGCTTATCTTGCTTACTTTTGTGTAATTTTTTAGCTCCATAAGCCATGCCGGCAGCTAACAGAAATCCCAAACCACCATCAATAGGAATTGGCTCCGGATCTGGTGGAGGTGGCGGCTGAGCTATAAGGCTTTCCATAAAAAAAGGTGCTATCATTAGTATAGCAAAGAAAATTAAAAAAGTAATCGTTTTTTTCATTGTTCAAATCGTTTATGAATGTACGAAGATACGTATTTTTTTTTAATAAACAATATTTTTATTTTATTCTATTAAAGTTTAGATAGAATAAAGTTCATTTTTGTTCAAAACACTTATTTATATCTGCTGCAAAAATATTAAAAATTAATTTAATTTCTTCAAAAATAATGCCTATTAAAAAAATTAAATAAAATTTAACTTTTTTTTTTGAAACAGATTTATTGAAATTGTTAAATACTGTTATTATTTTTTTACAAAAATATATATTTTTTATAAATTTCGTAAACAAAAAAGAAAAATTTAATGAAAATTTTAAATGTTCGTTAAAAAAAAACAACACTTATTTCTTTGATATTTAGAATAATAAATACATTTTTAGGCTAAAAAATAATTACTTAAATATAGTGATAATTTTATAATTACGTAAATAAAATGTATTTTTTTTAATTTTTTTTTTCAAAAAGTATATTTATTAGAATTTTAAATAGTAATATTGCATAAGAATTAATACAAATTTACATAAAATTTTAGTGTATCGTGAATAAAGCAAATCAAATAGTACAAACTCCTTTAATGAAACAATATTCGAGCATTAAGGCTAAACATCCTGATGCAATTTTATTGTTTAGAGTGGGCGATTTTTATGAAACATTCTCGGTAGATGCTATCAAAACATCTGAAATTCTGGGAATTACGCTTACTAAGAGAGCCAATGGCTCGGCTTCGTTTGTGGAGCTTGCCGGATTTCCATACCATGCGCTCGATACGTATTTGCCTAAACTGGTTAGAGCCGGACAAAGAGTGGCTATTTGCGAGCAGCTAGAAGACCCTAAAATGACCAAAAATATTGTAAAACGTGGAATTACTGAGCTTGTTACGCCCGGAATTACTACCGAACGCAATGTTCTTGACCACAAAGAAAATAATTATTTAGCCAGTTTGAATATTGGCAAAAATTCCGCTGGAATTGCTTTTTTAGATATTTCAACAGGAGAATTTTACGTGGCTGAAGGCTCGTATGATTATATCGATAAATTGTTAAATAATTTTTTGCCAAAGGAGGTTTTGGTCGAAAGAAGTAAGCAAAATTTCTTTTTTGAGACATTTGGCAAAAAGTTTTATGTCTATCCGCTCGACGATTGGATGTTTAATCAAGAAACAAGTTTGGAGCGGCTTTTAAAGCAATTTGATACCATTTCGCTTAAAGGTTTTGGCGTTCAAAAATTAGAATTTGCTAATGTAGCTGCCGGAGCTATTCTTCAGTATTTAGATTTGACGCATCATCATCAAACAGACCATATTAGCAAACTCATGCGCATAGAGGAAGACAAATATGTGTGGCTCGATAAATTTACGGTACGCAATCTCGAATTGTTTTACTCTCCGCACGAAAACGCTGTGCCTCTGATAAATGTAATTGACAAAACCTGCTCACCTATGGGCGCTAGAATGCTCAAGCGATGGCTTGCTTTACCTTTAAAAGAGCTTTCGGAAATAAACAAACGACTTAATATTGTAGAAAAGCTTGTTTCTGAAAAGAATTTAATTGATTCAATTTCGGTGCATTTGCGACAAATGGGTGATATAGAGCGAATTATTTCGCGTGTAGCTTTGAATAAAATCTTACCTCGCGAAATTATTCAGCTCAAAAATGCACTCAATGCGCTAAAACCCTTAAAAGAAATTTGTTCCAATTCAGTAAATCAAAATCTGGCGGAATTGGCTCTTAGAATTGATTATTGTAGTTCATTAAAGGAGCAAATTGAAAAAGAAATAAAAGAAGATACTTCAAACCAATTGCAAAAAGGAAATGTTATTGCACAAGGAGTTTCAGCCGAACTTGACGAATTGAGACTTTTGGCATACAGTGGCAAAGATTATTTGGCTAATTTGCAAAAAAAACAAGCCGAAATAACCGGAATTTCCTCGCTCAAAATTAGTTTCAACAATGTTTTCGGATATTATTTTGAAGTAAGAAACATACACAAAGACCGTGTGCCTGCCGAATGGACTCGAAAACAAACACTTGTAGGTGCTGAGCGATACATCAACGAAGAATTGAAAGAATACGAATCGAAAATTTTGGGTGCCGAAGAAAAAATCTTAGCTATTGAAATGGATATTTATTCGAAATTGGTTCAAGATATTTCAACATATATTTCTGTAATTCAAAACAATGCAAACATTGTGGCTCAAATAGATTGTCTTGCCTCGTTTGCTCAAATAGCCTTAACAAATAATTACACAAAACCCGAACTCGACGATAGTTTTCAATTGGAAATAAAAGAAGGAAGGCACCCCGTAATTGAAAAACTATTGCCCGAAGGCGAAACGTATATACCTAATGATGTAAAACTCAACAACAAAGACCAACAAATTATCATCATAACGGGACCTAATATGGCTGGTAAATCGGCACTTTTGCGACAAACGGCGTTGATTGTGCTCATGGCACAAATGGGAAGTTTTGTTCCAGCAAAATCAGCAAAAATAGGGTTTGTAGATAAAATTTTCACACGAGTAGGCGCAACGGATAATATTTCGGCTGGCGAATCTACTTTTATGGTCGAGATGAACGAAGCGGCTTCTATTTTGAACAACATTTCGCATCGTAGCTTAGTGCTTTTCGACGAATTAGGCAGAGGTACAAGCACTTACGATGGTATTTCGATAGCTTGGGCTATTGTAGAATATTTGCACGAACATCCGGCAGCCAAGGCAAAAACGCTTTTTGCTACTCATTATCACGAACTCAATGAAATGGCAAACTCTTTAAAAGGAGTAAAAAACTACAATGTTTCGGTGAAAGAAGTAGGAAACAAGGTAATTTTTATGCGCAAATTGGTAAAAGGCGGAAGCGAGCATAGTTTTGGTATTCACGTAGCTAAAATGGCGGGAATGCCTAAAAGCATTGTGCAACGAGCCGACCAAATTTTGGCAGAACTCGAAAAAACGCGCGAAAACAATCAAATTGCAAAACCTATCGACAAACTTGGCGACAAGCGTGAAGGCTACCAATTGAGCATTTTTCAGATGGACGACCCTGTTTTGAAACAAATTAGAGACGAAATTTCCAAAATCGACATCAATACACTTACTCCAATTGATGCGTTGAACAAGCTCAATGAAATTAAAAAAATTACGGGTTTGAAATAATGTGGTGATTTAATATGTCCATTTTTTGTAGAATATTTATGAAATTTTCTCACGCAAAAACGCTAAGTCGCAAAGTTGTAATCAAAAATGAAGATAACTTTGCGACTAAGCGTCTTTGCATATTTGTTTATATAAAAGATTGATTAAAAATTTAGAACTCATTTTTTTAACATTTTTAAACATAAAAAAAAGGTTATTTTTCAGAAAACTGACAAAAAACATAATTCCATTTAGAAATTAAAATTACTTTTGCAGCCGAAAAAAGATACGTAAACGTACTAATTAAATTATGAATTATGAATTATTAATTATTAATTATTAATTATGAATTATGAATTATGAATTATGAATTATTAATTATTAATTATTAATT
>DZBP01000269.1 GCA_022729915.1 Draconibacterium orientale | reverse complement strand
AAATATAACAGATAATAAATTTGGTTCATTCTATATTATGTTTTCAGATAAAAATATTCTTAATTTTTTTACAAATATTATTATAAAAAATTAATATATTTAAGTGGATTATCATTTAAATTTATAAAAAAAAAACAAAATATACTTGCAATAAAATTAGCAATAAGAAATTTAATAGGTGCAGGACTACGTACTTGGCTAAATATCATTGTTTTATCTTTTGCCTACCTGATAATAATATTTCACAATGGAATAATTGATGGTTGGAATTTACAAGCAAAAAATGATACTCAGGCATGGGAAATAGGTAATGGTCAACTTTGGCATGAAGCATTTGACCCTTTGGATATTTTCACTTATCAAGACTCACATGCACCGATATCAGAAAAAGTGAGCAATTTAGTTAAAAATCTAGAAATAACACCCGTATTAATTTTGCAGGCAACAGCCTATCCGCAAGGTAGAATGCAAAGTGTGTTGCTCAAAGGAATTGATACAAAACAGCAAATAATTAAACTCCCTACTTCAATTTTAGTTGATGAAAATGGAGAAATAAATGCAATTATTGGCAAAAAGATGTCAAAAAATTTGAAACTGAAAGAAGGAGAAAATATACTGATTCGTTGGCGTGATAAAAATGGAACTTTTGATGCAACATCATCGACAAAAATATGCTTAAACAATTAGTTTTAACTATATTACTGTTTTCATTTACGTCTTTACTTTCGGCACAAAATGCGCTCGAAATTTTAGAAAAAGTGGATAAAAATATGTCATCAAAAAACAGAGTGGTGGAATCTTCAATGACCATTCGCACAAAACGTAACAGCCTAACAATTACCTCAAAATCCTATTCGGTTGGCAATAAAAAAGCATTTACCGAATATTTATCGCCTGCCCGTGAGCAAGGTACAAAAATGCTGAAATTGGAAAACCAATTGTGGATTTACTCACCTTCCACCGACCGAACTATGCAAATTTCGGGACACATGTTGCGCCAATCGGTTATGGGCTCAGACTTGTCGTATGAAGATATGATGGACGATAGAAAATTAACGGATATTTATACCGCAAAATTTATTAAAAACGAAACCATCGAATCTCGAAATACCTATTTGCTCGAACTTACGGCAAAAGTACAAGATTTAGCCTATTTTTCGCGCAAAATTTGGATTGATACTGAACGTTTTGTCCCAATTAAAGAAGAGCTGTATGCTAAAAGTGGGCAACTTTTGAAGCAAACAAATTTTTCGGAAGTTAAAAAGATACAAAATAGATGGTTCCCCACAAAAATGCTGTACAAAGATATGTTAAAGCAAGGTGAAGGTACTGAATTTAAGATTATTGAAATGAAATTTGACCAAGATATTCCGGAATATCTTTTTACAAAAGCCGCTTTAAAACAATGATTTTATTTAGCATAAATAAATAAAAAAAACAGCGTATTTTTATAAAATTTTCCGTTGCTTTTCTTATTTTGGTTATTAAAAATTTAAACAATCAACAATTAGTAATTTATTTCTTTTATTTCAAAATACGATTGTGGAAATAAGCAAATTGGGCATGTTTTAGGCGCGTTTTCGCCTTCATGAATGTAACCGCAATTGCGACATTTCCATAAAATTTTATCGTTACGCTTAAAAACTTTGCCTTCTTCCAAATTGTTATACAAAGTTCTGTAACGCTCTTCGTGCTCTTTTTCAACTTTAGCAATTAATTTGAATGCCGATGCAACTGCCGGAAAACCTTCCTCCGTTGCAATGCGAGCAAATTCGGGGTAAAGCTCAGTCCACTCTTCGTTTTCGCCATCAGCAGCAGCTTTTAAATTTTGGAGTGTATTTCCTACCATTCCGGCTGGATACATGGCAGTAATTTCAACTCCACCGCCTTCTAAAAAATCGAAAAAACGACGTGCATGTGCTTTTTCATTAATGGCAGTTTCTTCAAAAAGAGCTGCAATTTGTTCTAAACCTTCTTCACGAGCTTTTTCGGCAAAATAATTGTAACGCATGCGTGCTTGTGATTCGCCAGCAAAAGCTTTTAATAAGTTTTGTTCTGTTTTTGTTCCTTTTAAACTCTTCATTTTAAGTATTTTTAATGTAAATTTTCAGTAATAATCCTAAGTTTATACAATGAACATTTTAAATTGTGAAAAACTATTTTATCCATTAATAATTAGAATATTAACAAAGTCTAAGATTTTGAAAAATTTCGTTCAAAGTATGTTTATTTAATTTTGAACAAATATACGAAAAATAAAAAAGTACAAAAAATAGAAAGTATAATTTAGTGAGATTCTAAATAATGACTTTTAAAAAGTTAAAGTATAAAAAAATATGCTTTCTATCATTCGCTTTTTTTGATTTTAATTCCCATAACTAACACATCATCAATTTGTTTTCTATCTTTTTTCCAACTATCAAAAGTACTTTCAATTATATTACATTGTTTTACCAAATTTTCTTTTTGAATTTTTAAAAGTAATTCCTTAAAATATTTACTTCTGAATTTGTGTCCTTTTTCGCCACCAAATTGATCGACAAAACCATCAGAAAACATATATATTTTGTCGCCTTCATGAATATTAAATGTGTGCGTATTAAACGAATATTCTTTTCTGTAAATGCCAATCGGCTGCATATCTGCTTTAATTTCAATAAGAAAATTAGAATTAATATCAGCAGTTTCAGAAAAAATACTAATAGCAGGGTTTTTAGTTAAGGTTTCTAAAGTACTTGAACTTAATTTGTTTTTGGTAATAATATACAAGTGGTTATTCGCTCCAGCAAACTGTAACTCTTTGCTTTTCAAATTAATCAAACAAAGCGACAAATCCATTCCATCGCGTAGTTCGTGGTCTTTTCCTGTTTGCTTTAAAGCAAATTTTATTTCTTCGCGCAAAACGTCTAAAATTTCACCGGCTCTAGTTTTATTTGTTTGTATTCTGATTTTATTGAGAATAGAAATACCAAGCATACTTACAAAAGCCCCCGGAACTCCGTGTCCGGTACAATCGGCTGCAACAATAATAAGGGTGTCTTCAATTTTGCGAACCCAATAAAAATCGCCGCTCACAATATCTCTTGGTCTAAAAAAGATAAAATGTTCGTCAAAATTTTCTTCAAAGAGCGTTTCTGCCGGAAGCATAGCGTGTTGTATGCGGCTTGCGTAATTTATGCTCGAGGTAATTTCTTTTTCTTGCTTAACCGATAAATCTCTTTGTGCTTCTATTTCAGCCTTTTGCTCTTGAATTTGCTCAAAAGATTTTGCATTGGCATAGGCAATAAAAGCATAGGCAATTATGCTTTCAATCATATTCAAATGGTGCTTTGTGTAAGAATCATCTAAATTGCTCTGAATGTTGATGTACCCAACTACATTGTCGAGTTTTATAAGCGGAACAAAAATAATGGATTTTGTAGTAGAGCTGCCAATTTGTTTTTGGTTAAACTGAAAAACTTCGAGGTTGCTGCCCAAAAAATTGAGCAAAACCGGTTTTTTATGTTTAGTACACCAAGCTTCCAATTCATCTTCAAATACCTCATTTTTTGTTTGAAACAAAATTAATGTATTTGTTTTAGGGTCGAAAAAATAAACTCTTTTTTTATCATTTTCTATCATTGCTACTTTTAGAATATCGACCTGCATCATTTGTATAAGATGCTGATAAACAGTGCTAAAAATGCTTTGTGTAT
>DZBP01000268.1 GCA_022729915.1 Draconibacterium orientale | reverse complement strand
CACAAAAAAGGCTCAATATTATTTTATTGAGCCCTTTTGCATTTTAAATATGTACTCTGCTGAAATGGCTAGCTCAAATCTTTTAATAATTTAGCTTTCATTTCATTAGCTTCAGCTTCTGTTATTGCATTTTGATCTTTTAGCTTAGCAATATTTTGAAGCTTAGCCGATTTAATTTCCAAATTATCAAGTTCTTGACGTGCGGCGTCAGAAATAGAAGGTTTCACCGTTTTTTGCAATTCTTCGAGTTTTGAGTTCAAAGTAGTAGTTGTAGTTTCAAAACGCTGAATTTGGTCATTCAAATTTTCGGTTTTAGTCTTTTCTTTTTCTAAAAGTACATTCAAATCGCTGTTTTCAGTACGCAAACGCAACACTTCTTCTTTCAAAGTGTCGTATTTTTTCGTTAAATCGGTCAATTTTGTGGTTGCATCTTTCGCTTCGATTTTGCGTTTGCTCGAATTATCGCGAGCACTGAGCCACAACAAGATAAACAAAATTAGAAAAATAGCCAACGATGCAATTGTAATAATTGTTCCTTTGTTATTTTGAACTTCTTCCTCTATTTCATCAGTATTTAGTTCGGGTAGCTCAATGCTTGCCGAAAATATTTCCGTATTTACAGAAGACAAAGTCTGAGAATTACTTGCAATGCTGAAATTAGCAATAAAAGTAAAAATCGTTAAAAGTGAGAATGTTAGAATAATTTTTTTCATACTGCAATTTTTATGTTTACTTATTTTTTTCTATTCGAAGAAGAAAAATTAAATGGTTGAAATTTTTTTTAAAAATACAAAAAAAAACAGAAAAAATGTAAAAAAAAACTATTTTTTTTTGAATACAAAAACATTTTTATTTAACTAACTACAAATAAAGTATTTATCCTCACAACAAAAAAACAAAAAACTTCATTTTTCACTTTTCATTTTCATTTTCACTTTTATCTTTTCACTTTTATCTTTTCACTTTCATTTTCACTTTTATCTTTTATCTTTTATCTTTTATCTTTTTTCTCTTCGCATCTACTTTCACGACCGTTTGTAGAAAAACTTTTTAGTTTTATTATTTTAGAATTTACAGTAACCTGATTTATGTAAAGTGTTGATTTTGAATTTGGTTCGCTACCATCAACAGTGTATCGTACTTCAATACCCGGAAATTCGGAAAGTACACTCAAAATGCCGTTTTCGAGTTTCGCTGCCGGAGGAGCAAGCCGGTAATTTATTGAACCAAAAAGCACATCGAGACGTTTTAATTCTTTCTTTCCCAAAGTGTTAGCAAAAACATTCCAGTCTTTATTAAGCAATGCCAAACGATGTTGAGGATTAGCTATTTTAGACCACTCAGTTGGTTGCCTCCAAGCTCTTTCGGCTAAAGCCAGAAGCTTAGGAAATAGCATATATTCAAGCATTTGCGGCGATTTTGTGTTTTCGCTCCACAATTGCCCTTGTATGCCAATTATGTTTTTGTATTTGTCTTTTTGCAAAATTTCCTTGCCTTCAAACATTTTGTAAGAGTCAATTTTGTTACCAAAAAGGTCTGTATATGAGCAATTTCGCACATCAAAAGGTGTAAACTCGTAAGCAGCTCGTGTGTCGATAAATGCTCCCCAATAATAGCCCGGCTCTTCGGGATTTTTTTCGTAAGCCAAATCGAAATAAAGATTGGTTACATTGCACAAAACTACCGGAAAATCTTTGTTAGCTAGTTGATATGCAACATCTTCCATTCCCCAATTCCAAACATTATTCCATACATACGGAATAAAACCTTTAGTGGCAAATTCGGAAATTGGCTTAAATCCGGTTTCTGTTTTTTCGAGTGCTATTTCTTCCCAACCGGCGGTTTTTAAGTTGTGTTTTTGTAAAATTTGATTGTATCGGGTAATGAAATATTTCGACAAATCGCTTGTTTTTGTGTAGTTTGAGTTGTTTTTTAAGAAGTTATTACAAATTGGCGATTCAGTCCAAACGCCTTTTGGAACTTCGTCGCCTCCCGTGTGAACCGTTGTAAATTCAACGCCTGCCTCATCATACATTTTTACAAATTCGTTAACAATATGTTCTAAAAAAGTATAAACACTTTCTTGTGCCACGCACACCACATTGTCTTTCCAACCTTGCACCGATTTGTAGTGCGATTTGTCGTTCAAATCGTGCAAAAGGTATTTTTCAGCTTCTTTTTTATTGCCTTTTACAAGTAAATTTTCGTATCGATTGCGCATCGAAACGATGGCAGCGCGAGCGTGTCCGGGAAAATCAATTTCGGGGATTATTTCGATGTGTCTTTCGGCTGCAAATTGCAGTATTTCAATAAATTCGGTGCGAGTATAAAAACCACTTCCACTATTTTGGTCTGCCAATGCGCCCGAACCGAAAGATGGCAAAAGTGCTTGCTTTTCGTCGAGCGAAAAGGCTCGTTTTGAGCCAATTGAGGTTAATTCGGGCAAGCCGTTTATTTCAATTCGCCAGCCTTCGTCGTCGCAAAAATGCAAATGCAATTTGTTGAGTTTGTAAAAAGACATGGCATCGAGCAACTTCAAAACACTTTCTTTCGATTGAAAATTCCGAGCTACATCTAAATGGATTCCTCTGTATGCAAATAGCGGATAATCAATTACTTTGATGCCTTTTAGTTCTACTTTTCCGGTTTTTTCGGCATAGCTTTTTGCCGAAATTAAAGCTCTAAGCGATTGAATAGCGTTGAAAACGCCTTGCTCGTTTTGAGCAGAAATATTTATACTATTTTCTTGAATTTCAAGTGTATAACTTTCTAAATTTTCCGTTTTCTCTTTGCTTTTTCGAATCGAAATGGAGTTTTGATTTGTTGTTACTTTTTCTGATAAATTGCACGAAATCGTTAATTCTTCAGCCAATTTTTTAATCAAAAATTCAGTTTCTGTTTTAAATTCAGTGTCGGAAATAATTACCGTATTTTTATCGAGCACAAACGTTTGATTATTATAAACATAACTTACTGGTGCCGGAATAAATGGTAATAGTTCATTATCCGATAAATTAGTAATTCCGTATTCTTCAAATCGTTTGTAGCGAACTTCGGAAGTTACAACCGGCATGATGTCGTTTGCTTTGCGAGTAGTCTGTTTTTCAGTGTCAAAATTTCCGACCTTAATTTCGGGACAATTTTCGACTACTTTGTCATCAAAAACAAAGAAACCACCAGCCGGAGCATCGGTTTTGCTGATAACCCACGCTTCGGAAACGAACGCAATTTTGAGCGTTTCGCCTGCTTTGAGCAAAAATTTTTCGGTAGGCAACATTCGATACAAATCGCCATTGACGTGCTCAAATGTAACAAGTTTGTTGCTTTCTGGCAAAATAGTGCGTATTGTGTTGAAATAGAATGCCCAACCCTTATTTTCCAAATCAAATTTGCTGTTGTTTTTGAGCTCAAATTCACTCAAAAATTGTTCTTTTCCCTCGTACATCGTTTCGAGATTTCGCCAACTAACCTCTATTTCTGAGCCTTTGGGTCGGTTTGTGCTGTTTGAAAATTTATTACAACCGAACATTGCTAACACTGTAATAACCAATAAAATATTTGTTTTCATCTTTGTTTAGGATTAAGCACCTGTGCTATTTTAATTTGAGCAAGCCTTTTTGTAATCAAATAGATTCTAAGCACTTAGCAAAATAAAATATACAATTTAATTTGGCTCGCTACTCAATTATTTTTTTTACAAA
>DZBP01000070.1 GCA_022729915.1 Draconibacterium orientale | reverse complement strand
TCATTAACCGTTAAACATTAAACATTTACCATTAATTTGAACAACCACCAAAAACTCTTGGAAGCAGTCCGTTTACTCTTGGAAGCAAACCAAAAACTCTCTGCTGCAAATCGGAAAATCAATTCACACAAAGTTTCTTTGCATAACTATATCAAAAACAAATCGTTACGCTACTAAAACACGACAAAACACAAACCACTTAAAATTTCACAGCAGTGCTGAAAAGCGTTACAATTAAGTATAACTAAAAAAAAACGCAGCCAACTCTGTCGCCTCTAAGAAATCTGTTTTTGTCGAACTTTTTTTGCTTTTCTTTCATTTTAGTTACTCGCTTCAGATTAAAAATAATGCTCACAAAAGATAATATTTGCTTATATATAGCTTTAAAAGAATCGTTTATAGTTGAGTCTTATTCAAAACGATTAGAAAAATTTCAAGAAAATTCGTTTATATTAATTTTATTTTGTAATTTAGCCTTCTAAAAAATACAATTTTAATTATCGAAAAAATTATAACAATATATAAGAATACAATGAACAAAAAGGAACCAATTAAAATATGGGAAACCATTTTACGTACTTCCCTCAATTTCAATCATTGCAGAATAGATAGAGAAGACTTTTTGCGAGAAGCCCTTAAGATTAATTGCAGCGATGAAGTAATAGGAAAAGCAATTCTTACTACCCCATTTGAAGCGGAAATTCCACGGTATGTTATTTCTGATATTGCTAACGATACTATAAACAGCGATTTAGTAAAAGTAACCGGTCTTTCATTTGTAGCCGGTTTGCCCGGAGGGTTTGCTATGGCAGGCACAATTCCAGCCGATTTGATACAGTTTTTTGTACATTCCATTAGAGTAGCTCAAAAACTTGCTTATCTTTATGGTTGGAAAGATTTCTTTGAGTCCGACACCGAAATAACTCAAGAAACGTTGAGCAAAATCACTCTTTTTACTGGAGTTATGTTTGGCGCACCCAATGCCGAAAAAGCTTTAAATACTTACAAAGAAACTGAAAGCGAAGAAGATACTAACAATATTAGAATCGGTTTTAGTAATTTAGATATTGATTTTTCATTTTCGCAATCTACCATTAGAGAACATGGTTTGTTGCAACTCGTTCAATACATTGCAAAATGGATTGGCGTAAAAATAGCCCGTCAAATGGCTACCAGAGGCTCTATGCGCATAGTTCCTCTCATTGGTGGAATCGTTTCGGGTGGTCTTTCTTATTTGAGCTTCAAAGACATGACCCTACGTTTGCACGATTATTTAAGAGACTAAACACAAATTTTTACTACCCAAAAATACTGTTTAACAACACAAAAAGCAAATTTAATAAGCTAAATTTTAGAAAGCATATTATCTTTGCTTTTTTTATTGGAATAAAAATACAATAAAAAAATATTCCATTTTTAGATATAACTTACAATTAGAAAACAACTTTATGAATATGAATTGAATTGATTTTTTTACTCAATTCTAATCGAAAACTTATGGAAACAAACCAAAAACAACACATTATATCGTCAAAAAAGCTTACTTTCGACGATATTGAAAATATTATCTACAACAATTATAAAGTAGAACTTTCGCAAAGCGCAAAAGACAAAATACAAAGATGTAGGGAATATCTCGATGATAAAATGAAAAACCAAAAAGAACCAATTTATGGTATTTCTACCGGTTTTGGTGCTTTGCACAACCACATTATTTCACCTGAGCAATCGTCTCAATTGCAGCACAATTTGATAACCTCGCACGCATGCAGCATAGGAGACGAGTTGAGCCCAGAAACCATTAAACTCATGCTGTTTTTAAAGGCTCATGCTTTGTCGTATGGCAATTCAGGCGTACAATTGCAAACGGTAGAGCGCATCATCGATTTTATTAATTTTGGCATTTTTCCGGTTGTTTTCAACCAAGGCTCGCTTGGCGCATCGGGTGATTTAGCTCCTTTGGCAAATCTTTTTTTACCTTTGATAGGCGAAGGCGAAGTGCGATTTGAAGGAAAAATGTATTCTTCGAGCGAAATACTCGAAAAATTTAATTGGAAACCAATTGTTTTGCAATCAAAAGAAGGTTTAGCCCTACTCAATGGCACGCAATTTATGGCTTCGCATGGCGTACTTTCCATTTTGAAGGCGTTCAAACTTTCAAAGTTAGCCGATATTATTTCAGCCATTTCGCTCGAAGCTTTCGATGGACGAATTGACCCATTTTATCGAAGCCTGCATACTTTGCGTCCACATCAAGGGCAAATAGAAACCAGCGATTTTTTCAATCAAATACTCGAAGGCAGTGAATTGATTAACAGACCTAAGAAGCACGTACAAGACCCTTATTCTTTCCGTTGCATTCCGCAAGTACATGGCGCTTCAAAAGATGCAATTCGTTACGTTTCAAATGTTTTAGAAACTGAAATTAACTCAGTAACCGACAACCCAACTATTTTTGTAGAAGAAGACAAAATCCTTTCGGGCGGCAACTTTCACGGACAACCTTTGGCTTTGGCTTTCGATTTTTTAAGCATTGCCTTATCGGAGCTTGGAAGTATTTCAGAAAGAAGAGTTTACCGATTAATATCCGGTTGGCGCAATTTGCCGGAGTTTTTAGTTGCCGAGCCCGGTTTAAATTCGGGGTTTATGATTCCGCAATACGTTGCAGCCTCGTTAGTAAGTCAAAACAAACAACTTAGCACTCCTACTTCTATCGACTCCATTCCATCGTCCAATGAGCAAGAAGACCATGTAAGTATGGGAGGAAATGGTGCAACTCGTTTGTTAAGAGTTACTTCTAACCTAGAAAAAATTCTTGCCATCGAACTTTTCAATGCAGCACAAGCTCTCGAATTTAGACGACCATTAAAAACTTCTGATTATTTGGAAGATTTTATCGAAAAATATAGAAAAACGGTTGCTTTTGTGCAAAATGATATTATAATGTATAAAGAAATTGATAAATCGGTGAAATTTTTGCAAGATATAAATGTTTAAATCTATATCCTAAAATCCGCAAGTCATCGTATCAATCTGTTGATAAATAGCTTATTGATTATTATTCTTTTCGCATTTTACAAATAATTGATACGATGACTTTTAAATCATCGTATCAATAACAATTTAACTATACAACGAATTTGTATGAAAAACGGTACAAATTTTGTTTGTCCTATGATAAGTAGGACTTCTAGAAATAGTCTTTTCAATATTGAATGTATTAAAAATCTTCAATTAATTACAAAAGAGTTGCTTATGGTATAAATCTACACAAACTGATTTTTACTTTACAGGATAACTAAAATTTATTTTAGATTAACTTAAAAAAAAAGTCCTCAATTTAAATAAGAGAGACTTTCTTTTAAAGTTCGTTTTGTTAATTTTGCAGTGAACCAAATTTAATTGCATATTTTATTTTGCTAAATGCTTAAAATTTATTTAATTACAAACAGGTTTGCTCTAAATAAAACAGCACTGATTCTTATTTTTTAGAAATCCTCAGCAATAACAAAAAAGAAGCATTTTTCTTTGAAAAACTATTTTTAAAAATAATGAAAAAACTATTTGTATTCCTATTTCTTTTTAGCTCATTAGTAGCAATTTCGCAAGAGCAACGAATCAAAAACATACCCAATTTTGACCGCAAATGGTTGCATTTTGGTTTTACCGTAGGCTTGTCATTCTTTGATGCCTCATTGTTGCTTTCCGACGAATTTCTTGAACAAACCAGCACAGGCGATTACAGCATCAATCATGTGTATAGTATTGAAAACCAACCTTCGCCAGGCTTTCATTTAGGTCCCATTGTCAATCTTCGCATCAATGAATACCTCGATTTAAGAGCATTGATTGATTTGTCGTTTGGGCAGCGCAACTTAAATTATACTTTGCGCGATACCATTGGCGATGCCGAAGCACTTTATACAGTGCACCAAATGAAAATCGAATCTATTTTCTTGGAATTGCCTTTGCAAATAAAATACAAAGCAAAACGGCTCAACAACATAAGACCTTATGTTATTTTTGGAGCAACAACCAAATGGGACATGGCTGCAAACAAAAAAATTAAAGACGAAGAGCGCCCCATGATTCGTTTCAAACCGTTTGATGTATATTGGGAAGCCGGCATGGGAGTGGATTATTATTTGCCATATTTTAAATTTTCGACAGAATTAAAATATCAAGTCGGACTTTTTGATATTACAAAACCAGACAATACGCAATACACCAACTCAATTAATAAAATGACTTCGAGAATGTTGGTTTTATCATTTCATTTTGAATAAAATAATTAGTATCTTTGCAAAAATTAAAGAAAACAAATTGTGCTTAACTATTTGTTTTGAATTGTTTATCTATTTTTAAAATAAACAGAACTTACAAGTTGTCTTTGTTTTGTGTTTAAACTTGAAAACAAACAATAGTAGAGAAATTCAAACAAATACGATAGAATTTTTCTATTTTACAATTCTTTATTACTCAAAGGAAAATAATTATAAACAAAAAAGCTCATTAGAAATTTAGCTAATCGGCAAGCAACCAAACTCAATGCAAAAAGAAATAAGCATCATACTCACACCTCATCAGGTGGATAATATAGAAATTCTAAAAAAGATTTTTGCTAAAAAACTTTCCGTAACGGAAGAAGAAATAACAGGTTACCATTTATTGCGCAAATCAATAGATGCACGAAGCGGAAATGTGAAAGTAAACATGCAATATCGCGTTTTTGTGGGCGAAGAGCCTACTACTACCGAAAAAATAGCGGTAGATTACAAAAACGTAAAAGATGCCAAGCAAGTTATTGTAGTTGGCTCGGGTCCTGCCGGACTTTTTGCTGCTTTGCGTTTAATCGAGCTCGGATTAAAACCTGTAGTTTTTGAACGTGGTAAAGAGGTTAAAGAACGAAAAAAAGACATTGCTCAACTTAACCGAAATGTTAAGTTAGACCCTGAATCGAATTACAGTTTTGGTGAAGGTGGCGCTGGCGCATTTTCTGATGGTAAACTTTATACTCGCTCAAAGAAAAGAGGGAATTATAGAAAAATTTACGAAGTTCTCCATCTTTTTGGAGCACAAGAAGATATTTTGATAAACGCACAGCCACATATTGGAACAGATAAATTGCCTACAATTATAGCCAATATCAGGCAACAAATAATAACTTCGGGCGGAAAATTTTATTTCAATTCAAAAGTTATCGGTTTGTTGATTGAAAACAATCAAGCAAAAGGGGTTGAATTAGAAAATGGAGCTCAAGTTTTGGGCGAAGGAGTTATTTTAGCAACCGGACATTCAGCCAGAGATGTGTACAAATGGTTGCACAAACAAAATGTAGAACTTGAAGCCAAGCCTTTTGCGGTGGGAGTTAGAGTAGAGCATTCGCAATATTTAATCAACAAAATTCAATACCACAACAGCTCCGAAATTAAATTTTTGCCGGCAGCCAATTATAGCCTTACTACTCAAGCCAATGAGCGTGGTGTTTATTCCTTTTGCATGTGCCCGGGGGGATTCATTATTCCGGCTGCAACTTCCGAAAATGAAGTGGTAGTAAATGGAATGTCGCCTTCGCATCGAAATTCAAAATTTGCAAATTCGGGCATTGTAGTAGAGGTTCGATTGGAAGATTTAAGCGATTTTAACGAACATGGCGTAATGGCTGGATTAAAATTTCAAGAACAATTGGAACATCTCTCTTTTGAAAATGCCAATGAATACCAAAAAGCTCCGGCACAACGATTGAAAGATTTTGTAGAAGGTAAAAAATCCTCGGATTTACCCGAAACGTCTTATTTCCCGGGAGTTGTATCGTCGGCATTGCATGAGTGGTTGCCCAAACGAATTTATGCTGCTTTGAAAAAAGGACTTTTAGATTTTGATAAAAAAATGAAAGGCTATGTAACGAACGATGCGGTAGTTTTGGGAGTTGAAACACGCACTTCGTCGCCAATTAAAATTCCACGCAACGACGAAACGCTTGAACATATTAGCATCGAAAACCTTTATCCATGCGGCGAAGGAGCTGGCTATGCAGGAGGAATCGTTTCGTCGGCAGTTGACGGTGAACGTTGTGCCGAAAAAATAGCCGAAAAATTTCTTTTAAACGAAAAACGATAACTTTTTTTGAAAAAAATAAAATAAAATTATTGAGTTAATAAGCTAGTTTTCAAAAGATAAGTTAGATAAAATTCAATTTTGAATTAAAAATATTTAGAATTTTAACAGTATTTTTTTCGTTAAATAAACAAGTTTTATATCTTTGTGAACTATAAACGAAAAAAAACCGAAAATAATTTGCTTATTTAAAGCAAAGCTAATAGAAAGTTTAATGGTTTAAAAAACCTTAATTTATTGAAATAAAAGATATTATGGAAGCATTAAGAGTTGAGGGTTCTGGCTATACGCCAAAAGTTGTTTTAGATCCTGCAAGCAATACATTTGAGATATCGGGTCGTTCTTTGCCGGAAGATGTTTCGGCTTTTTACGGTCCTATCATTGAATGGATTAACAACTATGCTCAAAATCCGAATAAAAAAACAGTTTTTGAATTTAAGTTAACTTATTATAATACGGCATCATCAAAGTTACTTTTAAATATTATGTCGAAATTAGAAGACATAGTAGCCGATGATAACGAAGTGTTAATCAAATGGTATTACCCTGAAGATGATGAAGATTTAGAAGAAGCAGGTGAAGAATATGCTGATATTGTAGATGTTCCTTTCGAATCAATTCCTTATTAGTTTTATTTTTTTCGGTAGAAAGCTTTCTAAAACCTGAATATTTATTTTACGGAAAATAAAACCAAAAGGATAATAAAAAAGTTATAGAGAGCTATAAAGCTCTCTTTTTATTTTCTATTTGGGGCAATTGCACTGCAAAATTCAATTCTAATATCTATAAATCAACAACATACACGTAACAGATTTGCCAATTGGCAAAAAAACAATAAATTTTTAAAAAAATGGAGCCTCTTATTCTTAAAGCCGTAAGACAAAATCCTGAAATTATTTTAAGCCAACAAAAAAATACATTTCAAATTTCGGGAAAATCAGCACCTGAAGATGCTTCTGAGTTTTACAAACCTGTTTTAGATTGGTTTATTACCTATTTCAAAAACCCAAACCCAACAACTGTAGTAGAATTCAAGTTTTTTTACTACAATACGAGCTCGTCTAAAATGATTCTTCAAATATTAAATCTGCTAGCCCATGAATTTGAAAAAGGAGTAGCAATAACAGTCAAATGGCTTTACCCAGATGACGATGAAGATTTGTTAGAAGCCGGACAAGAATATTCTGAAATAGCCGATGTTCCTTTCGAACTGCTTCCTTATTAAATCAATGTACAGCGAACCAATTTAATTGAATATCTTATTTTATCAAGTGCTTAGTTTTTTTTTGATTACAAAAAGATTTACTCCAAATAAAACAGGATTGGAGTCTATCAAATATTTTTTAAACTAAACAAACAGAATTGAATCCTATTTACTGTTCTTCATGTCTATTGGCTATGTAGTTGCGCCATTTTTCTATTCCAAGTGTCATGTCTTGAGGTAGTTCGGAATCAAATTCCATAAATTGCCCCGTAACTGGGTGCGTAAAACCTAAGGATTTGGCATGCAAAGCTTGGCGAGGTAAAATTTTGAACACATTGTTTACAAATTGCTTGTATTTGGTAAAGGTAGTGCCTTTGATTATTTCGTTGCCTCCATACGTTTCGTCGCTAAAAATTGGGTGTCCTATGTAGCGCATGTGTGCACGAATTTGGTGTGTTCTACCTGTTTCAAGCTTGCATTGGATAAGCGACACGTATCCTATTCGTTCGATTACTTTGTAGTGAGTTACCGCATGTTTGCCATAGTCGCCATTTGGGAAAACGGTCATTAGTTTTCTGTCTTTTAGGCTTCTGCCTATGTTTCCCGTTACTGTTCCTGAATCTTCTTCAAAATTACCCCAAACAAGGGCAATGTATTTGCGACTGGTAGTGCGGTCAAAGAATTGTTTTGCTAATTTGGTTTTAGCTTCTAAGGTTTTAGCTATCACCAAAATACCCGAAGTATCTTTATCGATGCGGTGAATCATTCCCGGACGTATGTCGCCTTCTTCAAAAACCGGACAGTCGCGCAAATGGTGGGCTAATGCGTTCATAAGAGTTCCCGTATAATGTCCAAAACTTGGGTGAACTACCATTCCGGCTTCTTTATTTACTACCAAAAGTGCGTCGTCTTCGTATAGAATTGTAAGCGGAATGTCTTGAGGAATAAGCTCAATTTCTCGTTTTGGATAAGTCATTACCACAGAAATGGTATCGCCGGGTTTTACTCTATAATTTGACTTTACTACTTCACCATTGGCTAAAATATTGCCCGATTCAGCAGCTTCTTGTATTTTATTGCGCGAGATGTGTTCAATGCGGGTAGATAAAAATTTATCTACTCTTATTATTTTTAATCCTTTATCTGCTACAAATTTATGATGTTCAAACAACTCATTGCTTTGTTGTTCGTCAAAAAAATCGTCTTGTTCGTTGAGAAGCAATTCTGCTTGTTCTTCAAAGATTTCTGGGTCTTCTATCATTTATTTTTTTTGTATATTCAAGCTTTTATAAGCAGTGAACCAAATTAAATTGTATATTTTATTTTACCAAGTGCTTAGAATTTATTTGATTACAAAAATATTTGCTCCAATTAAAATAGCACTGGTGCTTATTTTGTGCAAAATTATAAAATTTTCAGTCGTTTACAAAAAAACTTACACACCTTGTGTTTAATTTAAAGTTTGAATGTGAATTACAAATGTATGCAATAAAAAAAGCATAAAACTTAATTTCTTTCAAAACTAAATTTTATGCTTTTAAAAAAGTATTAACTAAAAAAAAATTAGTCAAGTATTGCAGCAACTCCCGGAAGTACTTTTCCTTCGATGTATTCCAACATAGCACCGCCGCCTGTAGAAACGTAGCTAACTTGGTCGGCTAAATTGAATTGGTTAATGGCTGCAACTGAGTCGCCGCCGCCAACTAAGGTAAAGCTTCCATTTTTAGTAGCTTCAACCAATGCGTTCGCAATAGCAATTGTGCCTTTAGCAAAATTTTCCATCTCAAAAACGCCCATTGGTCCATTCCAAAGAATGGTTTTTGATTTTAAAATAATGTCTTTGAACAGAGCAATTGTTTTGTCTGAAATATCTAAGCCCATCATGCCATCAGGAACTTTGTCGATGTCTGAAACAGAAGTATTTGCAGCATTGTCAAATTTATCGGCATTCAAGCTGTCGATAGGCAAGTAAATGTTTACACCTTTTTGTTTAGCAGCAGCGAGTACGTTTTTGGCAGTTTCCAAATAATCGTCTTCTACAAGCGAAGAGCCAATGTTTCCGCCTTGTGCTTTCACAAAAGTATAAGTCATTCCACCACCAATGATGATGTTGTTTACTTTGTCAAGCATATTTTCGATAACCGAAATTTTAGACGAAACTTTTGCTCCACCTAAAATTGCTGTTATAGGTTTTTCGCCTTCTTTGAGTACTTTGTTCATACTTTCAACTTCTTGAGCTAAAAGGTACCCGAACATTTTATCGTTTGGAAAGAAATCGGCAATAATGGTAGTAGAAGCGTGTGCACGGTGAGCTGTTCCGAAAGCATCGTTTACGTAAACATCTACGCCTTCGGCAAGTTTTTGGGCAAATTCTTTGCTTCCTTTTTCTTCTTCTTTGTAGAAGCGTAAGTTATTGAGTAACAAAATATCGCCAGCTTTTAGATTTTTTTTAAGAGAAAGGGTTTCATCGCCAATGCAATCTTCGGCAAATTTTACTTCTCTGCTCAAAGCTTTGGTAAGGTAAGAAACAAGCGGTTTCATCGAGTATTTTTCTTCGGGTCCGCCTTTTGGTCTTCCTAAGTGCGACATAAGTACTACGGCTCCGCCATCGGCAATAATTTTTTCGATGGTAGGAAGTGCCATTCTAATGCGTGTATCGTCAGTAATTTGCTTTTCAGCATTTAAAGGTACATTAAAATCAACTCTAATAATTGCTTTTTTACCTTTAAAATTGTAATCTTGAAACTTAATCATAATTTTATAATTTATTTTAATACAAATCGAATAAAATTTTCCCCAAAAGTAGTTATTTTAATTGAAATATGTAGCCTTTTTGACAATAAAAATAGTTTAAGAAATTGCTAAGTTTTTTTGGAATGTATTAAATGGAGTTAATCCATTTTATTAAATTTATTGTGAATTGAAATTCAATATTTTAATACAAACAAACGAATGAAGTTTATACGAATTGATTCGAATAAGATGATGCATTCGTTGAATTTTTTTTGTTTTTATTTGCTAAACAGATTCAAATCTTTCAATCTCAATAAGTCTAATCTATTGATTGTTAATTTAGAATAAATCTATTGTCGGTTACTAAATTGTATTTCTGTATTGTTTATTCTAAAAAAACAAAGGTATAAAAAAATAGTTCAAATTAATTTGGAAAAGGTTGTCAAATAACTTACTTTTGGTAGAAAATTAAAAAAGATGCACCAAGCAATGTTTTGATGCAATCTGCAAGATTTTTTTTTCTTAAAATTATTAATCTTGATAATATATACAAACGGTAACTTTGACAAAGTTCTAATTAAGAAACAGTTGCATAACAATAAAAGTTCAAATTATAACCAGTTGTAGTATAGAATATGAAACAAGTTCATTTCTTTTATCGATGCACAACAAAAAGCAGAGGCATTAATTTTCCAAATTTATGAAAAAAGTACTATTATCATTTGTTTTTGGCTTGTTGAGCCTTATGTTGTTTTCGCAACAAAATCAAAATCTCGAAACCTCAACTTTAATTATTAAAAGTTTTGAGACCAATCAATTTGACAAAATAGTAGCAACATTCGACCAAACGATGAAAACCGCTTTGCCCAGCGAAAAACTCCAATTTATTTGGAAAGATATACTTCAAATATCTGGAAACTATTTAAAATACTCAGAAATAACCGAAGACAAGATTCAACAATACGATGTAAATTATGTACTTTGTCATTTTGAAAATCTAAATTTGAAATTAAAATTGGTTTATAATAAGGAGCATCAAGTAGCAGGATTATTTTTTGTACCATAAAGAAAACCAGTATTTTGTATTCAGTAGTGTACCAACTAAAAAAAATAAAAAACCGCATGAACAATGTTATTTTGCACGTATTCAATTGGAAGTATTCCGAAATAATCGAAAAGATTGACCAAATAGCCGCAGCAGGTTATGGTGCTATTTTGATGCCTCCGGTTTTGTATTCCGACCCCATGGGACCTGCTTGGTGGCAACGCTACCAACCAAAGGATTACCGCATTTTGTATTCCTATTTGGGCAATAAAAAACAAATAGAACACATAATAGAAAAATGCCACAATTCAAAACCACGCTTGAATGTATTTGTGGACATGGTAATGAACCACATGGCAAACGAAAGCAGAGAAGATAATTACGAATTTCCGGGTGCTGCCGAGCTTGAGAAGTACAAGAATGACCCAAAACTTTATGAAACCAACAAACTTTATGGCGATTTGAGCGAAGGTTTGTTTTCACCTTGGGACTTTAATAGAAAGGAAAACATCGTAAACTGGGCTGATAAGCACGAAGTGGTTTATCATCAATTGAGCGATTTGCCCGATTTAAGTTGCAACGATTGGGTGCTCAAACAGCACGATACTGTTTTTGAGAAAATGGTAGAATTGGGATTTGATGGTTTTAGAGTTGATGCCGTCAAACATATCTCTAACAAGCAATTGAGCAATATAATGGATTCTGATTTTATGAAAGGTAAATTTATTTTTGGCGAAATATTAACAGTAACTCGCCAAGATGAAGACCTTTTTATGAAACCATTCATAGCCGAAACCAAAATGAATGCTTACGATTTTGTTCTATTTAGAGCAATGCGCGAGGCGTTTGGCTTTTTTGGTTCGCTTGCCAATTTGCTTCATGTAGAAGACCACAACAATGCTTTGCCTTGGGACAGAGCGGTTACCTTTACTGTAAACCACGACCTTCCACTCAATGCTTGCTTTAGGGCATTAATGTTTGAACGGCAAGACGAACATTTGGCTAATGCATTCATTTTTGGTCGCGATGGCGGCGTGCCATTGGTTTTTTCTGACCACAATGAGTCGGCGTCGGATTTTCCAGACGATACCAACCGTTGGGCAAATTCTTTTAACCGACACGACATTGTAAAACTGATTCATTTCCACAATACAATGCATGGACAAAAAATGTATTCGCTCTATGAAAGTGCGAATTGCATTGTTTTTAGACGCGGCGATAGAGGAATTGTAGCCATAAACAAATCGGAAGATAATTTGTATGTAGATTTTGATACTTTTGGTTTGATTAAGAATGTTGTATTCGTAGAACAATTTCATAATCATCGTTTTGAAATTACTGACGATACGTTTGAACTATTTATTCCTCCTCGCACAGCTCAATTTTGGCTGGCAGAATATTAACGAAATCAATAAAATGTAAAGAATTTATAACAAATCTAATATCCGCAAGCTTTCTTTTATGTAGTGAACCAAATTTAATTGTATATTTAATTTTGCCAAGTGCTTAAAATTAATTTGATTACAAAAAGGTTTGCTCCAATTAAAATAGCACTAGTGCTTAATTGACTTGCGGATTTATGTAAAAATAATATATCAATGAAAAAAATCATTATCATAGCTTTAGTATTTATTGGTTTTTCGTGCGGAAACACTAAAAAGATAAACCAAACAGTAGTTTTATCACAAAACAATCAAGAAATATTGTTAGGAAAAATAAATAAAATAGGTTTGTCGTCAGGTAGTTATGGCGAGTGGTTTAATACCAATTACGAAGCATATCAAATAAACGAAGTATGGAAAACTTCGGTTACACCACAAATGCTCAAAGGTGTTACCGTAAAAGTAGTTTTAGGTACTTGGTGTGGCGATAGCCGCAGAGAAGTTCCTCATTTTTATAAAATTATGGAAACACAAAAATATGCGGTGGATAAAATGGAAGTAATTGCCGTGGACAGAGAAAAGAAAGCCAAAGGTTTTGATTTGGAAAAACTTAATATTACTAGGGTTCCAACGTTTATCTTTTATAGAAACAATAAAGAACTTGGTAGAATAATTGAATCGCCAAAGAAAAGCTTGGAAGAAGATTTAATGGAAATTATTAGCAACGAATAGCTTGGTTTAAATTCACTTCATTTTATAAAAACTAAGAGTCATCGTATCAATTGTATGCAAATTAAAGAAAGATTGATACGATGACTTATTTTTGCTTATTTGTAACTAAAAGTACTTCCACTCAAAAACTCTCGAAGAATAGACGTTGGCGGTATTTCGTTTTGCTTTTTAACAATGGGTTTAAAATACGAAAGAAACTTCAATAGTCGTTGCGCTTCAGAGTACTGCGCTTCTTTTTCGGGAATTGCTTTCAAAAGCGGTTCTGCATAGGATTTTAATACTCCCAGCTCGTAAATAAGTGCCGAATTGAAAATAATATCAGCTTCTTCTTGATAAGGGAAAATGTATTTGTCCTCGCCCCTACGCACACTATCCCAACGCTTTATGGTTTCAATTGCCGAATAGTTTCTGTATTGAGCATCGCGTATCATACGTCTGAGCAAACGGTTGTCTGTAGTAGGAATACGGTTGTGCGAATCGATTCCAAGTTGTGTGAGTGCAGAAATGTAAATCTTAAATTTGTAATTGTTGTCAATCTTTTCGGACAATTTTGGATTCAATGCGTGAATTCCTTCTACAATGACAATATGTTCGTCGCTAATTTTAAGTTTTTTACCATCATAGAAACGCTCGCCTTTCTCAAATGAAAACGTAGGCAGTTCTATTTCTTTTCCGAGAATCAAATCGTTGAAGTTTTGAGTAAAAAGCTCTACATCTAAAGCTTCTAAGGCTTCAAAATCGTATTCGCCGTTTTCGTCGCGAGGTGTATCGATGCGGTTTACAAAATAATTGTCGAGCGAAATCTGAATAGGTTTAAAACCTTCAATCATAAGCTGAATAGCCAAACGCTTTGCAAAAGTAGTTTTTCCCGACGAAGAAGGACCTGCTATGAGAATCATCTTTTTGGGGTATTTGGAGTCTTTAATCATGTCGGCTATTTGCGCCAATTTCTTTTCGTGTAGCGATTCGGCAATCTTTATCAACTCGCCTTCTTTTCCATTGATAATAATTTCATTCATTTTACCAATGTCTTCTACATCAATAATTTTGCACCAAGTTTTGTATTCTTGAAAAATATCAAACAATTTGCGTTCCTCTCTAATGGGTTGCAAAACATTAGGGTTTGCTTGCTGTGGCAAACGGAGCAACATGCCATCGTAATATTTTACAAGGTCAAAAACTTTTAAATATCCGGTGGAAGGCACTAAGTAGCCATAGAAATAATCAACCTGATTGTCGAGAAAATAAACCGATGTGTACAAGGTTGGACAATACTGAAACAATTTCTCTTTTTCTAAGAAATTATTTTCTCTAAAAAGTTTTAAAACTTCGCTTACCGGCAATTCTTTGTTTTCAAACGGAATATCGAGTTCTATAATTTGGCGCATACGAGTTTCAATATCCGAAACTACTTGTAAGTTTAATTCGGAATCTAAATTGTCTATTTCGCAGTAAAAGCCTTTTGAAATAGAGTGTTGTATTCGCAATTGAGTATTTGGATACAAATCCTTCACCGCTTTCATCAGCACAAACGATAAACTACGCTTGTACATACGCATACCGTCAATGTTGGTAATATCAAAGAATTCGATTATTTTGGGTTTGAATATTTCATAATTTAATTCCTCTATTTCATTGTTTACACGTGCGCCAATGATAGGAAATTTAAGTTTAATGTTTTGATATCTAATAATGTCGTGCAAACTAGTGCCAAGGGGATATTGCTTTACTATTCCTGTGGTTAAACAATATATTTCTTTTTGTTTTTTTGACATAAGCTAAATTTTAATTGATAATGTTTAATTATGAATTATGAATTATGAATTATGAATTATGAATTATGAATTA
>DZBP01000267.1 GCA_022729915.1 Draconibacterium orientale | reverse complement strand
TTCCGGCGAAGCAATAAAAGATTTTAACATCTTACTATTGGACGAACCGGATAGTCATATTCATAGAGAAATTCAACAACGATTAACCGATTTAATTACTAAGTTTTCAAGGAATAACCAAATTTTTATATCTACCCATAACGAATCACTTATTCGCAGCGCATCGTATGAACATTTATTTCATCTTGACGGGAAAAAAGACGGACTTGTAAAAAGTATTGAAAAAGAGAACACCGAAAAGATACAACCGAGATTTAAAGGTCTTTATCCTTCACAAATTAATCCAATCATTCGTTCTTTGGGTGAAATTTCAGGTCTTGATTTTATTAATGCAATGGAAGCAGACCGATTAATTTTTGTTGAAGGTGAAGACGATGCACGGGTAATCAATTTGCTTTTAAAGCAACAAACCCCGCCAACTAAAAAGAAGTATATGTTTTGGGTATTGGGGGGAATAAGTACTGCATTCGAGAGTATAAATGCATACAAAACCGTTTTCTCTGCTATAAAAAACAGTAAGACGCTTTGGGAAAAATCGTTGTTTATTTTCGATAAGGATTATCTATCAGACCAACATAAGGATTTGATATGCAGTAAACTAAATGAAATTTTGAAAATTGAATCATACAGTTGGTATTCATACACTTTTGAGACAATATTACTTCAAGACATAGATAAATTTTCTAATTTATTAGCCTTATGGTTAACGCAAAAAACAAATTTACAAATAGATTTAGATGCTTTAACTAAATCTATATACACTGAATACCATAATTATAAGCAGACATTACAAGCACGATTTACGGATAAATATTATGAAGATGCTTATTTTAGGTATAAAGACATCATTTTTACAAAATCAGATAAGGTTTTTGGTTCTAAATTAGTGCAACTAACAGAACCACAACTAATGACATATATTAGACAAAACAATAATCAAATTTTAGCTTCCGGCGAATTGCACAAATTAATGAATAAAGATGATTTTAACATACTAATAAATAAATCAATTGCTACCTACAATTTCAGTTTTTCAATGGAAGTTGATTTTGTTGATTTAATAAAATTAGTAAATAAAACATTTTGGTTCGATGATTGGAATTTTTTAACTAAAATCTAATTATTTGTATATAAATAGAATAGATAAAAATAAATTGAATAACTCAAACCATAATCGAGTAGCAAGAGAATAAGCCAAACAGTTTATTCTCAGAGCTATCACACGCAAACACCTCGCTTGGTTAGCCTGCTTGCTTTTGTGCAAACGAAGGAAATACACCGTCTATTTACAAATATGATGTACCATACTCCCCACCAAATTAATTCACAAAAACAAACAAAGAATTTTGGTGTTTAGAAATAGTTATTTTGTAAATTTGCAAGACTACCCAAAAGCCCGAAAACTTTTGGGCTTGTTTTTTTTAAGAAAAGGGTTGGTTTTGTGTGGGAGAATGTTTATTTTTGTGTGAAAATAGGGTAGGGTGAAATGTTTAGATGAGATTTTTGTTAAGTTAATAAGTTAATAAAACGTATTTTTTGAGAATTTTAAAAAATAATAATTGTATTTAATAATAAAATACTTTAATTTTGTTGTTAATTAATAAAAAAAGAAATGAAAATAGAAATTAAAAATTTAGGCCCCATAAATGAATTTACTTTTGATTTGGAAAAAGATTTTCATATAATTTATGGCGAAAATAATATTGGAAAGTCTTATGCAATAAGCACTATTTATATAATTTTAAAATATTTTATTATTGAGCGAGTAAGTTTACAGTTTGTTTATCTTCGTTATTTTGTGGAAAACGAAATTGATACAACTTCAGAACTAAGTGAATTGATTTCATCAATTGATACAAAATTATCAGAGGAAAAAACAAGAACATTTTCAATCACTAAATTGTGTGAAAATATATTGAAAACAGAAATTTCAAATGCGTACTTACCTTTATTAAAACAGAGTTTTAAAAATTCTTTTTCAAATTTAGAAAATTTGCAAAACAAATTAACGAATGAGGAATTCTACATTAAACTATATTTAGAGAATTTTCAGTTTTCAATAAAACTATCAAAAAACAAAGAGCTTTATATTGATGATTTGAGCTTATCAAAACGGATGTCAGTTAAGTTCATAAATACAAATAGAGAGGTTTCTGTTAGAGAAAAAGATATTCTTTTTTATATAAAAAAAACAGATTTTAATCGTTTAAAATTACAACAAGATATAATAAAAAATATTTTTAGATTAACTCAAAATTCTTTTGATATATTAAAACAATCGCTCAATCAAATCTATTTTCTTCCTGCTTCACGCTCAGGATTGTATCAAGCTATGAATATCTTTAGTTCTGTTTTTGCTAAACTTTCACAAATTAGGCATGCAGTGAACAGCCAAATAGATATTCCGGCTCTATCTGAGCCAGTGTCGGATTATTTTTTAAAACTATCAACTATAAAATTGCATAAAAATATAGATAAATATACTGAAATAGCAAAGGAAATTGAAAAAACGATATTAAAAGGAGAAATTCTATTTAATTCAGATACAAAAAAAATAGAATATTTTGAAAAAAATACAAAATTGAAATTGGATTTATCTGAAACCTCTTCAATGGTTTCAGAAATTTCGCCCATAGTTGCCTATTTAAAATTTATTATTGACGAATCTCTTATTGATATTTCAAATTCAAGTATTTATAAAACAAATAATCTTACAGAAGAAAAAGAGAATTTGAATATTAAAAAATTAATGTTTATAGAAGAACCTGAGGCGCATTTACACCCAGAAATACAAGTAAAATTAATGGAATATTTTGCAAAACTAGTAAAGACCAATATTAAAATTGTTCTTACTACTCATAGTGATTATATTTCTAATAAAATTACAAATTTAATTCTTGCAGAAGAATTAGATTACAATATGGTATCGAGTTGTCATTTGGTAAAAACAAATAAAGGTAGTATAGATAAAGGAGATATGCTTGCGACCGCACAGGGAATTGAAGATAACAATTTTTTAAATACAGCAGAGAAATTATACGAAGAACGAGTAATGATGTTAAATATAGAAAAAAAATAGTATGCTTTTCAATAAAATAAAAACACATTCTGTTTTATCGCAATTCATTTGTGATAAATGTGAAGAAAACGGCATTTGTGTAGAATTGGACTCTCGAATAGAAA
This sequence comes from Draconibacterium orientale, assembly GCA_022729915.1. Classification (GTDB taxonomy): domain Bacteria; phylum Bacteroidota; class Bacteroidia; order Bacteroidales; family JAIFNL01; genus JAIFNL01. The sequence goes on along the minus strand of DZBP01000267.1, from coordinate 549 downwards.
AAGAAAACGTACTTACATTAAAAGTAGATGAATATTATAATAGTTTGCATTTAGCGCATACACCAGCCTCTCCTGATTGTTTAATTATAGTCAAATGTTTCAGGGAAGGGCATTCAATCACGGTTGTTGAATTAAAAGATATTGACTCTTCTTCAAAAGGTTTTGTTTTAGAAAATTTATTTGAAAAATTTGATACTTGTTTTAATGATTTCATTTGCAATAGATTTTCAGATATTTTACAGATTGATTATAAAAGAATACAGCTATACTTTGTAAGTAAAATCGAAATTTATAAAAGAGATGCAAGTTTAAAAATTAAAATATTGCAAAGCAAGCCAATTACTTATAACGGTAGAAAATATTATATTGCAGCACGAATGCCTACACCTGCAATAAAACCTTGTTATTGATTAAATTGTAACTATTTTTTCGGATAGTAACAATACATCTTAATTTCAATATATGCACTTTGTTTTGTGTGGGAGAATGTTTATTTTTGTGTGAAAATAGGGTAGGGTGAAATGTTTATTGCTCTATTTTTGACGAAAA
>DZBP01000266.1 GCA_022729915.1 Draconibacterium orientale | reverse complement strand
AAAAAAAACAGGCTACATGTAACTGTATGTAATGCTACTTTGCAAAAAAAAGTAGAATAGACTTGTTGTAAATTGATATTCAACAACTAACAAATAAGGTAATATAGTTATTTGATATATATTTATTTTTTTCTATTAAGGTTTTAACAAAAATAGACATTAAAATAGCATATAACCTTAGCAGAATAACAAAATACAGCACCTCAAAAAACGTATTACCTGATAAAATTATAATACTAACCCGTTATTATGAAAGATAATTTCATGTAAAAATATTAAGATACAAATACATTGTATCTTTGCGTCTTAGCGACTTTGCGTGAGATTTTATTTTACTATTTATGAAAGCTGTTTAGTATAAAAGAATGATTTTTAATTTTCAACAAGTCTATTAAAATAGATGATAATCTTAGCCGAAAAGATAAATAAACACTTTTTAACTTTATAGCTTTATGTTTTAGTTTCTGATTATCAATGTATAATAAGTTTATTCAATAAAAGAACTATCTTTTTGTAATTTCTTATCTAAATAGTTTGAATTTTATTTTATTTTTTAGTATATTGGGTGAAAAATTATTTAATATTCAAACCTTAAAGTATTATTGATTATTGGATAAAGTGGAAATAAGTAGTTAATTCATTTAAATCAAAAATTCTATGAAAAAAAATCTAATTTTTATTGCATTGCTTTCGATATCATTGTTTTTTTCGTGTGGAGATCCGAATGATATTAAAATAATAGGCACTTGGACTTGCACTGAATGTGGCGAAAATATTGGAGATTATTCCATTAAATTTGATGCAAGCGGTGATTTTGTAATGGCTGACGAAACAATCTATTATGTAGGCACTTGGGAAGCGCGTACGGATACTCACTTTAAAATTACATTTTCAAATACCGATTTAGGTTTACTTTTTTATGATATTGAAGAACTTTCAGATGATGAACTTATAGTAAACGATGGTCATAAAACCATAGAATTTAAAAGGGTAAAATAATTTCAAAAAAAAGGAGGCTGTTAAGAAAAAGTCATCTGATAAATCTTTTATTAAATTTTTGAATTTAATTTTACTGTAAAACAGTTTTTAAATTCATCAAATGATTTAGTTTTCTTTTTTATACAGCCTCTTTTTTGTTTTGTCAGAAAATTAGGCTCCAAAATCGTCGAACATTACATTCTCTTTGGGTACACCTAAGTCATAAAGCATTTTCTCAACCGCCGAGTTCATCATAGGCGGTCCGCAAAGATAGTATTCGATATCTTCGGGCGATTCGTGATTTTTCAGATAGTTGTTGAAAATAACTTGATGTATAAAGCCAGTCGGTCCAGTCCAATTGTCTTCGGGAAGTGGCTCTGAAAGTGCCAAGTTCCATTTGAAATTAGGGTGTTGGGCTGCAATTTTATCGAAGTGGTCTTGATAGAAAACTTCTCTAAGCGAGCGTGCACCATACCAGAAGGTAGCTTTGCGGTCGGTTTTCTGTGTCATAAATTGGTCGAAAATATGCGAACGCATCGGAGCCATTCCGGCACCACCGCCTATGAACATCATTTCGTTTTTGGTGTCTTTGATGAAGAATTCACCATAAGGTCCCGAAACGGTAACTTTGTCGCCCGGCTTCAATCCGAAAATGTATGATGAGCAAATACCCGGATTTACGTTGGCAAACGCGCCCTTAGCTCTATCCCACGGTGGAGTAGCTATACGAATGTTGAGCATTACTATGTTTCCTTCGGCTGGGTGATTCGCCATCGAATAGGCACGATAAGTAGGCTCCGGGTTTTTCATTACCAAGTTCCACATATTGAATTTGTCCCAATCGCCACGGTATTCGGTTGCTACGTCCATGTCTTTGAACGGAACTTCTACCTTTGGCACATCTATTTGAATGTAACCACCCGAACGGAAGTTCAAGGTTTCGCCTTCAGGCAATCGAACTACAAATTCCTTGATGAAAGTAGCTACGTTGTCGTTAGACACTACGGTGCATTCCCACTTTTTCACGCCCATTACTTCGGCAGGAATTTCTATTTTCATGTCGTTGCGCACTTTTACTTGGCACGCCAAACGGTGAAAGGTTTGTTGCTCTTTGCGAGTAAAGAATCCTTTTTCGGTAGGCAGAATGTTTCCGCCGCCTTCGGTCACTTTACACTCGCACATACCGCACGAGCCACCGCCTCCGCAAGCCGAAGGCAATAAAATTTTGTTTTCTTGCAAAGTAGAAAGTAAGGTTCCACCGGGCGAAACAATCAGTTCTTTTTCGCCATTCACTGTTACTTTTACTTCGCCCGAAGGTAGAAGTTTTGCTTTTGCATAAAGTAACATTGCTACTAAAATGATTATAGCGGTAAAAAACACAACAACACTTATAGTAATAATGGTAGATAATTGAGCTTGTAATAATATCATATTATAAGATTTTAAGCAGTTATTACAATTTAATACCCATAAAGGTCATAAAAGCAATAGCCATCAGACCTGTTACAATAAAAGTAATTCCGATACCTTTGAGAGGTTTAGGAATTTTGGAATAGGCTAATTTTTCGCGAATAGCAGCAAGTCCAACAATAGCTATAAACCAACCAAAACCCGAACCAAAAGCATATACGGTAGCTTCGCCCAAATTGGCAAATTCTTTTTCTTGCATAAAAAGAGAACCACCCAAAATAGCACAGTTTACAGCTATAAGTGGCAAGAAAATACCTAATGCTGAATACAAAGCAGGCGAAACTTTTTCTACAATCATTTCCACCAACTGCACCATAGAGGCGATAACGGCAATAAACATTATGAACGAAAGGAAATCGAGGCTAATGTCTTTAGCCGATTCGCCAAGAAGCCACTGAAGAGCTCCTTCTTTCAGAATGTAATTTTCTAAAAGGTAGTTAACGGGCAAAGTGATAACTTGCACAAAAATAACCGCAATACCTAAACCGGTAGCTGTTTCCACATTCTTTGAAACCGCCAGAAACGAACACATACCCAAGAAGTATGCAAATACCATATTGTCGAGAAAAACCGACTTGATAAATATATTTAATAATTCTTCCATTTTACATCGTTTTAGTAAGCTTTGCAAAAAACAAAGCCTGCGTTTTTTTTAAGCTTCCATTAATTCTTTCGTTCTAATGCGCTGTATCCAAATAATAATACCAACTAAAATCAATGCCATAGGAGGCAAAATGATGATGCCATTATTTACATAGCCCATATCGTAAAATGCTTGAGGAATTAATTTAATGCCCCAAATACTTCCCGAACCAAAAAATTCGCGCACAATAGCAACTATAATCAAAATCATGGAGTAACCTGCACCGTTGCCCAAACCGTCGAGGAATGAGGGCCAAGGTTTGTTGCCCAAAGCAAAAGCCTCAAGGCGACCCATTAAGATACAGTTGGTTATAATCAAGCCCACAAATACCGAAAGTTGCTTACTCACTTCGTAGTTGTAAGCTTTCAATATTTGGTCAACAATAATAACCAAAGCAGCAATAACTACAAGTTGTACTATAATTCGGATACGTGAAGGAATCGTGTTTCTAAGCAACGAAATGATTAAGTTGGCAAAAGCAGTAACAGCAGTAACCGAAATGGACATTACAACAGCCGGCTCTACTTGAACCGTAACCGCCAAAGCCGAACATATTCCTAGAATCTGAACCGTTACCGGATTTTCTAAGTTTAGCGGGTTGGTGAGCTGTTTTAAATCTTTTGATGAAAATAAACTCATTTTATATTAATTATTAATT
>DZBP01000265.1 GCA_022729915.1 Draconibacterium orientale | reverse complement strand
CCTATTTTATTCGAAACTTCTTAGCTATTAATTAGCGACTTACGTTAATAAAAAGTAAAAGAACTTTTGTAAGAGTACTTATAAAGCATAAAAAATTTCTGTTTTTTTATAAAAAAAAGACTAATTTCCAAAACAAAAAAGAATGAAAATTGTAAAAGAGCATATTAGCGATTTAAATGCTGTTCTTAAAATGACAGTAGAAAAGCAAGATTACGAACCAATAGTTGAAAAAAAACTAAAAGATTATCGTAAAAATGTAACCATGAAAGGTTTTCGCACCGGCAATGCACCCATGGGTCTTGTGAAAAAAATGTATGGAACTTCTATTTTAGTAGATGAAGTAAATACATTGATTTCTAAAGGTTTAAATGACTACATCAAAGATGAAAAATTGGCATTATTAGGTGAGCCAATTCCATATTCTGATGATATTCAGCCAAAAAACGATTTTTTAAATCCAGAAGAATTGCATTTTTCATTTGAAATAGGGCTTGCTCCTGAAGTTGCTATTGAATTGAGCAAAGAAGTAAGCTATCCATATTATAAAATTGACGTAACTCAAGAGCTTATCAGTGAGCATTCTGAACGTTATACTTATCAATACGGACAACAAAAAAATGCTGAAATTGTAGAAGGTGATGATGTAGTTTATTGCGAAGTAATTGAAATAGACCAAGATGGACATGTAATTGAAGACGGATTGTTTATCGATAGAGCACCTGTTTCGATGAAAAAATTGAATTCTACTGAGGCTAAAGAAGCTTTTTTAGGAGCTAATATAGACCAAGTTGTTAGTTTTGATGTAGCTAAAGCATTTGAAAATGATGCAGATATGGCTGCGCTTTTTGCCGTTTCGCAAGATGAATTGGACGAAAAAGTAAAAAGTAAGAAATTTAATTTTACTGTAAAAGAAATTCTACATTTCACCAAAGCCGAATTGAATCAAGAATTATTTGATAAAATTTATGGTGAAGGTGTGGTAAATTCGATGGACGAATTTAACGAAAAACTTAAAATAGAACTCGAAAATCAATTTGGCAAAGACAGTGATTATCGTTTCCAATATGATGCCAAAGCAAAATTGATGAAGGACTATCAAATTGCGCTTCCTGACGAATTCTTGAAACGTTGGATGAAACTGACTGATAAAAATTTAACAGACGAAATTCTTGAAAACGAATACGTTAGTTCTGCCGATAATTTCCGTTGGGAATTAATCAGAGCGAACATTTTCAAAACAAACAAAGTAAAAATTGAAGATGCTGATTTGAAAAAAGCTGCCATTGAAGTGTCAAAAGCGCAATTTGCTCAATACGGATTGGGTTATTTGCCTGAAGAACAGTATGCTCAATTTGCCGAAACTTTGCTCGAAGAAGAGAAAGAAAGAAAAAGATTGGTGCAGATTGCTATCGAAACCAAAGTTTTTTCTATAATAAAAGAGTTAGTTTCGCACGATGTAAAAGTGATAAACATTGACGATTTTAGAAAACTTTACGAAAACTAGTTTGTAAGTAAGTTTGTAGTATTTAACACCTTTTTCTGAGTGCTTAGCAACGGAAAAAGGTGTTTGTTTTGAAAAAAAGTTTGTATAAAAAGTCATTCTTTTTTGAATAAATGCAAATTAAATTTTTATAAAAAATCAAAGTATTCTATATTTGCAAAATAAATAAATCTATAAACTATATTTTTTGGTTTTGATTAAACCCGTAAAGCGTTGATTATAAAATAAAAATACATTAAAAAAAGATAGAAAAATGATTCCACATAACGAATTTTACAAATATGCCACCAAGCATTTGGGCATTAACAGTACCACTTTATTTAAAGTAAGTTCTGCAATATCAAACAATTACATTTCACCTACTATCATTGAAGAGCGTCAATTGAACATTGCTTCTATGGACGTTTTTTCTCGTTTGATGATGGATAGAATTATCTTTTTGGGCTTGCCAATCGATGATTATGTTGCAAACATCATTCAAGCTCAATTGTTGTTTTTGGAATCGGCTGACCCTGAGAAGGATATTCAAATATATTTTAACACTCCGGGTGGTTCAGTACATGCAGGTTTAGGAATTTATGATACCATGCAGTACATAAACCCCGATGTAGCAACCATTTGCACAGGTATGGCAGCATCAATGGGTGCAGTGCTTTTAACTGCCGGCGCAAAAGGAAAGCGCACGGCATTGAAACACTCACGTGTGATGATACACCAACCTATGGGTGGAGCGTCAGGTCAAGCTACTGATATTGAGATAACTACTCGCGAAATAGTAAAATTAAAAAAAGAACTTTATACCATTATTTCAAACCATTCGGGCAAACCTTACGAACAAGTTGAAAAAGATTCTGACCGCGATTATTGGATGACTTCCGAAGAAGCAAAAGCTTATGGAATGATTGATGAAGTGTTGGTTCGTACAAAATAAGTTAAAGTAAGTTGGTAATTATGAATTATGAATTATGAATTTTTAATTTTTAATTTTTAACTCCATTTGCTTTGTACTAAAAAAAAAATTTAATGAAAAAGAATTCAGTAGATAAATGCTCATTTTGTGGAGCATCAAAGAATGAAGTTGAGCTTTTGATAGGTGGAGTTGATGGTTTTATATGCGAATCGTGTGTAGATCAGGCACATGAAATTGTGCACAAACAACCCGAATCGACTGCAAATTTTGATGTAAACAAAATAAAACTACTTCGCCCGATAGAAATAAAAAAATTTCTTGATAAGTATGTAATTGGTCAAGACGATGCCAAAAAAGTAATTTCTGTTGCCGTTTACAATCATTACAAGCGCATTACGCAGGAAAAAGAACACAGCAATGGCGATGAAGTAGAAATAGAAAAATCGAATATCATTTTGGTAGGCGAAACAGGAACCGGAAAAACGCTTCTTGCAAGAACCATTGCCAAAATGCTCAACGTGCCTTTTACCATTGTAGATGCAACCGTTTTGACCGAAGCCGGCTATGTGGGCGAAGACGTAGAAAGTTTGCTAACTCGTTTATTACAAGCAGCTAACTACGATGTAAAAGCAGCCGAACGCGGAATTGTATTCATTGACGAAATAGACAAAATAGCTCGCAAATCGGACAATCCGTCAATTACTCGCGACGTTTCGGGCGAAGGCGTGCAGCAAGGTTTGTTGAAACTTTTGGAAGGCTCGAAAGTAAACGTGCCACCACAAGGCGGACGCAAACACCCCGACCAAAAAATGATAGAAGTGGATACAAAAAACATTCTTTTCATAGCCGGTGGAGCTTTTGACGGTATCGACAAAAAAATAGCTAGACGTTTGAATACCAAAGTGGTAGGTTATGCTGCCAGCAAATCATTGGAAAAAGTTGACGCAAGCAATTTTTTGCAATACATTGCTCCACAGGACTTAAAGTCGTTTGGTTTAATTCCCGAAATTATCGGACGTCTTCCGGGTTTGACCTATTTAAATCCGCTCGACAAACAAGCTTTGCGTAATATTTTAACAGAACCCGTAAATTCTATTATAAAACAGTATAAGAAATTGTTCAATATGGACAAAATAGAACTATCTTTCGATGAAGAAGTTTACGATTATATTGTAGAAAAAACGATGGAATACAAAATAGGGGCAAGGGGCTTACGTGCTATTTGTGAGGAAGTTATGCTCGACGCCATGTACAACTTGCCATCGGATAAAAGCATAAAAACTTTTCGTGTAACTTTAGAATATGCTAAAGATAAACTCGAATTGAGTACAAAAATTACTCG
>DZBP01000264.1 GCA_022729915.1 Draconibacterium orientale | reverse complement strand
TTTTTGCAGGTGGTGAAAAACGCTTCACAGGCTGCCCTGTTATTGACTTACCCAATGAAATAGATCGTTTCTTTAATGATATTGAAATATTGATAAACAGCGATTTATCGTTAAATGAACTATTTTATTTTGCCTCTATGTTGCATCTGGTTTTTGTACAAATTCATCCATTTGCCGACGGCAACGGACGTTCAGCCAGATTAATTGAAAAATGGTTTTTAGCACAAAAATTGGGACAACAAGCATGGCATATAAAATCAGAAAAACTTTATCAGAGTAGAATACGGTCTTATTATAAAAATGTAAACATAGGTAACGATTATAAAACGATTAATTATAACCTTTCTATGCCTTTTTTACTGATGCTTCCTATGGCTTTACGAATAAAATAATCAAACTGTTTTTTCTCAGTGATTTGCTTTTTATTCGCTTAGCAGCTCTAAGCCACTAAGCGAATAGATTTTTTCTCAATTTCAACTATTTTCAATAAAAGCAACTCTGGAAGATTCACCATTAAAAAAACACACTTTCCATTGTTCCGATTAGGATATGGAAACGTGTGGTAGTGGTAGTGATACGATGACTTTGGAGTCATCGTATCACTAACTTTTACCCCGAAGCTTCACTAAAATTCAAACTTTCGGTTAGTTCGTTGAACTGACTGTAATTAATATGTTTAAACTTTTGCAATCTACCAACTACAAATGCCGGATTTATATTATTTTGATGTGCGAAAGTTACAATGTGTGCTTTTGTAATGCTTTGCTTTAAAAGTTGATTTTCAAGCTCTTTGCTAAAAGTCCAATACATGGCAAAGTTATCGGCTTCGGTTTCTTTTTCTAGGTCATTTTCAGAATATTCAAAATCTTCTAAAAACATTTCTTTTTTTCCGTGCAAAAGAATGTGTCCTATCTCGTGAAACAAAGTAAACCAAAACACATCATTTCGTTTTTTGTAGCCACTTACCTGAATTAACGGATTTCCTTTATGCCAACGGGCTAGACCGCTAATGGGTGCCTTTGGCAAAAAAGGAACAAAAACAAAATGAACTCCAACCCTCAAAAAAAGTAACTTTAATTGTTTCAAAAAATCAGAGGGTTGTTTTACCGACAATTCTTTTATTTCGGGTAATATTTCTTTAAAATTAGTTTCGTTAAATTCAGATAGTTGATTTTCATTTGCCAGCAATTCACCTTTTCGTATCCATGCCGAAAGTGCATAAGGCTGTTTCGTAGTTTTTATCGAAATTCGTGCTCTTACTTTTTGCTGTTCCAAATATAAATTCTCCCAAGCCTTGTGATTAGAAACACCAAAATAATTAAATAAAAAAACTGTTTTTTCTTCTGTTTTTCGAGTTGTTGTAACCCAACCGTAATTTGCCATTTCGGCGTAAGGAAATAATTTTGTCCACTCTTCGGCTTCCGCAATTACTTGCATTCTTTTTATTCGAGCTTGAGCTTCGTCGTATTGATTTTGCCTATTCAACCAAAACTTTGCCTGTATTTTCAAAACACTTTCAAACAATACCGACATATCGGGAGTTATCGAGCTTTTTCCGTTTAAAACGGCTGTTACCGTTTTCTCTGGTTTGTCTATTCTTATCGAAAATTCTTTCGGACCTATATTCAATTCCAATAATTTTTCCCTCAACGTTAAGCCCGGGTGGCTTACTGTTTGCGGACTGTATTGATTTATTGTTTTCATAATCCTAGCCCTCTTTATGATAATCTGTTATTTCAATTATTTCAACACTTGTTATTTCTATCCAAATAAACTTGCCGCTTTTGTCGGCAGGTATGGGTCTTTCTTGTGGAGTAAAAATCAATCGGTAAGGGTGGTCTAAATCGCAAGCCCATTGCCCTTTTCTTTGGTTTTTTAATTCATGATAGCGACCGGGTAAATTTCGTAAATCGTCGTAAGTTTCGGCGGCAAACATATCATCGAGCCTAATTTTGTATAATTCTGCTCTTTTACCACCCTGCTTGCGAACAGATAATTTATCGTCGTTAGCATACTTTTCGAGTTTCTTATCGGCAAATTTTATTTCCATGCAAAGATATACAATTTTTCAATTAACACAAAGTGTTAACTAAATTATATTTTAAAAATGTATCTATTTTATTGAATTTATGCGAATTATATTTTAAAATGTTTCATTTTTAATCACGAAAAAAATCATTTATCGTTAATAAAAAGCACCAACGGTGCGAAATAAAAATTATCAATTATCACGCACCTTTGGTGCTGTTTTTATTCATTAATCGTTAATCGTTAAAACATTAAAATCATGTCTCTAAGCGGGACGATGAAAAATTTATATTGCATAACTTTAACGGCATCGAAAAAAAAATAGTAACTGTAAATTTGCTTTTTAATTTCGCAAATTTACAGTTAATATTTTTTTTTCTCTCTTTTTTTATTTTTTTTTTTAGCTCAGAATAGAAATAGTATTCTCTTGTTTTGTAAACTATAAAGAAAGAACCACGCGAAAACCCAAACCGTTGTAGCGATCCGCAGGGTTGCCGTTGCAGCGATCAGCAACACGGCAGCCAGAAGCGCTGTAGTCCCAACCACCGCCACGACCCACACGGCCCGAAGCTGTTTTAACACCTTGCGGATTTTCTACATCGCCTTTTTCATAACCGTCGTACCAATCGTAGCACCATTCCCATACATTACCACTCATGTCGTAAATACCCAATTCGTTGGGCTTTTTTTCGCCAACAGGGTGGGTTTGTTTACCAGAATTTTTTTCGTACCATGCTACTTCACCAATAATATTACTGCCTGAATATTCGAAACCTTTCGATTGTTCGCCACCACGTGCAGCAAATTCCCATTCTGCTTCGGTTAATAACCTATACCCTTTTGCTCCTTTATTTATGGTAACTGTCCATTTTATTTTATCGTTATCATTTTTATTATTATTGTCTTCTTTGCTCTTGTCAATATTGTAATAAGGTTGTTTACCTACTTTCTCGCTCAGTTTGTTGCAAAACTCTACGGCTTCGTACCAGCTTACTCTTTCAACAGGCAGATTTTCACCTTTAAAATTGCTTGGGTTGTTGCCCGTTATTGCCTGATACAGCTTCTGGGTTACCTGAAATTTAGAGATGTAAAAATCGGAAAGAGTAACTTTTCGGCTTTCTTGTTGAAATGTGCCACCTTTTACTTTTTCCATTTGCAAACCTAATTTAAAGTCATTACAAAACACTTTTGTCATGTCTATACTTGCAAAATTATTTGCAACCAATTTAAGATAAAAGTCAAAATCTTCAATAGCATGTTTTGCAATAAAAAATTCAAGAATTGATTTATGCGCAAACTTCCAATTAAAATTTGCATCACGAGTAAGTAATGACTGTCCGGTAATTTCGTAATGTTTTAAATCCAAATTATGGTCTGCACAAACCTGAATTGCAGTTTCTTTGTTAATGCTTGCACTTGGGTTTTGAAGTATATTCTCATAAATTACCAATGCAATTTTTTGTGAAAAATGATATAAATCTTTTTTAAATTTTGCCCTATCGGTAAGTTCATCTTTTCGCTTTTTTGCTTCCCTATCAATCCATTTTTCTATCAATGTATTGTATATATCAAAAGTTGTTTTGTAAACCTTGTTTTCGTCAACCAAATAATCTATATAGGCTAACAACATGGGGCGTACCATTAGTTTTGGCGAAGCATGAACTACACTATTCGCAATTCGTTTTTTGTCTTGGTTCCAAAATTTAATAGCACCATATTTTTTATTCAAATATTGTTTTATTTCATTTTCATCAAAAGGCGATAAATACAGTTTT
>DZBP01000263.1 GCA_022729915.1 Draconibacterium orientale | reverse complement strand
TACATTTCAAATAGATACGTCAATATTTTGATTTGAATGTTTTGACAAAACTCTGAGTAACTCTGTGCCAAACTCCTTTAAACTCTGTGGTACAATAAAAAATAAGGGTTTTACCACAGAGTTTCACAGAGTTATTCATTCAGGTATATTTAATATAAATCATTTATTTAGAAACAATTACGAGTTTTCTTTCTAACACTAATTATATTAACAACAAATCTAGTATTAATACCACAAAAAATAACCAAAAAAGCACGAGAGTAGGGTGAGTAAGCAGAGCAAGTGCCCAAAATAGCAGACCAAGTGCTCAAAATAGCAGAGCAAATACCCAAAATAGCAGCGGAAATATTCAAAATAGCAGAGCAAATACCCAAAATAGCAGACGAAGTGAATTTTTAATCAGTGCAGTATCTATTTTTAAGTAGGCGAAGTGAATTTTTAAGCAGTGCAGTATATATTTTTAAGTAGGCGAAGTGAATTTTTTTTATGCGAAGTGAATTTTTAAGCAGGCGAAGTGAATTTTTTTTATGCGAAGTAAATTTTTAAGCAGTGCAAGTAAATTTTTAAGCAAAATCGAGGCACTTCGCCTACTTTTCAGAAAAACCCTCCTTCTTTTGCATTTACTTTTTCCCAAAAAAAAGAATTACCTGCTTTGTGCCAACAAAACAGAGACGCTAAATTAACCGTAATTTATAAAAAATACTCTACTACAAGCACTTACAAAACATCAAACCGTACAAAAAAAGGAAATACTACTATACTATAAGCGGCAACTTTGCCAAAGTTTAAAACTTTGGCAAAGTTCTAATTAAGAAACAATTATACAAAAATAAAAGTTAAAATTATAACTGTTTGCCGTTTACTTAGATTTAAAACTTACACAGCAAGCAACAAAGCTATTTGATTTTCAATTGCTTGCAAGGTTTTTTCTTTGTCAGAAAACCAATAAGTGTAAGGTAATGTAATAGATACAATACCTGCACGGCGAAGCATTTTGTATCGTTCTATTGTAAAGGCATTTACAAATTTTCCTGGATACCCAATCAAATCAATTGCAACCGATTTTTCGTCTTTTTGTACTATTAAATCAATTATTTGTCCGGCTATTTTGTAAGCTTCCCAAGTTTTGTATCCTTTTAGTGCAAAAGCTTCGCTTACTTCTTTCAAAAATTTATCTTTTTCGGTATTTTGAAAATCATTCATTCCTTTATTTTTATCAAAACTTTCAATATATTGACGTAAAAGAGAATCCGGTTTTAATTTGTTGAGTGATACGGAATAAAAAATAAATTGTTTGGTACGTGCTCTGGTAATAGCCACGTTGAAAACATCGGGTTTGTAGATGTGATGAAAAGCCGAAGCATGTGAAGCATCGTCGAGTGCAAACGAAAGGAAAATAAAATCGCGCTCTTCGCCCTGAAAAGCATAAGCTGTGCCTATCAAAAGTTGATGCCGCTGAATTTGGTCAATAGTTAGCTCTTTATTAACGCGCGAAATAATATAATCGGTTTGCGCTCTCATTGGCGAAATAATACCCAGCGAATTGCAATATTTTACATCTAAATTCGCCTGATTTTGTATTGTTTCTTTTACCGCTTTTATTATTTTATCGGCTTCTTCCACATTATAGCCTTGCTCGGTTCTAATTCCGTCTATTTTTTCTAAATAAATGCCTTCATTTGTAGGAATATCCGGTTTTTCGGTCATTATACTGATGGCATTGCTGTAAAATTTTGCATTGCTGAAGCTAATAATTGCTGGCAAACTCCTATAATGCTCGTTCAAAAAAGTAACTTGGTTTTGATTGGCTATTTTATCGCTCACTAAGTCTAAAATACTTTTGTCTCTAAAATTTAGCATTTCAGTGGGCATTTTTTCCAGATTATGCGCTTTTTGCATCATCATTTGCCGCTCTCTCGACAAAAACGAAACGTGCCTCAATTGGTTTGGGTCGCCAGCTATTACCACTTTCTTAGCACGTTGCATAATCGGAATGATTGATGCAATATCGCATTGAGTAGCCTCGTCGATAATAGCAATGTCAAAAAGTTCTTTTTTGAGTGGTAAAATTCGATAAATATCGGTAATTTTCACCAACCAAACCGGAAAAGTACTCAAAATTACATCAAAATTTGTTTTATCGAAGTATTCTTCTTTGATAGAGCCTGTTTTTACTCGCACTGCTTGATTAAAATTGGTCAGCTCTTTTCTGTGTTTTTTTAGCGTTTCGTTTATTTTTGCCCCATAATTTCCTCGCACATGCGCCACAGTCCACGAAATGAGTTTTTCCAATTCATTTTCTATTTCGGCTATCAGCTCCCAATGTGGTGTTTGTAATTTATTGATTGAAAGCAATATATTCCGTTTTATTTTCTTAAATACATTGGTCGTAAATTCATTCCGAACAATGTATTCGCCTCGTTTGTTTTCTTGAATTACCCGTTTTTCAAAATGTTTTTCGAGTTTTTTGAGCCGAAGTTCTAATCTCGATAAATTGGAATTTAGTTTCGATAATTCTCTATAATCTAAATTATTAAAAGAATTGATTCCGCTTAATAAATCTTTCAGATGTTTTTGCAAATCGCGCAAATAGGTGCTGCGCCCGCCACGTACTATTACGTCTTTAATCTGTAATTGATTTTCGATTTTATTGGCAATAACATCAACGGCTTGGTCTGTGCGTGAAGCAATTAGCACCGATTTGCCTTTGCTCAAATGTTCAATAGCCAGTGCCGAAATAGTATAAGATTTTCCGGTTCCGGGCGGACCTACTATCAAATTGAATGGATAAGTAGAGGCAGCGGTAATCATTTTTTGTTGAGCAAAGCTCAAAATGGTTGGTACTCTGCCTATTGCAACGTGTTGAGGTTCATTTACAATCTGATGTTCTCCAAAAAGCAAGCGCAAAGGTTCTGAAAATTCTGTTTCTCTACTAATTTCGCTCAATTCATTTAAAATGCCAAGTGTATTTTCCGATTTATTTACTAAACCTAATCCACTAGCCGGAATAATATGGTATTTTGAGAGCTTTTCAATTTTTTCGTCAGTAATTAATTCCTTAATTTTATCTTCTTCAAACAAATTGGGATACAATAAAATTTGAGTGGTGTCCAATTCCGGAAAATATTTTTCCAAAACACGCTTAATCAAGCCTATTTCTTTAAAATCGATGGCATTATCGGGTAAATCTTTGTGCAAATTTTCATACAATCCACTCGTATCTTCGTCTTCACGTATGGTTTTGAGCAAAGAATAATTAATACGGCGTTTTTCAATCACTATTTTAACAAAATAATTACCATCTTCGAGAATAATTTCTGCCGGAAAAAAGAACAAAGGCGAACAAATTGCTTGGTTTTTACCTCTACCCCCTTTTCTTTTTCCAATTACAAAAACAGTGCAATACAAAAGTTCCTTTTCTTTATAATACAACGCCAAATCTTTTACAATCTCTGCTGCTTTTACATGATTTATAGGCAATTGTGGATAGTAGCCATCTACCAACTCCTCCCTACCACTCATCATGATGCGTTTTTCAACTTTCGGGCTAAAAAAATTATCGATACTTAAATCTCTGTTATCCGATTGATAACAATCATTAAAATAAGCTATTACATTATTTATGCTCATATCTATTTTTTTAGAAAGTTTTACAACATTAAAAAAAACAAAAGTTATTGACTTACACTGCAAACGTTTCTTATTTTGAACTGCTATTCGTATGTAATTATCATCTAATTAGAACTTGCCAAAGTTTTAAAACGTTGAAAAAGTTATCATTCTGTGGATAACGATTTTAGAGCAAGTAAAATAGCTTCGTTTGTAG
>DZBP01000262.1 GCA_022729915.1 Draconibacterium orientale | reverse complement strand
AAATTCCCCAAACGGTTTTAACCGTTTATTTGTAATTGCTCTTGTTTTATTCGCGTATTCGCGGAAAATTGTCCGAAATTGCGGATGTTTATAAGAAAAACAGCTATGGTTAATATTTGCTCAATTTAATTAAATAATCTAAATTATATTTACAGAATATCTATGCCAGCAGTTCTAAAAATTGGAAGTTTTCGTTTTCACTTTTATTCTGACGAAAGAAAAGAACCACCTCATATACATGTTGAATATGGAGCAAGTGAATGCAAATTTTGGCTATATCCTATTTCGCTTGCACGAAATAAAGATATTAAAGCACCAAAATTGAGAGAAATTGAACCGAGTACATATATAATATTACAAAACTGTTAATTCTTAATGCGAGTACCATCTGACAAAAACATGCAATTATATACAGATGAAAAGTTAGTTTTTGAAAACCAAGAGTTTTTAAAGGATAAATATCATGAATTCCATAAAAGATAAAAAAAAATATTTCTGAACCTGCTGCAATTAAAGTTGAAGTGAAAGGAAGAACCATTTTTATAGAATTAACCGACGGTAGAATCATTGGTTTTCCGGCAGATAGATTTAAAATATTAAGAAAAGCTAAAATAAATCAACTGAAAGAAGTTAAAATAAGGCTAAATGGTTTTGCGCTACGTTGGGATAATCTTGATGAAGATATTACAGTGCCTGGAATAATTGCTGGAAACTTTCAACTTCCTTTATCAAAACCGAAGGAAATAAGAAAAAAGAGCTTGGCTAAAGTATAAGTTATATTAAGTAGAGCTTAACTTAAAGTTGAACTCTTTGGTCGTGCACAAGCCTTGGTTTAATGAGGATTATTCCCTTAACGGTAACCAAAAAATCCGTATTATGGAGGCAAATATTACTATGCAAAATTATAATAGTGTGCTTACTTTGCTTTGGGAAGTTTGAAAAAAAGACAAGTAAAAAGCGAAAAGGTTAAAGCTCAAAGTGGGGAAAATGCTTGTTTTAAGAAACAACGTTAAAATAGTTATTGTGTTCCTAAAACCTTTGGGATTAAAATTTAAAGTAAAATAGATGAATGAAAATAATACAAAAATAGCAGTCGATAGATTTAAAAACTTTTCTCCACAGAAAAAACTTGATTTATCTATGCAGTTATATTATTCAGCTAAAGAATTGAAGCGTGCCGCTCTAAAACAATTTCACCCTGAGTGGAATGATATAAAAATAGATAAAGAAGTAAGAAGGATATTCTTGCATGCAAGAACATAGTTTATTTAAAATATTTACCGATAGATTAAATAAATTGGGTGTACCCTATATGATTACTGGTTCAGTTGCTTCTATTATTTATGGCGAGCCACGTGTAACGCATGATATAGATATTGTTATTACAATTCCTATTAATTATTCTCAAAGATTTTTTGAATTTTTCTCTGAAGAGGAATTTTATTTACCTCCAATTGATATAATAAAAGATGAAATATTGCGTGAAAGTAGAGGACACTGTAATATTATTCATCATGAGAGCGGTTTTAAGGCTGATATTTATTTTGCAGGAAGTGATGATTTTCAACATTGGGCTTTGGAAAATATACGAAAAATAGATTTTTATGGCGACACTATTCCAATAGCACCAATAGAATATGTAATTATTAAAAAGTTACAGTTCTATAAAGAAGGATATGCGCAAAAACATATCAATGATATAAAAGCTATCTTACAGAACTCACAAAGTTTAATTGACAACGTCTTGTTGAAAAATTATCTTACTTTGTTTGGATTGCAAAAAGAGTGGCAATTATGTTTGGAAGTATAAATCGCAAAAATCACTCATTTAAGTACTAAAAATAATTTATAAAAAGAAAGAGTTTTGTACTTTTTCTTCGTTTTTGCTGTTAGCTCTTAAAATATGTGACTGATCTGGCGGAGCTGTAAGAAATTGAACACAAATTGAAAGTTTGAATGCAAAAAACCGTTGAAACGGTTGTTTAATTAGGCGTTTTTTTTATAGCCCACGACTTAAGTCGTGGGTTGCCAAGAAAAAACAAAAAACCACCTAACGGTTTTAACCGTTTATTTAAAATCGCTCTTATTTTATTCGTGTATTCGCGGCAGTTTTCAAAGAAGAGCAAGTTGAAAGTAAAAAGTTAGAGGTGAAGAGGTAAGAGTAGATATTAGCTATTGTTAAATTTAATGTAAACCGTTAAAACGGTTGTTTAAAAAGCAGTGTTTTTAATAGCCCACGACTTAAGTCGTGGGTTTCCAAGGAAAAACAAAAACCACCTAACGGTTTTAATTGTTTATTTAAAATCGCTCTTGTTTTTATTCGCGCATTAGCGGCAGTTTGTGTTTAGGAAAACTCATCCCCCAGCCCCTTCTCTTGGAAAGAGACGGGGAGGAAAGAAAAAGACACCCCAATGGAATATAAAACAAGAAGCCCATGTGAAATAGAAAAGATAAAAACATTTCACTGGGCAGGCATTCCATGGGGGCAGGAAGGCTAAAGCTTAAAATGGGGAAAAGATTAAAAAAAGAAGCGAAAAAGCACAAAATCACTAATTGCTCTTTTATTTGGTTGAAATTGGAAGTTATATTGGTTACATTTTCCTTTGAATAGAATAAGCATTTTAGAAAAGGTTATGAAATGGAGAAAATTGTAAATATTCATATTGAAAGATTGCCGGAAGGTTTATACTTGGCAACTTCAGATGAAGTTCAAGGATTAGTGGCTCAGGGTAGGACTATTACTGAAACACTTGAAATTGCTCGTGATGTAGCAAAAAAACTTATCGAGGCTCAAGAAGATGAACTTATTTACAAATCTAATACTTATTTAGATAAAGAAAATTTTGATATGTCTTTGGTAATTGGAATCTAAAATTTTGAGAAGGCTAACTGGATTCAATTATCGAGGTATTGTTAAGAAATTGAAAAAACTTGGATTTGAATTTTATCGTCAAGCTTCTGGAAGTCATGAAATTTGGTATAGCAAATCGACAAAATTATTTACTACAATTCCAAATCATTCCGGCGACATGCCCGAAGGAACATTAAGAGCAATTTTAAAACAAGCAAACATTTCTATTGAACAATTTCTTTCAAAATAAAACAAGCTGAAGAAAAATTTTTGATAGCGATGTTGTTTTATAGTCTTTCCTAAAGGTCTGTGAGACTCCTATGCAGCATCACTTTGGGGGGAGGATATGATATTCATTTCACTAGGTTAATAGGAGTTCTATTAATAATTCTTTTCCCTATCAATTTTTAAGCAAAGGTGCAAAAGTAAATAATATGAGCTATGCTTTTGACTTACACAAAGCAATGCACAATTATAAACTTAAATTATGTTCTTTTGATCAAATGATACAAAAATTTGCCGAAGTACCCAAAGAGGAAGATATACCCGCTTTTGCTTGGTTTACCCCAGATTATGAATTAGATAATCTCAATTTATAAATTGTTCTATTATAAGAGTTTATTCTAATGCAGAGCAATAAAAAATGGGCATATTAAGTAATTCCATAAATCATTACTTTTGATGAACTTACAGAGAATATTATTTTCTGTTGCATAATAAGGGGTTTACCCCAGATTATGAATTAGATAATCTCAATTTATAAATTGTTCTATTATAAGAGTTTATTCTAATGCAGAGCAATAAAAAATGGGCATATTAAGTAATTCCATAAATCATTACTTTTGATGAACTTACAGAGAATATTATTTTCTGTTGCATAATAAGGGGTTTAATGAGGATTTTTCACTTAACGGGAACCAAAATATCCACATTATGGAGGCAAATATTACTATGCAAAATTATAATAGTGTGCTTACTTTGCTTT
>DZBP01000261.1 GCA_022729915.1 Draconibacterium orientale | reverse complement strand
TTGGTTTGCCTACGAACTACATGATGTAAAAAATCGCCACTTTCATTTCCATGCGAAAGCACAATTATTTTTACTTTCTCTTTAAATTCTTTTTTTATAAAAGTGGCTATTTTTATAAAATCTACTTGATTTAAAGCAACATAATTTATATTGCTTTTTTTAATTTCAAAAATTATTTTTTGTGCTATTTTGTCAAAATCGTAACGTGTATAAAGTTCAATTCCTAATTTTATTTTCATACGTGTAAAAATTTTACGAGTATGATTTACCGGAAACAGTTCTACATCGAAATTGCACAATTTAAGCAAATCAATAAATTCGTGTGTGCAAATTTGAACTCCACCCGGTATTTCCGATTTTAAATGGATAGAATCGGCTAAAAATAGTAATTTATTCATTTATTTTTATTCTTTTATAAAAAAAAAATTGTCGGTTTTATCAAAAGTAAAAATTACCGAACTATTTTACCAAACAATCCCAAATACTTCGCTGCAATAACCTCAATCGAAAATCGATTTTCGGCATCTTTGCGTACTTTTTCTCTGTCTATTTCGTTTATTTTGCTTATTGAAGCTATTATTTCCGAAATAGTTTCTACTTTGTAACCGTTCACGCCGTTTTCAATTACTTCGTTTACCGAACCTCTATTTAACGCAATTACAGGAGTACCGCAAGCCATGCTTTCTGCCATTACAATTCCAAAAGGCTCTTCCCATTTTATTGGAAACAAAAACGCTTTTGCGCCTCTAAACCATTTGAGTTTTTGCTCATCGTCCACCAATCCAACATATTTAATCAACGGATTGCTTAAATGCGGCTTCACTGCATTCAAAAAATACGGTTGATGACGTTTTTCAATATTTCCGGCAATAATTAATTGCTGGTTTGTTTCCAAAGCTACGTGAATAGCTTCTTTTGTGCCTTTGATGTTTTCTATTCTACCTAACCAAAACAAATATTCTTTGGAAACAGTTGCATCGTCTGTAAAAAAATCAGTGTCGGTAAAATTGTGAATAGCGTGCCATTTCTTTTTGCCTGTAAACTTTTTAAACATGTGCGCACCGCAAGCAGTAAATTGTATCTTTTTACCACCAATGAAATTTGCTAGTTTAGTAGAATATTTACTTATTTCGCGCTGGTACGATTGCACTACCATGATTTTTGTAGTTAAAAGAGTAGGATAAAGATACAAAAGTCTCGAAAAACTGTGAATTACATCGGGTTTTATTTCTTTTACAACCGTTTTTAATTGAAAAGCATTGATACGAATATCTCTATTTTTGACCGAAGACGCACCTTTCCAGCCAAAAATTTTCACTGCCGACTCTTCCGTTGATTTTGGGTTTGCAAGCAAAAATACTTCATGCCCACGCTTTGCAAATTCCTTTGAAAGACTGCTTACAATGCGCTCTATTCCGCCGTAACCACTTGGTGGAACCGGAATTTCAGGGTCAACGGTTATTAAAATCCTCATTTCTTTTTGGTATTCTCTTTTAATTTTTTTTCAAAAATAAAAACTCAATATTTTTACAAATATAAATAAAAGGAATGAAAAAACGCATTTTCCAGTGAATTCTTTTCCAAACAATATGTGTAAAAGGAATATTTTCGGGTATTTTAATTTTAAAATTATAATAAACACTTATCAATATTTCAGTATCGAGCAAAGAAATATATAGTTTTTTGCTTTTTTTTGAAAGCAAAGCGGATTGTTTAATACTTTGTTTGTATGAATTTACTTGTTCTAAATTTAAAATCAAACGCTCTGCAAATGAAATGGTTGAAACATTCTGATTACCTCCCCAACGATTGTAAACTGCAAATTCGCCCGAAACATATCCGAATTTTGCACCCAAAATAGCAGCATTGGTAAAATATTCACGATCTTGAGCCACACGTGTTTGTGTATTCCAAAGCCCTAAGTCAAAAAGTTTTTGTGCTATTTCTTTTTTCATCAAGTAATTGTGGCAAGGCTGCCAATTGTCGATAAGTAACTCATAAATAGTATCTTTGTGTGGTTTGCCTAAATGTTTTTCGGAGTGAGTATAGTTTTCATTGTAGTAAAAATCGTAACGCCAATCGGAATAAACAATATCGCAATCTGTTGTTTCCAAGAAATTTAGTTGTGTTTTCAGTTTTCCTTCCAAAAGTACATCGTCGGCATCTAGCCATTGAATAAAGTCGCCAGTTGAAAGTGCAAAAGCCATGTTTCGAGCCGAATTTCCTCCTTTTGAATTGTTTTTGTGAACTTGTAAAATAGGAAAACGCTCAGTTAATTGCATTAAAACCTCAAATTCTTCCGGTTTTGAGCCGTCATCTACTACAATAATCTCTTTTACATTCGCTACACCTTGCAATAGGCAACTTTCGATAGCTTTTTCAATCGTTTTAGAATTGTTGAAATATGGAATTAAAATGGAGGTTTTCATTTTCTGGCTTCTTTAAAAATACTTTCTTTGTAGAGTTTAATTAATTGATAAACATTATTTTAGCAATAAGTTATATCATGAAATTATAAAATCAGCTTATTCAGAATAAACTTATATGCAGGAATTATGGATATGTTAATTTCGTTTATAATTTCGTTTGCTTCTTCGTTGTAAGTTACAATTATACCTTTTTTTGTTTGCAAATACACGCAAGCAGCTATCAAGCCTTTTAGTTCTCTTTGCTTTGTTTCAGCGTTTTGAATAGAATAACTTACTTGTACTGGCAAATAGTTATTTTTTTCTTTCATTATAAAATCGCATTCAACATTATTTTTAAAATACGTAATTTCTTTATCTTGTTTTAGTATTTCAAGTGCAATTAAATTTTCCAATAGTTTGCCTTTATTTTCGGAAAATGAATAATCCAAAGCCGTTAAAATTCCGTTGTCAATAGAATATGCTTTTTTTTCACTTTTGATTTGTTTTATCTCCGAAAAATCAAATTTATTAATAACCAATGCGGTAAATGTAGCTTGAATGTAATCTAAATATTCATACAAAACATTGTTACTTATTTTATATCCAATCGATTTTATATCGTTGTGTATTTTATTTACTGAAAGAGGTTTAGTAACTTGCTCCAATATTTTTTTTATAAAAAACTTTAAAATAGTAGGATTAGAAATATTATACCTTTCTATCAAATCTTTATAAATTATTGAATTAAAATAATCTTGTAATTTCCTAATTTTTAAGTTAATCTCTAAATTATAAATTTCAGGAAAGCCGCCATACTGCAAAAACTTATCGAAAAGCGAAATGATTTCAATTTTTTGTTTTGTTCCGTAATAAATAGGTTCTACATTATGAAATGACAAAAACTCCTGAAAATTAAGTGGATACAAAGTATAACTAATCGTTCTGCCTCTTAGCTCGGTAGCTATTTCAGTACTTAATAGTTTTGAATTAGAGCCTGTTACAAAAATATTTGTGCTAACAGTATCAAATACTCGCCTCACAAATTTTTCCCAACCTGTTACGTTTTGAATTTCATCGAAAAAGAAATAGCATTCTGCCAAATTATTTTGAGGAAATAATTCCATGAAAGCTTGCAAAATCAAATCTAAATCCGATTGTTGCAAGTTCAACCGTTCGTCTTCAAAGTTTAGGTAAAGTATTTGATTTTTAGGAACATTTTTTTCTAAAAGATTTTTAATTGTTTCATAAAGCAAAAAGGTTTTTCCACTTCTTCGCACACCAATTACTGTAACAATTATTCCGGTGTTTACCGGTAATTCTAATTGTCGCTTATAACTTTTCTTTAAGTTATTGGTCTGAAAATTAACAATGATGTCTTTTATAATTTCTTTCATACGGCAAAAATACAAAAAGTTTCGTTATTTGCGCGAAACTTTT
>DZBP01000069.1:12771-15576 GCA_022729915.1 Draconibacterium orientale | reverse complement strand
TATCTTTACCAGAGAAAGCACCACCACCGTGAGCACCTTTTCCACCGTAAGTATCTACAATGATTTTACGTCCGGTCAATCCGGTATCGCCGTGAGGACCACCAATTACAAATTTTCCGGTAGGGTTTACTAAAAGTTTGTATTCTTCTGAGTTTAAAAATTTCTTCAAACGACGTGGCAAAATGCGTTTTACGCGAGGAATAAGAATTTCTTGCACGTCTTTTTTAATTTTTTCTACCATTTCCACATCGGCTTTAAGCTGAGCTTCGGGCGAGTTGTCGGCAGGTTTAATAAAATCGTCGTGTTGAGTAGAAATTACAATGGTATCAATGCGTTTGGCTTTTCCGTTGTCGGCATATTCAACAGTAATTTGTGATTTAGAGTCGGGGCGCAAATATTTCATACGTTTTCCTTCTCTTCTAATTTTAGCTAACTCTACAAGCAAAAGATGCGACAATTCGAGCGTAAGCGGCATATAATTATCGGTTTCGCGAGTTGCGTATCCAAACATCATTCCTTGGTCGCCTGCTCCTTGGTTCTCGTCCGATTCGCGCACTACACCACGGTTAATGTCTGGTGATTGCTCATGAATAGCCGAAATAACTCCGCAAGAGTTGCCATCAAACATATATTCTGACTCAGTATAACCAATTTCATTGATTACTTTACGAGCTACTTTTTGAGCATCAACATATCCTGTTGTTTTTACTTCGCCGCTTAAAACAGCTAATCCGGTAGTAACTAAGGTTTCGCAAGCTACTTTCGATTCTGGGTCTTGTGATAAAAACGCATCAAGCAGAGCGTCTGATATTTGGTCAGAAACTTTATCTGGGTGTCCCTCTGATACTGATTCCGATGTAAATAAATAAGGCATAGTTCTTATTATTTTTTTAGTTATAAATAAATTACACTGAGCAAGATTCTTGGTAATTGTGTGGAATGAAATCTGTTTATTGAGTAGCAGTAAATTCTGTATGAATTTGTATTAAAGCTACTTTTTCTTTTAATATAAAAGCTTTATGAACAAATTATTCTTCGACCTTTAGCATTTTTTTATGTGCTTGCAATTCTCCAAATCTTTGCACTAAATTTTGCACAAACATAAAACATTATTTATATTTATTCAAAAATATTCATTTTTATTTTCAAAATTATTGAATATTTACATTTTTTTAGTAAAATCTGTGTACTTCTGTTGTTTTTTTAGTGGCGAAAGGCAAATTGTACACAACAAACTTTCACTTGCCAAGTGTGGTATATGAAGCGTGAATAATATTCTATTCGTTTGATTAATATCCTTTTAAAGAAATATATCAAAAAGAAAAACAGAATAAACTTGTTGCAAATCCGAAAGTTCGATTTTTATAATTTCAATAAGGTCTTTTTGTAGGTATATTTAATGTTTCTTCAAAGATAGACTTAGAGTTTGTTTAAAATTTTCTGACAGAAAATTTTAAACAAACTCTTACTTAGTCTGATTCATAAGTGAACAAAAAAACATTTTCAGTTTTTAATTTTCATAAATCCATTCAAGAGCTTCTTCGAGCGTATAAAAGAATTTGTCTTGGTAAGTACTTTTGTTTTCTTCCCAAGTTTGTTCGGTTGATAATCCTACAATTAGCTATTTAGCAAGAACATGTGCTACTTTATCCACCTTGCCATTTAAAACACTGAGCAACTGCTTAGCAAGCACCTCTTGCAAAGCTGGCGAAATAGGAAAACGAGAATTCAATGCATTAGAAATTAATCTCGTGCAATTGCTTTTCAGAAATTCTTCCAACAACTTTGTGCCTTGCATCATAAAGGTTTCGTTGTTCAATTCTTCTGACTTTTCTTTCCATTCCCAGTAGTAAATAGATTTTGACTTATCTATTTTAACGATAAGGTAATCATTTTCGTAAATTGTATTCATATAAAAAAATGAGTTAATAAGTAGTGAACATAATTTAATTGTATAGTTTACTTTGCCAAATGCCTGACATGTATTTGTTTACAAAAAAAAAATGTTTCAAACAAAGTCCCATTGACGAGTAATTTCAACCTTTTGTGTATAAATATCGATATATTATACACTAAAATATATCTCAAAAGACACAAAATACAAATATAAGCAATCTAACCCACAAAACAAAACCCTTTCAAAAAAAAAGCACATGGAAGATTCAATACACAATTTAACAATCTACGAGTTATTGCGAGGAGTACAACACAGAAGCTAAAGCTACGCACTTTATCATTGTTTTTTTTCTAAAATCGTGTCTAAACCGCAATTAAAAACCCATTTAATTGGTGTTTCATTTCTTTTAAGCCTCTGTACTGTTTTAAATTGAGCAACTATTTTTGTTATTAAATAAATATCAAACACTTGGAAAAATAAAATATCCAATTAATTTTGGTTCACAACCTATTACGTTGAAAACTAAATTACAGCAAGTCTTTTGTATAAATTTAGTCCTTTTTTGTTGCTGATTGTAGTAAATGCTTTTTCAAATTCCGAAAAATCTTCTATTTAGTGCTAGAAAGAAAATTATACATTTCTAGCTTTTGCCCCAAAATCTACTAAAGGAGACCTTATAAAACACGCTGATTTACTAATCGTTACAATAAGCCACTTTAGGGGTTTGGGGCTTTTTTTCAAAATAATAGAGTTTTCTTTCAAACACTATTTATCAGAAAAAAAACAGATTTAATCCGAAAAAAAGCTTTTATTTGCAAAAAAAACAATCACATTCAACTAAAAAGTAAAAGGTTGGGGCTTCACAGCCGCAAACCTCATCAAAAATTCAAAATCTAAACATTATTTCG
>DZBP01000069.1:0-12671 GCA_022729915.1 Draconibacterium orientale | reverse complement strand
AATGTGGGGCTTCACAGCCGCAAACCTCATCAAAAATTCAAAATCTAAACATTATTTCGTCTTTTTAGATTCAAAATTAAAGAAATGTGGGGCTTCACAGCCGCAAACCTCATCAAAAATTCAAAATCTAAACATTATATCTTATTACTGTATAAGTAATTTATTACTAAATTAATACATATCTTTTGGTTTAATCTAACTATACTAAATAATCTTCATAATTTCAAAAAAAAAACCTCTAATTTTCAAAACTTTAAACAAATAAAAGTTGGAGCTTCGCAGCCGCAAACTTTTGCAAAAATTCAAAATCTAAACATTAATTATTTATTACTTTATTATATCTTAGAAATAGTATGTATCAAAGTATTTTTTTTATCAAAACTTCTAACATACTATTTCATGTATTTAATTTGGTTAAACTATGGAATTTACACTTATTATCTGTCAATTCGTTTTTTAAACAAAATCCTTTTTTATTTTGCTAACCCAACGCTGTATTCTGCTGTCGGTTTTTTCGTCTTCGTTGTCTTCATCTATGGCTAATCCCACAAACTTACCGTCAATAACTGCTTCTGATTCAGTAAAGTCATAATCAGAAGTTTCTACCTGACCTACTATTTTGCAACCTTTGTCTTTTATTGTGTGATAAATCTCACCAATGCCGTTTACAAAAGTGTCGGCATACGAGGCGCTATCTCCTAATCCAAAAAGTGAAATTACTTTGCCCGAAAGGTCAGCATCTGCTACCTTTCCCAAAAAGTCTGACCAATCATCTTGAATTTCGCCTGTGTTCCAAGTAGAAGTTCCAAAGATGATGTTTTCATAATTGGCTAATTCGCTTACTTTTGCACGTGCCACGTCTTTTAATTCCGATTCGGGTAATTGAGCGTGAATCTTTTTGGCTATACTTTCAGTATTTCCTGTTGTTGAGCCGTAAAATATACCTATTTTTTTCATATTTTTGTTGTTTTTGTTATGATTGAAAGCCTTTTCTTATTTTCCACTTCACTTTTCACTCTTCTTTTTATGAAGAAATCTTTTTTATTCGTCTGAATCGTTTCAACCTCTTGGTTTTAATCAGCTTATATTTGGGTCGAAATAAAAAGATGTTATGCTTTCAATGAATTTAATATTATGTTGTTTTAAAATTGAATTATCTATTTAGATTAATTCTAAACAAAAATATGTTCTTTGTTTTAACTTTACAAATATTTTAAGATGTTTTTATCTTTTATTTTGAAAAAAAATTTCATTATTTTTTAAATATCTATTTATCAGTGTTTTAATTTTCTAATAAATGTTAAAATTTTAGTCTAAATTTAAAAAACTCATCGAAAAAAAACATTTTTTTTCAATTCTGATTACAAAAATAGTCAAAAATATCTACAATTATACATGTGTTGACGGTAAGTATAAAAAGTTAAGATTAAAAGTTGCAGGTTCAAACTAGTTTTCGTTAAAAATAGAAAGTCATTGTATCAATTTATAACTTATTGATACAATGACAATTCAGCAATAAAATAAAAATAAAAAAATTTTATTCTAAATCAATTACAACAGCGCTTTTGGCAGAAATTTTAATTTCAGTAAAGTTAGTAATGGCTTCGCCACTTAACACGTTTTTACCTTTCTTATATTTTCCAAGAATTTCCATATATCGCTGAACATTACCAAGTTTTTTGTCGTCCTTGTCGTGGTTGTTCAAAATTACCATCACCGCTTTTCCATCTAACTCCTTAAAATAGACATACAAATTATTGTCTGGCAAAAAATGTGTCAATTTTCCAAAAGCTACCACTTTATTGCTTTTGCGCCAGTTCAATAAGGTTTTGAGATAATCGAAATATTCGTTTTGCAAATCAGTTCTGCCAGATTTCGCGAACGCATTGTTCTTATCTCCTACCCAACCACCTTCAAAATCTTTGCGAATAAAACCATGTCCTTCATGTTCATTGCCCGATGAAAGAACTTCGCCTCCATAATAAAGTTGAGGCACGCCACGAGTAGTGAGCAAAAAGGCTGTTGCCATTTTCATCTTTCTAATATCCTCGCCTACAACAGAGTAATAGCGCGAAATGTCGTGGTTATCTAAGAAAATAAGCAAATCGTTGGGTTTTGAATACAAAAAATCTTCTCCCAAAAGGTTGAATAAACGCAACAAGCCTCCATTCCAGCTTTCTTCCTCGTTAAAAGCCGAATGAACTGCTATTTTCATAGCAAAATCGGTCAAACTAGTTAAATTGGATTGGTATCCGTCGAGGTTTCGTGCATTGTTCTGAAAATAAGAAAGATGCGAAGCTTGTTCTATCCACACTTCGCCTACAAGCGAAAAGTTCGGATACTCACATCTCACAGCTTTTGCCCATTCCGACATAAATTCTTTGTAAGGATAAACCTGCGTATCCATTCTAATGGCATTGATTCCAGAAAACTCTATCCACCAAATGCTTGCTTGTGTCAGATAAGTTGCAACGAACGGGTTGCGCTGATCCAAATCGCCCATTGTGTAGTCGAACCAACCTCCAAGCATGGTAGCTTTGTCGGCTTCAGAGGAATAAGGGTCTGCCACCAACGAACCACGATAAGTTGTACGCTTAAAATCGGGATATTCGTGAACCCAATTGCGCATTGGGCGGTCTTTTACAGTAAAATGTTCTGTTGCAAAATGATTGAAAACCAAATCCATAACAACCGATAACCCTTTGTTATGGGCTTTTTGAACAAATTCTTTGTACAAATTATTATCACCAAAACGCAAATCTATTTTATACAAATCAGAAATGGCATAACCATGATAAGAATATTTTGGCATGTTGTTTTCTTGCACTGGATTTAACCACAATGAAGTAACACCCAAATCTGTTAAATAATCAAGCTTTTCTATAATCCCTTGCAAATCGCCACCATGTCGTCCGTTAGGGTCTTCTCGGTTTGCTTTTTCGAGCATTCCGGGCATGTTGTCGTTATTCGGGTTGCCATTGGCAAAACGGTCAGGCATAATCAAATAAATGACATCGGAAGCATCAAAGCCTTTGCGCAAAGACGAATTTTTATCTCTGCTTTGCAAAACATACTCGTAACTTACAATTTCTTTTTTGCTTTTTGTAAATGTAATTTTAAACGTACCTGCTTTTGTTTCGGGTTCAATGTTCAAATTTAAGAATAAATAATTCGGATTTTCAACTTTTACTACCGATTCTAATTTTACGCCTTCGTAGTTTAATTCAACTTTTGAATCGGAAATGTTTTTACCATAAACTAATAATTGTAGTTTTGGATTTTTCATTCCTACCCACCACGAAAGAGGTTCTACTTTTTGTAAATCAAATGTTTGTGCAAAAAGTATTTGCCCTAGCATTAAAAACAAAAAGCTCAAAAAAACATATTTTTTCATACTTTTATTGTTATTTTATAGTATCTATTTATTATAATCAAAAAAAACAAAACTGAAACTCTCAATTCTTTATATTAATTTGCTAGTAATCGGTTTATTATTTGCAAATTTCTAAGCATTTTCACAAACTTTTGTTGCAATGAATATCAAGGACATTAAGATAAAACTCCAGATTTTAGATTATCTATATTCTTGCCAACTCTTTATGCTCAACTTTTCAATTGGCTTTTTATAAATTGCGTAAATAAAAGCACTAGCAAGTCGAGCATTCGTAATAAGCGGAATATTGAAATCAATTGCGCTGCGGCGAATTGTGTAATCGTTAGCCAATTCACCTTCGCTCAAGTTTTTGGGCACATTAATAACAAGGTCGAGCAAACCGTTCTTCATGTAATCGAGCACATTAGGCGATTTTTTCTCATCGGGCCAATGTAACATCGTGCTTTCAATTCCATTTCCTTTGAGAAAATCGTGCGTTCCTTTTGTAGCAAAAAGGTTGTAACCACGCTCTAAAAGCATTCTACAACTGTTCACCATTTCGAGTTTAGAACGAATAGGTCCACTCGAAATCATAATATTTTTCTTAGGAATACGATAACCTACCGAAAGCATAGCTTTTAAAATGGCTTCATAATAATCGTCGCCTATGCAACCTACTTCGCCTGTTGATGCCATATCAACACCAAGCACAGGGTCAGCTTTTTGTAAGCGCGAAAACGAAAATTGCGAAGCCTTTACTCCTATATAATCTAAATCAAATATCGATTTTTCGGGAAGTGTATATTCTTCATTGAGCATTACATTGGTAGCCAACTCTATAAGATTGGTTTTCAAAACTTTTGATACAAATGGAAAGCTGCGTGATGCTCTCAAATTGCATTCTATTACTTTGATTTCGTTATCTTTAGCTAAAAATTGCATATTAAAAGGACCCGAAATATTCAAACCTCTTGCAACTTTTCGAGCAATCGATTTAATACGCCTAACAGTCTCAAAATAAATTTTTTGCGGTGGAAAAACCAAAGTCGCATCGCCAGAGTGTACACCTGCAAACTCAATATGTTCGGAAAGTGCATAAAAAATCAAATTGCCATTGTCAGCTACTGCATCAATTTCTATTTCTTTTGCTTCTTGCAAAAATTCAGTTACTACAACCGGATATTGCTTTGAAACTTTTGCCGCCAGAGATAAAAAATGTAGCATTTCACTTTTATTAGAAACCACATTCATAGCAGCTCCCGAAAGCACATACGAAGGACGTATCAGCACCGGAAAACCTACTTCATCTACAAAGGTATAAATGTCATCGATGGTCGTTAGTTCTCGCCATTTCGGTTGGTTTATCTTCAAAGTATCCAACATCATAGAGAATTTATGTCTGTTTTCGGCTCTGTCGATATCTTCAGGCGAAGTGCCTAAAATAGGAATATTTTGTCGGTGCAAACGCATAGCCAAATTGTTTGGTATTTGCCCTCCAACCGATACTATGGTTCCTTTTGCATTTTCTAAGTCGTTTATATCCAACACTCTTTCCAACGATAACTCATCAAAATATAGCCTATCGCATACGTCGTAATCGGTACTTACCGTTTCTGGGTTGTAATTAATCATAACCGAACGATAGCCGCGCTTATTCACTGTGTTCAAAGCATTTACACTACACCAATCAAATTCCACACTGCTGCCAATTCGGTAAGCACCCGAACCTAATACAATAACTGATTTGCCATCGTTTTCATATTCAATATCATGGCTTTCGGCAGAATAAGTAAGGTATAAGTAATTGGTTTGTGCCGGATATTCAGCCGCCATTGTGTCAATTTGCTTGACGTAAGGCAAAATATTTAGCTTTTTTCTAAAATTACGAACAGAAAGTAAATCGGTATCTATATTATCGGTTTCACTTTTCAATACAAAACGAGCTATTTGGAAATCGGAGAAACCTCTTTTTTTAGCTTCTTTCAAAAGAGTTTCGGGCATTTCGTCCAACGTATTGTATTTTTGCATTTGGTATTTCAAATCGAAAATATTTTTGAGTTTTACCAGAAACCATTTGTCGATTTTAGTCAAATTATGAACATCGTCCACATTCAATCCCTTAGCAAATGCTGAAGCTATCACAAAAATACGCATATCTGTAGGGCGCGAAAGTTCCTTCTCAATGTCGTCGAAAAACAAATCTTTATTGCCCACAAAACCGTGCATTCCTTGCCCTATCATGCGCAAGCCTTTTTGAATAGCTTCTTCAAAGTTTTTACCAATAGCCATTACTTCACCTACGCTTTTCATGCTACTGCCTATTTCTTTGGAAACTCCATTGAATTTGTTCAAATCCCAGCGAGGAATTTTGCACACAACATAATCCAAAGCAGGCTCAAAAAATGCCGAAGTAGTTTTAGTAATCGAATTTTTAAGTTCGTGCAAGCCATATCCTAGTGCCAACTTTGCCGCTACAAAAGCTAAGGGATAACCTGTTGCCTTTGAAGCCAATGCACTCGAACGAGAAAGACGAGCATTTACTTCTATTACACGATAATCTTCTGAATTGGGGTCAAAAGCGTATTGTACATTGCATTCTCCTACTACACCTATATGTTTTATAATTTTAATTGAAAGTTCTCTAAGTTTGTGATATTCAGAGTTTGTAAGTGTTTGCGAAGGTGCAATAACAATACTTTCGCCGGTATGAATTCCTAGCGGGTCAAAGTTTTCCATGTTGCAAACGGTAATACAATTGTCGTATTTATCGCGCACTACTTCGTATTCTACTTCTTTCCAACCTTTTAGCGATTCTTCAACTAATACTTGTGTAGAAAAAGAAAAGGCATTTTGCACTAATGGTAAAAGTTCTTCGGTATTGTTGCAAAAACCGCTTCCCAATCCGCCAAGTGCATACGCTGCACGCACTATAATAGGATAACCAAGCTTTTCGGCAGCAACAACAGCCTCATCAATAGTGTTAGCAGCAAACGAACGAGCAGTTTTTACGTGAATTTCATTTAGTTTTTCAATAAATACATCTCTATCTTCGGTATTGATAATAGATTGAACAGGTGTTCCTAAAACTTTGGCATTGTATTTATCAAAAATGCCGTTTTTGAACAGTTCTACTCCACAATTGAGGGCTGTTTGTCCACCAAAAGACAATAAAACACCATCGGGACGTTCTTTTTCAATCACTTTTTCCACAAAATACGGTGTAACTGGAAGAAAATAGATTTCATCAGCTATTCCCTCAGAAGTTTGAACTGTAGCAATGTTTGGATTGATAAGAATGGTTCTTACACCTTCTTCTTTTAGTGCTTTTAAGGCTTGAGAACCAGAATAATCAAATTCTCCGGCTTCGCCTATCTTCAAAGCGCCAGAACCTAGCAGCAATACTTTTTTTATGTTCTTGTCCATTAAATTGATAAATTATTTCTATTGTTAAATTGTCTATTGTTGAAATTTTTCATCATTAAGCAATTGTTATTTTGCTGTTAATGAATATTTTGTAATACAGATTAAAACAATGCAGGTTTTGGACAAAGATATAACAAAAACTAAAATTGAACAATATTCAACTCTGCGCAATGCCTTTCACTAAACGCTGGTTTGATTTTTTTACAAAAAAAAACAAATAGCAATATAATCCTTTTTTTGTGATTTCAATTTCAACAATTTGCTATTTATCAATGTATTTACAAAAACAAATATCTGTTTTTGTAATATAAACAAAAGCAACATAAGAGGTTAGAAAAATTGTTTTTGATGATAGAAAACAACCTTTTGAAACTTAGAAAAACAAAAAAATCATAATTTCTTAATATTGGTTTTTCTAAGTTCTACATTGATACGATGACTTTGAGTCATCGTATCAATAAAAAAGAAAATTATTTTGTAATTCTAATTCGATTCATTATCAAATAGTTAGTTTTTGCTTACAAAAACTTTGTAACCCCAAGCTGGAAGATTCAACTCTTGATTTGCTGCAAGTTCTGATTCTTGATTTGCAAAATAGTCGGTAAATTTTCCAACAAAAGCATTGCCATTCAAAGTAAACTTTTCAGCTTTTTTGGTTAAGTTAAGAACTACAACCACTTTGTTGCCTTCTTTTTCGCGCACAAATGCATAAACTGCTTTGTCGTTAGACGAATTAATGCGTTTCAATTCGCCACCAAAAGTACCGGCATCGAGAGCGGGATTTGCTTTTTTCAATTTTATTAAGCTTTTATAAAACTCTGTTTCGGTATTTTTCACGTCCCATTTCACCAAATCTTTTTCAAAGAAACTTAAGCGTTTTGCCAATCCTACTTCTTGTCCGGTGTAAATCAATGGCATGCCGGGAATTGTAAACGAAAGAACAGCCATAGCGTTTACTGCTGCGCCCATGCGTTCTTTTTCGGTTCCGTTCCAAGCATTTTCGTCGTGGTTTGTAATAAAATTCATCAAGTAAGTTTCTTTGGTAAAAATGGTATCAATGCTTGCAAAATAGTTGTCAATTTCGCTTACGTCTTTTTTTCCTTGTGCTACTGCGTTCATTACGTGATGAAAATTCCAACCATACGCCATGTCAAAAGCATTTTTATGAAGCGGAGCTTCCTCAGCTTCGGCAAGCATAAATACAGGTTTAATTTTATCTAATTCGGCACGAACATTATCCCAAAAATCAACGGGTACCATGCCAGCTACGTCGCATCTGTATCCATCTATATCGGCTTCTTTTATCCAAAATCTCAAAGCTTCGGTCATTGCAGAGCGCAAGCTGTCGTTGTCGTAATTCAAATCGGCAGTGTCTTCCCAGTCAGTTCCGGCAGGCACAGTCATTTCTCCTTTTTCATTTCGGGTATAAAATTCGGGGTTTGAAGTTACCCAAACATTGTCCCATGATGTATGATTTGCAACCCAATCAATGATTACTTTCATGCCATTGTCGTGAGCCAATTTTACTAACGATTTGAAATCGTCCATTGTTCCATAATCTGGATTTACTTTTAAATAATCTTGTACTGAATATGGGCTTCCCAATGATTTTTCAGTCAATTTTCTGTTTTTCAAACCTACTGGGTGAATAGGCATAATCCAAAGAATATCTACACCAAGTTCTTTCAAACGTGGAATGTGTGCTTCAAAAGCTTTAAAAGTACCCTCTGGAGTATAGTGGCGAATGTTTACTTCGTAAATTACTGAATTGCGACTCCACTCTGGAACTACTTTTTTATACTCTAAGGCTAAAGTATCTTCTGTTTTAGTAGTTTTTTCGGTGGCTGTATTGCACGATACAAGTACGAAACCTACCAAAAGCATTAGAATTATCATTAAATTTTTCATAAAATTTTAAGGTATTTGTTTGACAAATTGTTTAGTTAATTAAATACAATCGAATGTTAAAATTGTAAGTCATCAAATTTACAAAATACTATTGTTTCTATAAAATATGATTTTTGAAAACTCAAATTAGACAACCACCTAAGTATTTTATTTACAAAACATTAATGTGTATTTAACAATTTTAAAATAGTATAAATTGTTTTAAGACAACGTTTGCAATGCACATCTCAAATTCAATGCTTTTTGAATGATTTTCTACACATGTCCGTAATTGTATTTTTTTAGTATAATTTACCTCAGAAATACGATTTGTCGCAATTTGATGATAATCTTTATGAAATCTGCCGATAATGGGAGTTCCTATTAATTGCTCTTTGTGAGTAGCACCAAATAAATTCAAGGTTTGTTGATTTACAAACGCAAATTTAAAATCAATTTGAATAAAAATACATTCAGGAGCATTTTCTATCATCATGTTTAATTTATTCACATTTTCATCGGCTATTTCTTTTGCTTCAAACAATTGTTGATTGGTTTGTTTTAGCTCTTCGTTAATGGTTTCGTACTCTTCGTTCAGATTTTTTATTTCATAGTTGTTTTGCTGAAGTTCAAGGTTTTTCAATCGCAATTGCTTTTCCTTTTTCTCTAATTGTTCTATCGAATCTAGTTTCAGGGAGTTGTACCGTTTTTGTAAATCCAAATGCATTTTTAGTTTAAAAATTAACTCTTCTTTTACAAAAGGCTCAAGAATATAATCCATAGCACCAAGTTGGTAACTTTTTGTTCTGTCTTTTTGTGCACCCGAATTTAGGATAAAAATAATAGGAATGCTTTTAAAATCGTCGTTTGTTTTTATCGTTTTGCAAAAATCTTCCACACCTTGCGTTTAAATATCAATCAATATTAAATCCGGAATTTCTTTTGAAGAAGTTTCTAAAACTAAGTTTGTATTCTCTTCTGAATAAAAAAAATAATTTTCGTTTTGTACTAAATTTCTTATAATTGTAAGAAAATCAGAGGTTATCCCAATTGTCAATATCGTTGCGTTTCTGTCCATTCGGTTTTTTTTCTAATTTAAAATGAAGCATTTAGATTGAAATAGTTTACTCAGACTAAAAAAAAAAACAAGCAATTGTGCTATTTTAATTGGAGCAAACCTTTTTGTTATCAATTAAACTTTAAGCACTTGACTAAACAAAATAACAATTTAATTTGGTTCTCTATTTAATTCAATAATTTAAACAGTTTTGTAACTTTTTTTTAAGTCAAAGCCTTTTAGATTAAGTAAAGCATATCTAATATCTGTATCTTTTGCAAATTTATTTTTTTTATTGACAAAACCTTACATTTTTGTATTTAATTTTGGTAATTTTCAAGTTTTTTTTAAACTGTTATTGGGTTTTAGAAAATAACAAGGGTTTGAAATAATACGATACGTTTTATACATTTTGTTCAAAACGTAAAGTTATCTTTCAAACCCCATTCAAATTTTATAAAAGACTAAAAATTAGCTCTAAGCGAAAGGATTAAATTTCTGCCAGAAGCTACCAAACCCGAACTATAAGGTCTATAACGTTGGTCGGTCAAATTTTCAACACCTGCACTCACAGTCAAATTTGAATGAAATGGGTACAAAACTTTAAAATTAAGTGTGTACCAACTTGGCGAATAGGGATTGCCATCACTATCAGTCGCATAAAGTGTTGGTTTTTGTCTTTCCTCTTCGTTTAAGTGAGCATAAGTTACTTTGGCACTGTAATTTGCATACAATTGCATCGAAAATTGTCGATTGCGATAAGTAAAGCGAGTAGTTCCAAAAGCAGGCGCTGCATGACGCGAACGGCTTAGCTCGCCATTGTTCATTTCCTCCTCGCCCAACTGATAATTGTAGCGTGTCGAAAAGCCAAAACCCGATGGCAAATGAATTTCTATTCCTGCATTAAAACCATAAACCGTTGCAAAAGCTGCATTTTGAATGGCATAAACCTTACTCATCTCGCCATTGTACAAAATACTATCGTTGCCATTCACCTCAAAAGCTCGCCTAACCATAGCTTGGTCTAAATACGTGTAAAAAGCCGTAAAATCGAGCTTTATGTTTTCGCCTAGCAATTTGGTTACGCTCAGCTCGGCATTGTAAGCATATTCAGCTTCTAACGAAGTATTTGGCACAACGACTTCACCTGTTGCAAAATCGAAAATTTTGCCCATATCATCTACATTGGGCGCTCTAAAGCCTGTGCTTAAATTAGCACTTATCTTCCAAGTTCGGTTGGGCTTGAAAACCAAACCCAAACTTCCTGTTGTAGCAAAATCGCGAACACTTGTTGTTGTAAAATTGAATGGAAAAAAATCGAGTTGATTGGTAAAATCCGATTCAATACCAAATCCATTATACCTTGCCCCAATTTGAACCAAAAATTGCTCCGAAACCACATATTGATAATTCGCATAAGCTGCATAACTACTCCATTTCGATGCCGGATAACGTGCTGCAACCAAAATATCGCTGCCATTTCTTATATCAATAGCTTCACCAATAGAATTTACATCGTTCAGAACGTACTCCAAACCATAATAAAATTTATGTTTTTCGGTATTTTTTTCAAAATCTACATTCACCGAATATGCCAAAACCTCTTCCAATTGTGTTCGTAATCGATAATGATTGAACTTGCGGTCTATACGGCTTTCTTCAAAATATTGCTGAGCCAAACGCAAGGTCAAATGGTCGTAAGCTTTGTTTGCCGCTTTGTGTGTTACGGACAAACTATTCAGTAACCAAATTTGAGGTCCGTAATTCCAAACGGCTGAAACGGGTAAACCATTGGATTGTGTTTCGATAAGCCTGTCGTAGCGAGAGTATTCAGAAGTTTCGGAGTAATGAAATCCTAAATGTATATCCCAGTTTTTGTTTGGGCTAAACCTAAGCTTTTGCATCAAATTCATTTGCGAGTATCCACTCGGATTTTGAACTAAAGGGTCAGAATTTTCGACCACTCTATCCACACCATCAATACGTTGAACATAGAAAGGCTTCAAATATTGGTCGGTGCCTTTGGTACCCATACGCAAATCGCCAAACTTAGAATGTGTAACGCTCGTAACCGAAGCCCATTTTTGCCAACCTACTTTTACATCAAAATGATACGAAGCCTCTTCGTTAGCCGAAGCATAACGGCTAACCGATTTCCCTCCAATAAGCAAAGTGTCTGAAAGTGAAAACTCTGGCGTAAGTGTTTGAAAACTCATCACACCGCCTATGGCATCGCTTCCGTAAATAATAGAACCTGCGCCAAAGAATATTTCGGTATTTTCCATTGCAAAAGGGTCGAGCGAAATTACATTCTGAATGTTGCCGGCTCTAAAAATAGCCGAATTCATGCGCACGCCATCAATTGAATACAAAAGTCGGTTGGTAGAAAAGCCTCTAATCATAGGACTTCCTCCTCCTTGTTGGCTCTTTTGAATGAATACTTCGCCCGAAACACCCAATAAATCGGCGGCAGTTTGCGGATTGTGCAAAGCTGCGTCTTGGGTAGAAATGATTGAAATTTTTGAAGGTATATTTTTTGAAGTTTGTTTCCAACGCGTTGCTGAAACAACCACATCATCTAGCTGATTATTAGAGAGCGACATAAAAACGACAAATGCCATTTGCGTTAGTTCACTATATTTTAATGTTAGAGTTTT
Organism: Draconibacterium orientale; assembly: GCA_022729915.1. GTDB lineage: Bacteria > Bacteroidota > Bacteroidia > Bacteroidales > JAIFNL01 > JAIFNL01. The sequence goes on along the minus strand of DZBP01000069.1, from coordinate 274 downwards.
GTATCCAACCCTACGAATTTCTATTTGTTCCGATTCTTTGAATAAACTCAAATCAGCTTCGCCTATAGAATTAGTAAAAACAAAACTCTGATGTATTTTGCTCATTAAACTTACCTGCTCTAAAGGTTTTCCTGTTTCAAGGTCTTTGATGGTAACTGTTTGCGAATGAGCAATGCACACCACGCCCAGCAACCACCCTAAAAAAAATATTTTTTTCATATTGATTGAGATTGATTGAGATTGATTGAGATTGATTGAGATTGATTGAGATTGA
>DZBP01000068.1:7389-15580 GCA_022729915.1 Draconibacterium orientale | reverse complement strand
TTATTTTAGCGGAATCAGAAGCCCCATTTTGCTGAATTGGATTAATGCTTCGGCATTTCCGATGGCATCATTGAGCGGATTGTGGTCGTGAGGTGTTTTTCGGTAACGCTTTTTCCACTCGTAATTTAATCCACTATCCATTTTCATTCCACAATACAAATCGCCAATTCGTCTGCCTGAAAAACCAAACGGATTGCGTGCGGTAAAATAATGAAAATACCAGTTTATCCACTGCCAGTCGAAAGCAAGATTGTCGCTAATAAAGGTAGGTTTGCCTATTGAATTTAGTTCTATCCACTGAGCAAAATTTTCCATAACTGTTTTAGCGTCATCAAAAGTTAAGTGTTGTTCTCTGCTAAAGCCACTTATTGCTAGTGCTTCCGGTTTCCAATTATCAGAAATGGGCTTTGTTTTGCCATAAAATGTTTTAGACAAGCTAGGTTCTACAATTACAGCACCAAAACACACCATCGAATTTCGGAAAGGAATTTCGCCATCGGATTCTACATCTACTACTATATAACTCATAACTAATATGTTGATGAAAGTTTAGTTTAAATTGAAATACTTGTTTTTTTCGATTAAGCAACAATTTGAGCATTCATTTGTTTTAAGCCCCACTGACTCATTGCGTCAATAATTGGAAATAAAGTTTCGCCTAATTCCGAAATTTTATATTCAATCGAATTTAAATTTTTGCAGAAAAAGAAGCCTCAAATTTAGCAAATAAAAAAATAAGAACCAGTATTATTTTATTTGAAGCAAGCATTTTTGAAAATAAATAAATTTAAGCACTTGGAAAAATACCTTAAAAATTATTTTACGCAAAAAAATCGTTGCTTTATTTTTTTATAAGAACGTTGGCGAGTCGAATAAATTTATTATTTTTGAGCAAACGGAATTGACGTTTTTTTAGAACCTTTTTTAGTTGGTATGCAAATAGATGTAATATATAGCGAATGTCCTCATTGTAAGACTCTTTACTCAAATTTAGAGTTTGTTTCTTATACTTTGCGTAATGCTCAATCGTGGTCAGATGGTAAAATAATTGATAGCGAATGGAGCGAATATTCGCAGTTTCCGTTTACAAAATGTAGTAATTGTGGCAATTTCTTTTGGTTTAGCGATTGCCGCAAAGTAAGGCAATACGAATTATTGAATGCCGAGTATTCAGAAAAAGCTGAAATCAAAGAATTTATGCAAAGTCATCAGGAATTAATGAATGATACAGAGCAAATACGCTCAAACTATTATCCATTTTTGGTCAATGCTGATGATTTTGTAGTAAATTTGATTGCTGATTTTCAAGAAATTATAAAAAAAACACAACTCAATGCCAAACGTGAACTTTTTGTACGAATAAAATTGTGGCAGCACATCAACGATTTGATTAGAGAACGTAAGTGTTTGATAATTCAGCATGTAAAATCAGTCGATTCAATTCAAAGTTTTTTCAATTTTTCAATTTTTAGAAAAATAAAAACAGAACGCAAAAATAGGCGAAAACTTTATTTTAGCTACAAGGTATTAAAAAAAGAGAATCTTTTGGTTTTGAAAGAGTTGATTGAACCTATTGATATTGAGGACAAATTGTTATTAATTGAAGTTTACAGAGCTTTGGGCGACTTTTCAAAATCCAAAACTTTATTGGGGAAACTCGACCCAAATTCGCTGCAAACACATAGCGTGTTTGTGCAAAAAAGCAAATTTCGCTTACATTTAAAGTTATCAGGTGTTTTTAAACTTTAAAAAGTAGCTTATTCTAAAAAAGAATTAAACCCTAATTCCCATAACTAAAATGTCATCTACTTGTTCGTTCGCTTGTTTCCAGCTATAAAATTCATTTTCAAGGGTTTGCTTTTGTTTGCTCATTTCTTGTTTTTCGAGATTCATCGATAAAAACAATTCTCGCATACGCCTGCGCATGAATTTGTGATTTTTTTCGCCCCCAATTTGGTCAGCATATCCATCAGAAAACAAATAAATACAATCGCCGTTTTCAATTTTAATGCTTTTGGTAGCGAAGGATTTTTCTTTTCTATAAATTGCAATTGGCATTCGGTCAGCATCGTACTCCTGAATTTCGTGAGTTGCAGCCTTGTAAATAACCAACGGATTGTGCGCACCAGAATAATTCAAAACCATTTCTTTTAAATCAATTTCGCACAAGGCAATATCCATTCCATCTTTAGGTTCACTTACATCGCCTGTTTGTCGAAGCGATTCTTTAATGTATTCGCGAAGTATATCGAGAATTTTGCCAGTTGTAATATCGGCATGTTTGTTTACTATTTCATATAAAAACGAAATACCGAGCATGCTCAAAAAAGCACCCGGCACGCCATGTCCGGTGCAATCGGCAGCAGCTACAATGATTTTTTTATTTTTCTTGAGTAACCAATAATAATCGCCACTCACAATGTTTCGTGGTTTGAACAGAATAAAATAATCGGAAAAATTATCTTTAAAAAATTCTTTGGGTGGCAAAATAGCGGTTTGAATGCGGCTAGCATAATTAATACTATCCGTAATTTGCTTGCTTTTGCGCATAATTTCGTTGTTTGCTTTTTTAAGATTTTCCGAATTTCGTTGAATTTCGATATTTTGAGCCGAAAGCAAAGCGTTTGCTTTTTGCTTAAACTGGTTACTTCGGTACAGAAAAATGGCAAACAAAAAAATGAGTGCAATGCCTAAAAGTAAAAAATTGCGAAAACTTTTCTGGCGTTTTAGTTCGGCTGTTTGAATGGCATCTTTCTTTTGTTGCTCTATGATGTTTAGCTTCTTTTGTTTGTCAAATTCGTATTGCATACCGAGTTCTGTAATTTTCTTGGTATTTTCTTCGTTGCGCAAACTGTCGGACATGGTTTTAAAAACTACTTGGTTTTCAAAGGCTTTTTTGTAATTTTTCATCTCAGCATAGGCTACACTTAAATTTCCGGCAGTGGCTTTAATGTTGCTCAAAAGTCCGAGTTCTTTTGAAATACTCATCGATTCTTCTAAAAATTTTATTGCTTTTGGATAATCCTTCACTGCGGTATAATACGAACCAAAACCTGTTAATACATTGGCTATTCCAAGTTTGTTGTTCATTTTTTTGCGCAATTCCAAACTTTTTTCATAATACGGCAAAACTTTATCGTATTCTTTTTTTTCCAAATAAATATTTCCAATGGATTCGTAGCAAGTAGCAACTTGTCGGTCTTTCTTTATTTCGAGGCTAATTTCGAGGCTTTTCTTGAAAAAATTCAGAGCTTCATCTAATTTTGCTTGTTCTTGATTAATAACACCAATGTAGTAATTAATATTGGCTAAACTTGATTTGTCGTCAAGTTTTTCACTAATTTTGAGGCTTTGTAAGAAATTTTTTAACGCTTCTTTGTAATTTTCTTGTGAAGAATATACCAGTCCAATTGAACTGTATGATTTGGCTTTTCCTGCTTCGTCGTTAATTTCATCGCTCATTTTCAGGCTCGAAAAGTAATGTTCGAGGGCTTTATTGTAGTTTCCTTGTACATAAAAAATATTTCCTAAATTAGTATATGCTTTTATACTACCAATTTTATCTTCAATTTTTAAGCTTATTTCGAGTCCTTTTTCATAATTTGTTAGTGCTTTTTCGTAATCTGCATTTACATAATAAATAGTGCCAATATTTCTATAAGCATCAGATGTACCTCTCTCAAAACCAATCTCTTCAGAAAGCACTACGGCTTGCTTGGCAGAACTAATAGCTTTTTCTTTATCGGCTGTTCTTAGTTCGTAAGCTATGTTGTTGAGTAAGTTTACTTTGTTAGTATCTTCTTGAGTTTTAGATAGTTCTTTAAGTAAACTATCGCTTACCGATTGAGCTTCTGTATTTTTTAAAACTAATACAAATAGTAAAAGGAGAAATATTTTAATAATCGTTTTTAGAGTCATTTGGTTGTTTTTTAAAAAACAAATATATAAAAAAAGGACGATTTTACAATCGTCCTCTTCATTTTTTTTTTAATATTCCGGAAAATTTATTTTATCAGAATTTTTTGATTGTGCTGAATGCTGTTGTTTGATATTTTCAAAATATAATTTCCACTAGGTAATTCGGTTTGAATGCTAGTTTGTCTCAAATTTTCTAATTTTTGGGTAATTAGTTTTTTTCCTAAAATATCAAATACTTCAACCGTTGCATTTTTTTCGCTTCCCAAATTAATATAAATTGTTTTTTGGTATGAAAAAGCAGAAACAGTGTTTGAAGTTATGTCATCAACACGGGTTGTGTTTTTGCTGAAGTGCAAAATGAAACGATTATCTGTTTTTCCTTGTGCCACTTTTATCGAAAGCAATGGATTTTGACGTAAATCTTGGAATAGATTGTTGTCTTTGTCTTCCAATATTAACGAAACGTTTGCATCAAATTGTTCAAAACCAAAGGCTGTAAGCTTTAAGTCGGCATTTGTGTTGATGTTGATTCCGATTGGAATGCTCACATTATCAGAGTTTTCCATATTTAAAACATCAATTGAAAGCAGATTGTTTTGTGGAGTGATGCTGTAAATTTGTGGATAGAAAATGCCGTTAGCTGCGTCGTCTTGGCTTTTCATAAATTTGTTGGCATCGAAGCCCAAATCGTAGTTAATACTTGCATTTTGGTCAAAATAAACTGCCATTTCGTCTTTTAACTCATCGTTGGTAAGTTTAAAACGAATAATGTCGGTAGGTTGTTTTGGCAATTGCTTTTTAGTTGGTTCCATTTGAGCTTCAGGAAAAACTTGAAACAATCCATTGTCGTTGGTAGCTTGAACAAAAAATGCTTGTGAAATATCAATAACAGGAGAAGTCTCACCCGGAACGCCAACGGTTCCATTGTTTACAAGATATTGTGCTCCATTCCAAACATAAATAGCTCCAGTGGTGTTTGTTTTATTAAAACCTGCTGGTTGATTCCAAAAAATAGAAGTTGAATAAGGATTTCCTACCAAATTGTATCCAAAATTAATTGGGTCGCCAGTTAAACTTAAATTTCTGGTAACTGTATTACTGTTTGGAGTTCCACTAAAAAATACTTCTTTCGCAACTTTTTCAGGTAGATATTTTAGAATTGTTCCATACAAAGGTTCGAGTGGGTCGTTCAAAACCAAATTAATCCAATCGTTTGTATTTTCTTCATATTTATACATGTAGGCTCCTCTAAAGAAGTTTACATTGGCAGTTTGAACAGGCGAACTAAAGAAATTCCATGCATTGTAAGGGAAGATGAAATTGTAATCTACATTTCCAATAATGCTCGAAGTACTAAGATTTATTAATCTTCCACCTTCTTCAATAAGTAAGTGTGCACCTTCATCAACAGTAACCACACCAGCTGATTTTATATTTTTAGCTGGGTCGGGTTCTATGGTTAAAGTACCTCCGGCATTAACAGCTAAGCCTGAGCCGCTTGTAAGTGTTAATTGAGCTCCTTTGCGTGCAGGGTCGGGCTCGATGGTCAATGTTCCACCTGAATTGATAGAACTAACAAATCCTTTTTTGGCAGGGTCGGGTTCGATGGTTAGCGAACCTCCTGAACCAATTGTAAGTGTTGCAACAGCAGCCTTATTACTTTTTGATGGGTCTGGCTCAATCGTTAAGCCTTTAACAGTAAGGCTTCCGGCTGCTTTACCTGAACCTCCAATGGTCATTTTGGCACCGTTACCTAAATAGATTTCACTTATAATTACCGGAACATCTACGTTGAAAGGAGCGTAAACTTCCACTTTGTCGTAAATTGTAACGCTAGGAGGCGTTATCCAATTGGTATTTACTAGAATTTTTTTTATAATACCAACCGTAATTGAAGCCTCATCGGTATAATTTAATCCGGAACAAAGTCCGCTAGTAGGAGTAATTGTCCATTTAAAAATGTTTTCGCCATCTTCTAAACTAGTTACCGGTGTAGTAGGTTCGCTTGCATTATCAAAAACACCTGTTCCTGTAACTACACTCCACACTCCAATAGCTCCACCGACAGGCATATTTCCAGACAAAACAGATGCATTGGTTTCGTAAACGGCTTTGTCGTCGCCAGCGTTTACGTAAGGCGAAAGATTTTTTACAATAATGTCGTCAGAAGCAAGGCAGTTTCCTTTTTTTATAGTCCAACGGAATTCATTGATGCCTAAGCCAAGGTTATTAAAGTTGGTACTATTGGCAGTATTGTCAGAGAAAGTAGCTTTTCCTTTTAAAATAGTCCATTTGCCTAATTCACCTATGCTTAGAGAATTGGCTGTTAACATTCCGTAATTTACACAAAGGTCTTGATCAGTTCCGGCATGTATCATAGTTACTGTATTATTTGTGATGTTTACTTCATCGAAAGTAGGGCAACCAAAATTAAGAATGTTCCATCTTAAAACAGTAACTCCTGTTGGTATATTACTTACAGCTGTATTAGCCATCGAACTGTTTGCAAAAGTAACACCAGATGAACTTACGTCAGTCCAATGACCTGTACCCGGCGAAGGATTGTTACCATTAATAACCGCAGTGGAATTGCAAATTTGAAAATCCATTCCTGCATTAGCGGGAATATTTCTATTAGAAATAGCTACATCGTCGTTTGCCATACAACCCGCATTTGATACAGTCCAACGGAAAATTGTTGTGCCCGGATCAATAGCAGAAACGGTAGTGTTGTATAAGTTGGGCGAAGCAAAGCTACCCGTACCGCTTACTACACTCCAGTTTCCCATTCCAGTACCAGGTTCTGTACCTGCTAAATTATAAGCACTGCCGCAAATATCAGCATCAGTACCTGCACTCACGGTGAATGAATTGTTGGTTACCACTACATCGTCATTAGCAGTGCAACCTGCATTTGTAATAGTCCAGCGATAAGTATTAGCACCAAGCCCAACTCCTGTAACTGGGGTATTGTACAAGGCGTTGTTTGTAAAAATTCCACTTCCAGATTGCGTAGCCCATATTCCTACTCCGGGTGAAGGATTGTTTCCGCTTAATGTGGTACTAGTCATACAAATAGGAATATCAGCTCCGGCATTTGCAATTATAGCATTGTTGGTTACGTTTACATCGTCAGAACTATTGCAACCAATGTGTGATATTTGCCAATGATAAGTAGAAAGTCCTAATGGAATATTTGTTACATTCGTGTTATACATCATATTGTTAGTAAAAGTACCTCCACCTGCTACCACATTCCATACGCCTGTTCCGGGTGAAGGATTGTTTCCATTTAAAGTAGTATTGTCAATACAAATAGGCATATCGGCTCCTGCATTGGCTACTTTCAAGTTGTTGGTTATGATTACATCATCATAGTTTACAAAAGAATGCGTGTCGGTATAAACTGACCATCGGAAAATGTTGTTGCCTAATGCCATTGAATTTACTGCTGTATTTCGGTTTGAAGCATCTACAAATACACCAAACCCAGCATTGACACTCCATACACCATACCAGCCGGCTGTTGGATCTGTTGCTGCAAGAATGGTTGTTTCTGCGCAGAGTGTTTGGTCAATTCCTGCATTGATTACTTGTGCCCATGAGATTGTATGTGCAAAGAAAAGCAACACAATGCTCAATAACAATTTTTTAGTAAATTTGTTTTTCATATTTTTTTGGTTTTAAAGTTTCTACTTTTTAATATCTTTTATTGGCTTAGTTAAAAGTTTTTTATGTTTAGCAAGTTACAATTTTTTTTTTTATTTTCCTACTATTTAAAAACTTTTTTTTTCTTTGAAAAAAACAGAACCAAATCGTATTTTATTTTTCAATTAGTTATAATTCTGTATTTTATACTCTTATTAAAGAAATAACTTTCACTGAGCTTATTTAGAGTGAAAATATAAATACAAGAACGCTAAAAAAGTAAAATTTATTGTAGTTAGCCAATAAAATTGTTTTAAATGAAATATATTGTGGTATTTAGAAATAACAAAAAGACTGAAAAATAAAATGTTAAAAAAAAATATTGCTTCGGTTGATGGCGTAGTTTTTATGTTCAAAAAATCTTTTATTTGATATTTTTTAAGAAGTGATGGATTGAGGTAGATTGATTTAGATTGATTTAGATTGATTTAGATTGAAGAAGATTGAAGAAGATTGAAGAAGATTGAGGTAGATTGAAGAAGATTGAAGAAGATTGAAGAAGATTGAAGAAGATTGAAGAAGATTGAAGAAGATTGATTTAGATTGAAGAAGATTGAAGAAGATT
>DZBP01000068.1:0-7289 GCA_022729915.1 Draconibacterium orientale | reverse complement strand
ATTGAAGAAGATTGAAGAAGATTGATTTAGATTGAAGAAGATTGATTTAGATTGAAGAAGATTGATTTAGATTGATTTAGATTGAGGGTAATTTAAAAAAAGGAAATAGACACAGTTTAATGAATACTCTCCATCGGATAAAAAAAAAGCTCATCGGTCAGCACAAAATGCTCATCGGTCAGCACAAAATGCTCATCGTACAGAAAAAAAAAGCAATCCGATTCAACAAAAATCATTCTCCCAAAGTATTATTACCTTAAAATCAGCCTTTTTCCCTACCAAACCAACAAAAAACCAAGCCCAACACAAAAAAAATAAGCTGGTATTTCTAATACCAGCTCCATCACAAATAAAAATTTATATCTTAAATAGTATCAATTCAACAATTCAGCAATTTAACAATTTAACAATTAACAATACAACAATTTAACAATTTAACAATTCATAATTCATAATTCATAATTAATTTTTACTTTTGCAATTAATTTTAATTTAAGTAACTATCGTATTCACTCAACGTTTATTCTTTATTAAATAGATGCAAAACATTGCCAACGATATTATTACCATTGAGCATTTATCGCACACTTTTGGCGACAAAACAGTGCTCAAAGACATCAACCTCTCGATAGGGAAAGGTGAGTTTGTAACCATTTTAGGACCTTCGGGTTGTGGAAAAACAACCTTAATGAGGCTCATCGCAGGTTTTTTGAAGGCTTCCGGCGGAAAAATAACCATCGATGGCAAGGAAATGACGCACACGCCGCCACACTTGCGTCCGGTAAATACTGTTTTTCAGAAATATGCTCTTTTTCCGCATCTGAATGTGTACAACAACATTGCCTTTGGTCTTCAATTGAAAAAAATGCCAAAAGAAGAAATTCAAAAAAGGGTAATGCAAGTACTCAAAATGGTGATTATGACCGACTACGAAGAGCGTGATGTCGATTCTCTTTCGGGCGGACAGCAACAACGTGTTGCCATAGCACGTGCCATTGTAAACCAACCCGAAGTGCTTTTGCTCGACGAGCCGCTTGCTGCGCTCGACCTTAAAATGCGAAAAGATATGCAAATGGAAATTAAAGCGATGCACAAAAAACTTGGAATCAGCTTTGTTTACATCACGCACGACCAAGAAGAAGCATTGACACTGAGCGACCGAATTGTAGTAATGCGTGAAGGTGTGATTCAACAAATTGGCACGCCAACCGAAATTTACAACGAACCGGCTAACTCTTATGTTGCCGATTTTATTGGCGAAAGCAACATTCTCAACGGAATTATGATAAAAGATAGTCTTGTGAGTTTTGCAGGGCACGAAATAGAATGCGTTGATAAAGGTTTTGCGCCTAACGAACCCGTTGAAGTAGTAATAAGACCCGAAGATATTTACATTTTTGAACTCTCGGAAGCCGCACAATTTAGCGGACAAGTTACTTCGTGTATTTTCAAAGGTGTGCATTACGAAATGATGGTACTCACACCCGAAGGTTTTGAATTTATGATTCAAGATTACCACCAGTTTGAAGTTGGACGTACTGTGGGTTTGCGTGTAAAGCCTTTTGATATTCAGGTAATGAAAAAAGAACGCCACTTAAATACGTTTGAAGGAATAGTGGTGGACAAAAATCATGTAAAATTTTTAGACCAAACATTCAAATGCAACGAGGCACAAAAATTTGCTGTCGGTACAAAAGTGAAAGTTTTGGTTGAATTTGCAAACGTTTTGCTACACGACAACGAAGAAGAAGGAATGCTCAGCGGTGTGGTAAGTTTTATTCTTTACAAAGGAAACCACTACCACATTACAGTTCTAACTCAAGATGGCGACAATATTTTTGTTGATACAAACGACATTTGGGACGATGCCGACCGAATAGGAATTAGCATTATGCCAGAGTTTATCAAAATCGAAAACATTTAAACCCCCAAGTATAAAACGTGCAAACCAAAATAGCATCTTATTTCGGACGTAGAAGGAATTGGACTATTCCTTATGTGCTGTACTTAGCTCTTTTTGTGCTAATACCCATGCTTTTAATTGTTTTTTATGCCTTTGCAAACAACGAAGGCGAACTTTCGCTAACCAACTTTCGCAAGTTTTTGATGCAACCCGAAGCCATGAATACGTTTATTTATTCCATTGGAGTTGCTTTAATTACTACCTTTCTGTGCATTTTGTTGGGTTATCCGGCAGCTTATTTATTGAGCAGAATGGATTCGGCAAGAGCAAAACTCTTAGTTATTCTTTTCATTCTTCCCATGTGGATTAATTTTTTGATACGAACCTTAGCCACCGTTGCACTGTTCGACTTTTTGAAATTACCCTTGGGCGAAGGTGCGCTTCTTTTCGGAATGGTTTATAATTTTCTGCCCTTTATGATTTATCCTATTTACAATATTTTGCAAAAAACAGACAAAAGTTTGATTGAAGCCACTCAAGATTTGGGAGCAAATCCTCGACAAGTGTTTTTCAAAACCATCTTGCCCTTGTCCTTTCCGGGCATTTCGAGTGGCATTATGATGGTTTTTATGCCGGTAATTTCTACTTTTGCTATTGCCGAACTGCTTACTATCAACAACATTAAGCTCTTCGGAACCACGCTGCAAGAAAATATTTACAACGGAATGTGGAATTACGGTGCGGCTTTGTCGCTTGTAATGCTTCTTTTGATAGGATTTACCTCGCTCATTAACACTGAAAGCAATACAAAAGCAGCAGAGGAGGGCAATTTGATATGACAAAAAAACTCGTAACTTACTCGTATTTAGGGCTGTTGTTGGCAATGCTTTATGCACCCATTTTTATCATCATCATTTTTTCATTTACCGAAGCCAAAGTTTTGGGCAATTGGACTGGTTTTTCATTGAAACTTTACACTTCGCTTTTTCAAGGCGGCGTGCACCATTCGCTCACGAGTGCTTTGTGGAATACGCTTATTATTGGGTTGATTTCGGCATTTGCATCTACTTTGTTGGGTACAATGGCAGCCATAGGCATTCACAATTTGAACCCACGACAACAAAAAGCCGTTCAAACTGCCAATATAATTCCAATTCTCAATCCCGACATTATTACGGCTATTTCACTGTTTTTGCTTTTTGTAAGCATTGGCATTTCGCAAGGTTACACTACGGTAGTGTTGGCACACATCACATTTTGCACGCCTTATGTGGTGCTGAGTGTGTTGCCTCGCTTGCGCCGCATGAATCCGAATTTGTACGAAGCTGCTTTGGATTTGGGAGCAACGCCTTTGTTGGCTTTGCGTCGAATTTTGTTGCCCGAACTAAAACCCGGAATGATTAGCGGTTTTATTCTTGCCTTCACGCTTTCCATCGACGATTTTGTGGTTACTTTGTTTACCATTGGAAACGAAGGACTCGAAACGCTTTCGACCTACATTTATGCCGATGCCCGCAAAGGTGGACTTACTCCTGAGCTGCGACCGCTTTCGTCGATTATTTTCATCACCGTTTTGGTGCTTTTGTTAGTCATCAATCAAAGAGCCGTTAAAAAGAAATTGTAACACATGAAACGTAATTCTTATTCAAAATACATTCATTATTTTCTGCTATTTTTGTTTATTGCAACCGTTTCGATGGTCAGTAATTCGTGCAAAGAAAGCGAAACTTCGCGTAAGAAAATTCTGAAAATATACAACTGGGCTGACTACATCGATGAGGATTTGCTCACCGAATTTCCCGAATGGTACAAAGAGCAAACGGGCGAAGAAGTGGAAATAGTTTATCAAGTATTCGATATGACCGAAGTAATGTACACCAAAATAGCTTTGGGAAAAGAAGATTTTGATTTGGTGTGTCCAACTCAATACATCATCGAGCGTATGTTGCGCAACGGTATGTTGCTTCCGATTGATAAAAACTTTGGCAAAACACCCAATTATTTTGGAAACATTTCGCCTTTCATTTCTAACCGAATGGACGCATTTAGTGCGCCCGGAATGAAAGCCGCCGACTACATGGTGCCTTATATGTGGGGAACTTCGGGCATTTTGTACAATACCAAACTAATTCCGAAAAACGAAGTAGAAACATGGCAATGCTTGTGGGATACCAAAAACAAAGGAAAGATTTTGATGAAAGACCACTATTGGGACATTTACAACGTGGCTGCCATCACAGGTTTTTATTCCGAAATAGAATCGGGCAAACGCACACGATACCAAGTTTCAAACAACCACACGGCTGCGGATTTTGCGATGGTTGAAAAACAATTGAAGTTGCTCAAACCAAACATTGCGGGTTGGGAAGCCGATTTTGGTAAAGAAATGATGACCAAAGGCGAAATCTGGATTAATTACGCATGGAGTGGCGATGCCGTTTGGGCAGTGGAAGAAGCAGCCAGCGTAGGCGTGGAATTGGATTATGTGATTCCAAAAGAAGGCAGCAACATGTGGTTCGATGGTTGGGTGATTCCCAAATATGCTCGCAACGTAAAGGCTGCCAGCTATTTTCTCAATTACCTGTGCCAATCGGAAATTGCTTTGCGCAACATGGACGTAAGCGGATACACCAGCGCAATAGGAACGCCCGAAGTACTCGAAGCACAAATAGATTCGTCGCTTACAGAAACCGTTAATTTAAGTTACTTTTTTGGTGCCGGCAACGACAGTTTGCAAGTAAACTCCATACAATATCCCGACAGTAACTTGGTAGCACGCACGGTGTTGCTCCACGATTTTCTCGACAAGAACGACAAAGTGCTCGAACTCTGGAGCCGAGCCAAAGGCGACAGCCTAAATACCAGCAGAGCTTTACTTATTTTTGGCTTCTTTATACTGTTTGCATCGTGGATTATTTACCGCAAACTACAAAAATTCAGAAGTTACAGACGCCGAATCCACAAACGCTAAAATCCGTTTAGCTTATCTCAAAAAAAAAGCTGCCTGTGAGGGCGGCTTTTTTTTTGAGGTATTTTTTTGAGAATGAGTTGCTAAATGTGTTTAAAATGAGATACACAATTTCATTTTTCTATTTTTGATTTTAGCAAATATTTTATATCACTAGCATTTTTTAATACCCCGTATTTTTTTTCATAATCTTCAATATCTTTTAATGCAGATTTAAGATAAAACTGATTTTTTGTATTGTATTTGCTCATTTGTATTGTATTAATATATTTATCTGTGGCTTCAGGTTTTCCTGTAACTAAATAGACTAATGCAATATTAAAATGAACCCAAATTAGTGAATTATCTAATTCAATGGCTTGTTTGCTATACTTGAGACAATTTTCAAAATCTTTTTTTTCATAAGCTTTCCATCCAAGGCTTCCATAATCTTTTGCCTTATCTTCATTATCTACTTGAGTTTTTAGTTCATTTATACAATCTGAAGTAGCTGTGTTAAAGAATTCTTTTTTTAAATAATCAGGCATATTATTAATCTCAGTTCGTGTTTTTTGTTGCAAACGAGCTAGTATGCAATCTGTTACTTTTGTAGCTTCTTCTTTTGTTAATCCTGATTTAATAAAATTATCATAATAATCTTTATACAAATTATTCTTTAATTCAATATCCCAGCCATTTCCTATAAATGCGATAGCATCAAGAGCTACTTTAATTGATTGATTTTGTGCATTATTTCTAAAACCAAGATATAAATAGTTTTTATCACTTAATTTGCTAACTTCAATTATTATATTAAAACTTTCTGTCTGATATTTTTTTAAAGGTTCATTATATGCTTTCCAGTTGTCTGAATAATTAGCAAGTGCTACACCTGATTTGGTAAACTCATTAAAATTCTGTCTATCAGGAAAAACAAAAAAATCGCATTTATGACCTGTACTTGGTGGGCGAAATGCTAAAATAGCTAATCCTCCTACTAATTTTGTGTTTGCATCTGTATTTGATTTTTTTAAATTATCTAAAAGCTCTTGATTGTTTTTTCTATCAATTTTTACATTTTCATTATCTACCTCAACTTGAATTAATATATATTCAGTCATTTCAGGTATTTTGATTGCTATTTTATTTCTATTACTTTTACTACCTAACGTTTTAGTCAGAACAGAGCTAAGTTCGAAAATTTCGGTATTTCCAATTAGTTGCTTATCAAAATCATTCAAATTTTGAGAAAAAGTTTCTATTGAATAAAAAGAAAGAATAATTGCTATTATTTGTAATTTAAACTTTGTCATGTTTTTCTATTTTTTTGATTTTTCCCATTTTTTTACGGCATCTATTATACCTTCAAAATATTTTATATGCGTGATTGATTTTTGATTTGGATGATACGTATCAATTACCAATTTTTTGTCATTATAGTAGTGGTCAGTTGGATAATTTTGTGTTTTGGGTTCTTTTAATTCTAATAATTCAATTAAATCTTCTTTCATATATTTGAAAGTATTTCCGCAAATAATAATATCAGGTTCATAATCCATAATTTGTTTAAGAATTATTGATTTATATTGATTGTAAGCATCTTGTATTTCATTATCTTTACTTTGTGAAGAAGCAGGCAATTTCTTTATATTTATTATAGCGATAGATTTCAAAATATCAATCAAATCGCTATCATCTTTCATATATGGAATTTTATCCCAAACAATCAAGTCGTTTAAAATACTATAAGTTGAATAAATTACCAAAGGAAAAGTAGATTTCATATCAGGATTTAAGCCAGATTCATATTTTGCATCATTTAATAAATCACGCATATCCCAACCAATCAATTCTTTACTTTTATCATGCGGCTCTTTTAAAACCCAAAGGATTTTATATTTGGCTTTAATGTACAAATCTATATCAACAATGCCATCTTTTATTACGGATTTTGAATTATAGCTTTTCTTTATTAAGTTCTCAATTTCAGCTTCTTTTTTGATTAATCTTTGTTTTTGGTTTTCCATTTTTACTTAATTTAATTATGTTATAACATTTTTATTTGTACTCCTAAAAGTGTATATATCTTTTTACGAAGTGTTACTTATTTTTTAAAATTATTGGTATTTAATATTAAAACTCTTGAAACATATTGTGCACTTTATCTTGTAAAAAAGCAAAAGTACCTTACTTTAATCAAATATAAAACATAAAAAACCCATTCAGCACACTCCATCAAAAACCTTTTCCTAAAACAACAGCAAACCACCCGAATAAAAACACCGAGTAAATAAAGTAATCTGTTATTTTCTAAAAAAGAGTTTCTCTACGAAAGTCCTGAATGAGTTTTTTTAAATTTTCAACAAATTTATGCAAACAAAATCATAAAGCCAAATAAATTCAATCTATTTCAATCTATTTCAATCTGAATCAATCTTC
>DZBP01000067.1 GCA_022729915.1 Draconibacterium orientale | reverse complement strand
ACTTATAATGAAGCACTTTCGCGCGATTGGTGGCGCGTTTCCAAAGCATTTGAACGCATCAAAGTTATAAATTTAGGTGGTGGAGCTACTGGTACAGCTTTGGCAATTCCACGATTTTTTGTAATGGAAGTATCTAATACTCTGCAAAATATAAGTAAATTACCGCTTACTCGCAGCGAAAATTTAGCTGACGCTACCAATAATACCGATAGTTTTGTAGAGGTTCACGCTATTTTGAAATCTCATGCAGTAAATTTAGAAAAAATAGTTTCTGATTTGCGCTTACTTTCTTCTAACATTCTGAATAATAATGAAATAGAGATTCCTCAAAAACAAACGGGAAGTTCGATAATGCCAGGAAAAATAAATCCGGTAATAGTAGAATTTGTAATTTCAGCCACACACAAAATTTATTCTAATGATATGCTAATAAGCTCATTGAGTGCTTTAGGTTGCTTAGATTTGAATGCTTATTTGCCTTCGATAGGAAATGCGTTGATAGAATCTATAAAACTCTTAATTGCCTGTAATTCAAGTATTAAAGAAAATTTATTTTCGGATTTGAAAGTAAACAAATCATTTGCCGAAGAAAAATTATTTAAAAGTGCTTCAATTTGTACAGCGCTCACTCCTTATATTGGGTATCACAAAGCAGCAGGTTTAGCCAATTATATGAAAAACAACAAAATAGATGTATTCAAAGCAAACAGCAAATTAAACTTGCTGCCCGATATGCAATTGCAAACAATTTTAAAATCAGAAAATCTTTTAAAAAACGGCTTCCTGATAGCAGAAATTTTTCAAGAGTAAGGTTTGATAATTTTTAAATAATTTTATTTTATTTAAAAAATTCATTATATTTACACTCTATTAAAAAATAATGCAAAGTGTAAGCACACATTTTTTTATATACTATTATATAAATTTTTGTTTTTTAATTCACAAATTATTATCAACTAGTTCCAAAAGAATTCATTCAATAGCTATGGCAAAAAAGTTAGAAAAAGCGTTAATGAAACTTACAATAAAGAATAAACTTTTTATTTTTGTTCTTTCCGCAACCATAATTATAGTCGGAATTATTATTTCTTATTTCTTGTACAATTTTAATAAGCGGGCTTTTAGCGATGCACAAAAATATGCAAAATCTTATGCATATCAAACGGCGTCTAAGATTGAAGCAGAAATGACCGGATATATTGCAACATGCAATACACTAGCCTATAATAACAGTAATTATTTTCAAAATACAAATCCAGAAGTTTTAAATTCTACAAAATTTTTACTGGAAAAAGTTATTAATGAAAAAACCGAATTTGTTTCAACTTGGACTCATTGGGAGCTCAAAGAACTAAACCCAGAATTCGAAAAAGAGTTTGGACGACAGGGATTTATATTTTTTAGAGATTCAAAAAACCAAATAAATTATAACGAAGACTTACTCGATACACTCTTTGAAAACAAAGGAACTTACTATCAAATAAAACACAATCAAGTTTTAACTATTTTAGAACCTTATGCTTACAAGTATAAATCCAGCACTAGCGATTCGATATTTTTAACAAGTATTTGTGTTCCATTTTTTAATGGTAAAAAATTTGCCGGTGTTGCCGGAATCGACATCACCTTAAAACATTACGAAGATTTTATTGCAAACCTTAAAGTTTTTGAAACCGGATATGCTTATTTACTTTCAAATGAATGTAAATATATTTCGCACATAGACAGAGCTTTAATAGGCGATTATTTTAAAAACATAAACCCTGAGGAAGATAGCCTATTTCACATAAGCGAAAAAATTAAAGCCGGAAAAGAAATTGGATTTATAGCTACATTAACTGAAACCAATGAGCAAGTTTATGTGCTTCATGTACCTGTTAAATTTGGAAATATTGATAAACCATGGTCGCTTGGAATGATTATTCCGATGAACAACATTTTAAAAGATTCTAAAAAGATTTTAATAAATTCGTTAATTGTTGCTTTAGCTGGATTGATTTTATTGATAATCAGCATTTTGTTAATTTCAAGAAACATTAACAAATCAATAGCTATAGGTGTAAAATATACTGAAGAAATAAGCAAAGGCAACTTAAACGCTGAATTTTCATTAAAAAATAAAGACGAAATTGGCGATTTAACAAGTCATATCAAGTTGATGACTAATAATTTAAAAGCAATTGTAAAAAAAATAAAATCCATATCAAATGATTTAAAAACAAATGGAAAAAATTTATTAATCAACTCGCGAGAGCTTACAACCAATGTTTCATTTGAAAGAAATAGAGCTGATGAAGTAAATTTTGTGGTGGAAGAAATGCAAGAAAACATAAAAAATAATGCACAAAATTCAGCAGAAGCCGAAAGAATTACCGAAGGAGTTGCAAAACAAATAGCTAACAACACTATTGAATCGAGGGAAGCAGTGAATATAATGAAACTTGTAGCTGAAAGAATTCAGGTAATAAATGAAATTTCTGCACGCACTGACCTTTTGGCAGTAAATGCAGCTATTGAAGCAGCACGTGCTGGCGAAACCGGAAAAGGTTTTTCAGTAGTTGCCTCTGAAATTCGCAAACTTGCTGAAAAAAGCCAAATAGCTGCTAAAGAAATGAATATGTTAGCTTCTGACAGTGTAAAAGCGGTTGAAAAAACTGGAAGGAATATGGAATTACTTATTCCTGAAATTCAAAAAACAGTTTCGATTGTTAAGGAAATTTATGCAGGAGCAAGATTACAATCCACAACTATTGACAGTTTGAACGAAATTACAACAACACTGAACAAAATAGCCGATGAAAATACCAATAATTCGGAAAATATAAACGAACAATCCGGAAAATTGCTCAAAATGGCTGAAGAATTGAATAAATTAGTTGCTTATTTTAAAATATAGATTTAAATGTTTAAACTAATGAGTATCAACTCCATGAATCATAAAAACAAGGTGTTCTATTGTTTTTAAAATTTCGGTCATGTATTCTCTTACAGCCTTTGCGCTACCCGGCAAAGCATAAATTTGCGTTTCGTGAATAACTCCAGCTATTCCTCTGCTTAACAAAGCATTAGGCTTTTCAGAACCATATTTTATGCGGATATTTTCCATAATTCCGGTAATTTCTTTTACCGGAAATTTTTTAATTACTTCGGGCGTAAAATCTCTTGGTCCTACTCCCGTTCCACCAGTTGTAATGATTATATCTTCTTTGTTTTCAATACTTTTTGAAATTAATTCGCTCAATTGAACTTCGCTATCGGGAATTAAATTGTATGCAATTTCGTATTTCCAGTCTAAATCTGAAAAGAAGTTTTCAAGTATTTCCTTAATCAACACTCCACTTTTGTCTGGATAAATCCCTTGACTTGCTCTGTCACTTAATGTTATAACTCTTATTTTCAGATTTTTAAATGCTTTACCTTCCATGTGTATATTATGTTAGTTTGAGGTTTTGAAAAAAATAAAAGAAAAAGTTTTATTGTTTTATTCTATTCGGTCAAATCGTGTTTTTCTTTTTCTAAAAGTCTAATGTTTTCGATAATCATTGTTTTATCGATGGCTTTGCACATATCATAAATAGTTAATAATCCGACACTTACACCAGTTAAAGCCTCCATTTCAACACCAGTTTGTCCAATACAGCGTACATCAGACGTAATAGTAACTCCGCTTTGGTCAAGCTCAGCAGTTACTTTTACTTTTGTAAGTAACAATGTGTGGCACAATGGAATAAGGTTTGAAGTTTGCTTTGCAGCCCCAATACCGGCAATTTCAGCAACGGTTAAAACATCACCCTTTTTGTTACTATTTTCGGCTATTTGCTTGCGAGTTTCTTCATTTAAAGTAATGTGTCCTATGGCTTTAGCAATTCTAAGTTGCTGGCTTTTATTTCCAACATCTACCATTCGAGCTTTTCCATTGCTATCAACATGCGATAATTTATTCATATTCAAATAATTATAAGTATTACATTTCAAATTTAGTTTTTTCCTAATAAGGTGTAAATGTTTTAATTTTTTTCCAGAATAACAAATTAAAATTATTATAATAAAGCGCACAAATTAAATTATTATCAAGTAAACATCAATTCCACATAAAAAAATGTAGAATTGATGCTAGCAACTAAAATATTTTCAAATACATACAATTTATAAATCGATAAAAAAAATAAATTATTTCCAATTTTGATTTTAATATTTCATTTCCAACAAATTTAGCACAATAATAAAACAAACCTTAAAAATGAGCTACACTTTTACTACATCAAAATTGATTATTTTCTGATTTAAAACATCGTTTTTTTTGTAACATTGTAAAAAAAGGACATCATTTATACATCATAAGTTGAAAATTGAGAAAAATATGGAATTTATGATAAATAATTAGATTTAATTTTAGCTAAATTCATAAAAAATCCGACAAAATTAGATTCTGAACAAAACCTATTTGCCAATTTTTATTCAGATAATTTTAAAAAAAATATTAGCTTGGAATCGATTTGTGGCAAATTTTTGTTTATAAAGGTAATTGAAAATTAAAAAGAGGAACTTGCATAAATTATGCAAATGCCTCTTTTTAAAATTTTTTTCAGCAAATTTTTGTATCTGTTTATATGAAAAAACAGATAAATAGTGTTAAATTTTAGCTAGTTTAATAAATTTTCTTGTTCTCTGTGGCGCAATTTAATATTAAGATTGTATTTGCTCTCAAAATGCTTTTTCAATCGTTCGGCACTATAAACTGAACGATGTTGTCCGCCGGTACAACCAAAATTCACCATTAAATTAGTGAATTTTCTTTTCATGTATTTTTGGATAGATTTGTCTACAATTGAAAAAATATCAGTCAAATAATCCTGCATTTCTAGCTCATTATCAAGAAATTCGATTACGGGTTTGTCCATTCCGGTCAATCGTTTGTATTCATCTAATTTGCCTGGATTAGGTAGAGCTCTGCAATCGAAAACAAAACCGCCTCCATTTCCGGTTTCGTCAATTGGAATACCTTTTTTATAGGAAAAACTATTGATATGTACCGTAAGTTTCTCTAAATCAGCACCAAGTTCTTTCAGTTTTTCGGATTTTGTTACAGCTTTCAAAGCTTTCATCAAAGTAGGAACTTCAATAGGCATTTTCGCATTTTCGAGCAACCACTCCAAATTGTCGATTGCAAAAGGAATACTTTTCAAAAAATGCAATTTTCGCTCATAAAATCCTCTAAAACCATAAGCTCCCATCGCTTGCATAATTCGAATAAATACAAAACCATGATAATATTGTTTAAATTTTTCGGCATTAAGAGGAGTATATTTTGAAGTTTCTTCAATATAAAAATCTAACAGTTCAATTCGCACCGATTGCGGGATAGCAGCTTTGCCATCATAAAGCAATGAAGCCAAGTCGTATTGCAATGCTCCTTTTCGTCCACCTTGGTAATCAATGAAATAGGGTTTTGAATCTTTTAGCATAATGTTGCGCGACTGAAAATCGCGATACAAGAAATATTCAGAATCCGCTTCAAGCAAATAATCAGAAAGCTTATGATAATCATTTTCAAGCTCTTGCTCGTCGAATAAAATATTAGCAAGTTTCAAAAAATAATACTTAAAATAGTGTAAATCCCACATCATCGACTGCTTATCAAACGAATAGCGAGGATATGATTTAGAATAATCCAAACCATCTGAGCCTTTAATCTGAAATTTTGGCATTTCTCTTATTACATTTTTATATATTGAAATAAGTTCATCGCCAAAATCCTCGTCAATACGTGCATGCGACAAGTACGAAAACAAAGTTTCATCGCCCAAATCTTCTTGCAAATATATATTTTGGTCTAAATTTTCGGCGTAAATTTCGGGTACATTTAAGTTTTTTGATTTAAAATGCTTTGAAAATTCTATGAAAGCTTTATTTTCTTTCAAATCTTCGTTGTATGCACCAATTGCAGTTTTTGTTTCTGACCAAATTCGATAATAGACTCTGTTTGAACCAGATTTTGGCAGAATCTCAATTTTTATTACTTTTTCGTTTGTCCAGCTTTTGAACAAATCGAGCATATTTTGTTCTTGTAGAGTAGTTTTATTCATTTTAAAAAATAAATTGTTTTTGGCATTTTTTAAGAAAAAAAAATTCTTGTATTGTAAGTTTATCTGAAATAAAAAATCAATAATTGTATATTTTTTAGCCAAGTGCTTGACAATTAGATGCAAGCATAAAGGCAGTTGAAAATAACATTCGAGCTTAAAAAAAATTAACTTTCTGAAAAAAAACTTTTTCTGAAAGTTAAAATCAAAATGAAAGGAAAAAAAATTTCTTAAAAATATTAATCCTTTATATCCTTTACCGGTCTAAAACCATAGTTGTAATATCCAATAATAGGATAGCTAAAATCTCTGTAAGTAATTCTAAGCTTGTTAGTTATCTCAAAAAAAGAACCTCCTCTGAGCACTTTAGTAATACCCGAAGCCGGACCTTTAGGGTCAATTTTTGGACTTCTACTATAATAGTTTTTTTCATGCCAATCTTCTACCCATTCCCACACGTTTCCGGTCATATCGTAGATTCCCAAGCGGTTAGCTCCCTTTTTACCAACTTTCATGGTTGTAGTAGCAGTTTCGTAATACCAAGCAACAGCTTTTGGGTTGTTACTTCCTGAGTATAAAGTCTTTGCATTTGCTTTTATACCGCCGTTTGCAGCAAATTCCCACTCAGCTTCGGAAGGCAAACGATAACCATAAAAAGCACAATATTCTTTTGCACCATACCAAGTTACGTAAATAACAGGGTGCTCTTCATAACCTATTTGAGCTTTCCATTTATTTCCATCAAAAGTTACTCCCCAATCGTCAGAATATATCATTGCTTGACCTTTGCTATCGCCTGATTTTACAACATCTCCGCCGTACTCATTCAAAAACTTAGCATATTGTTCGTTCGTGATTTCATATTTTGAAATGTAAAAACTTTCCAGTTTCACAGAATGCACAGGACTTTCGTCGCCGCTGCCTTTGTTTGAGCCCATTTCAAAAGTTCCTCCTTCTACATATTTGAAGCCCGGAGGTGCTTTAAGTTGGTATTTTTGCTCTTTATCAAGCATGGAATACATACTTTTAGCTTCAGAAATGTATTTTCCACGCGGATAAGTATCAATATATTTTTCGTAATCCGTTATTTTTTCTGTTTTAACAGCTTTTTGCCATATAGGTTCTTCGTTAGCAACCCAACGTCGATAATTTTCTTCTTCAATTTCTTTAATTTTCGCATTTGCTTCTTTGGAATTGTATGCTTTCGGAAAATCAGCAAGATATGCTTTATAGGCTTCGATTGTATTTTCTTTTTTTGCCAAATCAAAAGCGTCATTATCTTTTTTTCGGTGTTCAATTTCAGCTTTTATGCGTTTTATTTCGTTGTTTGCTTCATTTAAAAACAATCCGTCTTTTGTATTTTTTATGTAAATTTCAAAAGCCGGAATAGTATTCTCTTTTTGAGCTTGTTCAAAAGCCAAAGTATCTTTTTCTTTTAAAACTTTAATATTTTCATTGGCTTCATTAACGTAAATTCCTTTTGGAAAAAGCTTTTTATATTCTTCAAATGAAAGAATTTTACCCGTTTTTTTTGCAGTTTCAAAAGCTGCTGAATCTGCTTTAATAAGGTCTTCGTCCATTTGACTGGTTAAAAATACTACACCTTCGTCAGCTTCTTTGGCATATCTACCATTCGGAAAATCAGTAAGATACTTTTTATAACCAGCTATAGTTTTATTTTGTCGAGCAGCCAAAATAGCTTCTTCTTCTGCTATTTTTGAGCGAAAACTAAATTTATGCTCTTGTTTTTCAAATCTTGATTTTATTTCAATTTCAGCTTTTTCCGAAAAATTATATTTTTTTTCTAAAATCTCTAGCGAATAGGTACCGATTCCCAATTCAATCGTTTTAGGTTTGTTTGCCTCTAAATCAATTTTTTGGTTATCAATATTTATAACCACATCAGTGTCAGCAGTTAGGCTTACTTTTGCATTGTGCGAGAAATACCAAATAATTGCACCTGTTATTGCTATTAATACAATTGCTCCCAAAATAAGTAGCAATTTATTGCCAGTTTTCTGCTTATTTACAGATTCTTCCATTCTTTTTATTAGATAATTTTAAAATTATATAACTCTAAATATCAAGACTTTATCCTAAAGTATGTCTTTTCAGCTTTATTATTATGACCAAATTTACTAAAACACAGATTTTAAAAATTAAAATTCTGCTATTGAATTACAAAAGTAAGAAAAATTCTTAAATTTTCAATATTTAATTGTAATCACACAAAAAAAAGCAATTAATTAAGGAATTAAAATATTGATATTCAATAGATTAATTCCTGAATATTATTATAATAATTTTGCAATTTCAAAGTGCATTCCATCTTTTCGGCTAAAATGCCCGCCCCAATAAAAACCAAGTTTGTTGGCTATCTCAACAAGCTCACGTACAGAACCTTCCTCGCCTACAAGTGCCGGACGTTTTGCTAGACCATTCCATTTTACATTGATGTCAAAAGCTGTACCAAACGCATGGTTACTCAGTTTTGTTTGGCTTCCTCTTATGCAACGTGGCGAATAAGTTCCATTCCAAGTTTTTACTAAATGTAGTAAGCCCGCTTTTTCCCATTCAGCCCACAACGCTTGCATTTGAGCGGCAGCTTTTTTGTGAAAATAAATACTTCCGGTAGCTTTAGGCTTTCCGTACATGTCAATCCCTTTAAGCTGAGGCACATCAATTGTGATGATATTTTCTTCTTTCCAATTTCCAATTACAATTATATTGCCTTGTTCGTCAGAAGTATATTCAAATTTACCAAACATTTCAAAACGTTTTTCGTCGTTGTAAACGGCTTCAAAATTGGGTTTTGGGGGCCAATATGCGCTTGTTTTGTCGTTTGCATTATCTTGTACTACCTCAAAGCCCAAAGTCATCGCTTTTCCGTAGCATGAGTTGCCTACCACTCCATCGGCAAGTAAGCCCTGAAGCTTTTGAAACTGAATTGTAGCTTCTTTCGTGGTTTGCCCAAAATCACCATCAGCTACTTTTAGTAAGCCTTGCCCAACTAAAAAAAGTTGCCATTGTTCAACTTGAGCTCCTTCGCTACCTTTCCTAAGTACTTGTAAACTAATAGAATCCATATTTTTTATTTTTGAAGGTTCAGTTTTAATTAAATTTGAAGTTTGCTTCGATTCTATTTTTTTCGAATCTTGCGTTTTAGATGTTTCTTTTTTTACCTGCTGCTTTGATGCAATTATTTTTGAGTTTGTTTTAGTAATAACTACTTCATTATTAGACTTTTTAGCTAAAAGCATTTGAAAAAAAAGAATTATTTTTTTTATAAACAAATCCATATATTTAGTATAATTTTATGGTTTAAAGATTGATACACTCTAAATAAAAATTGTATATTTGAGTTAAAAAAGAATTACAAAACATCTTTTTCATCAGTAAATTTAACATTTTATTAAAATTAATTTGCTATTTGACTGTCTATTTTTGTAATTTCTTTTTGTTATTTGGAAAGCAAATATAAATAATAAAATGTTTTTTACCAAGTTTTTTTATTGAAACTCAAAAAAATAAACTTAACATACTAAAAATAAGACAATTAATTTTGGTTTTTTGAATAAAATTCACAAAACTGAGTCAAACCACACTCACTACATTTTGGTGAACGAGCCAAACAAACATAGCGTCCGTGCAGAATTAACCAATGATGTGCTATGGGTAAAAGTTCTTGTTCGATATTACTAACAAGTTGCTTTTCCGTTTCTAAAGGAGTTTTTGAATTTTCGGTCAATCCCAAACGCTCAGAAACTCTAAATACATGAGTATCAACAGCCATAGCTGGAATATTAAAAACTACCGAAGCTATTACGTTGGCAGTTTTTCGTCCAACACCGGGTAATTTTTGAAGCAAATTTATATCAGAAGGCACTTCGTTGTTAAAATCTTCAATCAACATTTTTGCCATTCCTACTAAATGCTTTGCTTTATTGTTGGGATAAGAACACGATTTGATGTAATCAAAAACCTCAGCTGAATCTACTTCTGCCATTTTTTTTGCAGTAGGAAAACGTTTAAAAAGTTCTTTGGTAATTACATTTACTCTTTTATCGGTACATTGAGCTGATAAAATTACCGCAACCAATAGTTGAAAAGGGTCGGTATATTCGAGTTCTGTTTCTGCAATAGGTTTATTTTCTTTGAAATACGTGATAATTTTTTCGTATCTTTCTTTTTTTGTCATTTCGTTTATGAATTTAGTATTTCATTTTATATTCTTTCAACTATCAAAATTTCAGTTATTTAATTACAAAATTTTAAAAAACCGTTTTTTTTTGAAGTAATTCGAATTTTTTTTACGAAGATATAAAATCTACCTAAATTCACCAAATTTTAATAGCAAATTATTACTTTGGGAAAGTGCTTAACTTTTTTGGCTTAAAGTTTTTGTATAAAATTGAATCATTCAATTGATTAAAAAAAAAAAAGGGTAATTGAAACAATAAGCAACGGTGTTATTTTAATTGAAGCAAACATTCACGTAATCAATTATATTTTAATCACTTGGCAAAACAAAATATACAATTTAATTTGGTTTACTACTTATAAAAAAGAAACTTCAAAACAAGCGATTCTATAAAAAAAGAATCGTTGTTTTGAAGTTTGACTTAAAAAAGGCAAAAATTAGATTTTCAATGTTTGCCCAGCATTGATAGTATAATCTTTATCAAAAACAGTCAAATGAACCAATTTTTCTAATAAATTTTTAATAGTTATTTCGTTTTTACTTACAAAAACTTCTAAAATAGAACCTCTAAAATTTACTTTAAACAAATAACTTTCCCATTCTTCTGGAATGTTAGGTGCAAAATAAGGTTTATCGTTTTTAATGCGCATTCCACCAAATCCTTTCACAAACGACATCCAAGTGCCAGCCATGCTGGTAATGTGGCAACCTTCGTGCACTTCGTTGTTGTAATCGTCTAAGTCTAAGCGAGCTGTGCGCAAATAAAATTCATAAGCACGTTTGTTGTCGCCAATTTTTGAAGCCAAAATTGAATGTACGCAAGGCGAAAGCGACGATTCGTGAACCGTGCGAGGCTCATAAAAGTCGAAATTTCGGCGAATTGTATCCATATCAAACTCATCTTCAAACAAATAGATTCCTTGCAACACATCGGCTTGTTTGATAAAAACAGACCTCAAAATTCTATCCCACGACCAATTTTGATTTATAGGTCTTTCGCTAGATTTCAAATTTTTAGCCAACAATTGCTCTTTGTCCATGAAACCGTCTTGCTGCATGAAAACATCAATTTTCTCATTGTAAGCAAAATACATTGTATCTAAAATATGCTTCCATTTTTTAGGTTCTTTGCTTACATCAAACTTTATTTTCTCAATTATTTCGGTGTAACGAGTTGGTTCATTTTGTTTTACATAAGCAATAGCTTCGAGCGTATATTTTAAAGTCCAAGTAGCCACTTTAGAAGTGTACCAATTGTTGTTCACGTTGTTTTCGTACTCATTAGGTCCTGTAACTCCGAGCATTACGTATTGTTCTTTTGCTTCAGACCAGCTCACTCTTTGTGCCCAAAAGCGTGAAATAGCAATTAAAACTTCCGCACCAAAATCTACCAGATAATTTTTATCTCCGGTATATCTAATGTAGTCATAAATAGCAAATGCAATAGCTCCATTTCTATGAATTTCTTCAAAAGTAATTTCCCATTCGTTGTGGCATTCTTCACCATTCATTGTAACCATTGGATAAAGCGCAGCACCGTCTTTAAAACCGAGCTTTTGAGCATTTTCAATGGCTTTGTCGAGTTGTTTGAATCGATATTTTAGTAAGTTTTTGCCTACATTTTCTTCGGCAGTAGCCAAATAGAAAGGCAAACAATAGGCTTCGGTGTCCCAATAAGTGCTTCCACCGTATTTTTCGCCGGTAAAGCCTTTTGGACCAATATTTAATCGTTCATCTTCGCCTGTATAAGTTTGGTTTAATTGATAAATATTGAATCGAATACCTTGTTGTGCAGCCACATCGCCGTTTACAATAATATCTCCGTGTTCCCATTTCGATTCCCACCAAGCAGCTTGGTCGGTAAGCATTTTGTCAAATCCATTGGAATAAGCACGCCAAAGTGCAGCATGACAAGCAGATAGCACATCATGCTTTGGATAATTCATTGACGAAGTGATGGCTGCAAATTTAAAAAGAGTTACTTGCTGACCTTGTTTGGCATCAACTTCTAATTTAGTTTGTACAAATTTCTCTTTTACAAGCGATTGAGCTTTAGTTTCAAAATCTTTACCCTCTACGGTAAGTTTTGTTTTCATGCCTGTACATACATGAAAATCAGTCTTTTTAGTGGCAGCAGTAATGTAGCCTTCACTTCCTGAAACTTCTTTCCCTACTTCGTCCCAAAATTTCTCGTCGTAGTTAGCGTCCTCATTTTTTACATCAGCATCAATATAAGGAGAGAAAATAATTTTTCCGCTAAAATTTATTGGTTCAACGCTGTATTTAATTACAGCGGTTTCGTCATCGGTCATGCTCAAAAGACGAGTAACATCTACTTTAATTTGTTTTCCCGATGTAAATTCAGCAGTAAATTTACGGTGCAAAAAACCTTCTTTCATGTTTAGAGTACGCACAAAATCAGTTACTTTGCATTTGGCTAAATCCAATTCTTCGCCTTCAATTTGTACATTTATTCCTACCCAATTTGGAGCATTAAGCACTTTTGCAAAATATTCGGGATAGCCGTTTTTCCACCAACCTACCCTAGTTTTGTCGGGATAATAAACTCCGGCTACATAATTCCCTTGAAGACTTTTACCCGAATATTTTTCCTCAAAATTAGCACGCTGACCAAAACGCCCATTTCCTAAACTGAAAAGGCTCTCGCTTGCTGTATGATTTGTCATATCAAAATCCTCTTCAATAATTTTCCAAGGGTCATGTTTAATATAATTTTTCATATTATTTTCTAATTGTTTCGCAGAAAAGAAATTTTATTTTCATAAAAAAAATTCTGCGCTTTGATTTATATTTTTTGTTTTTTTATTGCTAACAATTTGAAAAATAAAAGTTCACCTAAGCTTAAATTATGCGAATTGAACTTTTATGCACTAATTTTATGCTTCAATTTTTTCTTTTACAAAAAAGACAGAAACTGCACCCAAAATCATACAAATTCCGGCTAGAATTAAAACATAAATAGCTTGATTATTAAATACATAGTTAAGAATTAAACCTGAAAAAAGACCACTTAAAATTTGAGGAATCACAACGGTTAAATTAAATAAACCCATATAAATTCCGGTTTTTCCGGCAGGTAAAACGCTCGACAAAATAGCATACGGCAATGCCAAAATTGCTGCCCATGCTATACCAATTCCAATCATTGAAATAAGTAAAAAATTGGGATTTGCGAAGAAATACATTGAAATATAACCAAGTCCACCGAGTAAAAGCGAAAGAGAATAAACAGTTTTTCGTCCCATCGCTTTCATCAAAAAAGGCATAATGAGCGAAAAAAGTGCAGCAAATAAACTGTATGCAGCAAATGAAATACCCACCCAATTTCCGGCTTCGTTAAAAGCGGCTGAGCTGGAATCGCCAATTTCAGTGTGCCAATAATGTTGAGCAACAGCCGGAACGGTATAAACCCACATCAAAAAAAGAGGAAACCATGAAAAAAATTGAACCAATGAAAGTTGAAGCATTGTTTTGGGCATAGAAATAAGTGTTTCAAAAATACTCATTTTCTGTGTAACTTCTTTATTTTGAGCAACATTATAATGTTTAAACTCTTCAGGCGGATATTCTTTTGTTTTAAAAACGGTAACTAAAACACTCAAAATCAACATACTGCCTCCAGCATAGAAAGACCAAATAACAGAGTCTGCCACCTCTCCTTTCGGAGCTTCATTTGCAACGCCCAAATACGTCAAAATATAAGGTAAAGCAGAACCAATCACAGCGCCTACATTGATTAAAAAGCTTTGAATAGAATAACCAAAATTTCGTTGGTCGTCGGGCATCATATCCGAAACTAAAGCTCTGAATGGCTGAAAAGTAACATTAAATGAACCGTCCATAAGTGCTAACATCACAGCACCAAAAATAAGCGCAGCTGTACCTCCGGCAGTAATAATAAAAGGAGCATTGGGCATAAAAAACATGGCAAGCATCGAAACAATTGCTCCGCCCAAAATAAAAGGTGAACGTCTGCCTAAGCGAGTCCATGTAGAATCGCTTGCCGCGCCCACAATAGGCTGCACCAACAAACCCATAACGGGTGCTACCAGCCAAAATAAAGATAAACTGTGCAAGTCAGCACCTAAATTGGATAAAATTCGGCTTGCATTTGCATTCTGAAGTGCAAATCCAAACTGAACTCCTAAAAATCCGAAACTTACATTCCAAATTTGCCAAAAGCTTAATCGTGGTTTTTTGTTCATTCCTTTTCTTTTTTTTTGAAAATGATTTATAAATTTATTAAAATTTTATAAGCATCAGTGCCATTTATTTGAGAAAAAAATATGTGTAATCAAATAAATAGTAAACACTTTACTAACTAAACAATCAAATTTAGCTCAATGCACAAAGTAGAACCTAAATACTAATAATTCGTTACAATTTATTTCTCCAATATTTTTTTTAGAATTTAAATTTTTAAACTATTGAATTTCTAAAGCTAAAAAAAGACAGTCGATTTTGATTTTTTTTCATAGAATAAAAAACAAACTATTTTTTCGTTTTAATAAAATTACATAGTATTTGTTAAGTTAAACAAAAAAACATTTTTTACTCTCATCAAAGTTAAGTAAAAATTAATATTACTTCCAAGTTTAAAGATAAAAAAAAAAGTGTGCTAAATGCTGTTATAGAGTATTTTAGAACGCTACAACTTATTTCAAACGTTTGCATTAATTTTCAAAAATTAAAATAATGTTAAGATATTTTTAATGAAATTAACTTTTTTTAGTTAGAATTTCTAAATAATAGCTTTTTTTTGCTTTTGTTTTCGAGCTTGGAAAATCAATTTAATATCAAAATTGATAGTATTCTTGCCCGTTTACTGTTATTTTTTATTTAAAAATATAATTCTTGAAATTTTCTTTCTCAATCAAATAAATTTTAATAATTTTGAAAATAATTAGTAAAAGAAGAACATTTTTAACATTCAAAAATATAATTTAATTATTTAACATTCAGTCAGTTATCAATTTATGAAATCGTACAGAAAAGAACTTTGGGTAAATACCAACAAAAGAAGAGAATACATTAACATTACTCCAGATGTGAATAAATGCTTGGTAGAGAGTGGAATAAAAGAAGGATTTGTACTGGTAAATGCGATGCACATAACTGCAAGTGTTTTCATAAACGACGATGAACCGGGTTTACATCATGATTTTGAAATTTGGCTCGAAAAATTAGCTCCCGAAAAGCCTCATAACCAATACAAACACAATGGCTATGAAGACAATGGCGATGCTCACCTTAAACGACAAGTGATGGGGCGCGAAGTTTTAGTAGCGATTACCGACGGAAAGCTCGATTTTGGTACTTGGGAACAAATTTTTTATGGCGAATACGACGGAATGCGCAAAAAAAGAGTGCTTGTGAAAATTATAGGAGAATGATTTTAATTCTACTTTACGAAGTTAAAAACATAAATTCGAATAGTAAAAAAATAGTAAA
>DZBP01000066.1 GCA_022729915.1 Draconibacterium orientale | reverse complement strand
GTTCACTACATAAAGCTAAACTTTGTCTTATTTTTTTCTATCTTTGTGAAATTAATAAACAGTTATCGTATTCGATAAAACCCACAAAACCAAACAATTAATAAGTTGTGATAGATCAAAGTACCGTTCAAAAAATAATAGACTCAGCCCAGATATTGGAAATAGTGCAAGATTTTGTCTCCTTGAAAAAAAGAGGAGTCAATTATCTTGGCAACTGTCCTTTTCACAACGAAAAAACACCTTCTTTTACCGTTTCGCCTGCCAAAGGAATCTATAAATGCTTTGGTTGCGGAAAAGCCGGAAATTCCATTAGTTTTATAATGGAACATGAACAATTAACTTATCCTGAAGCACTTAAATATGTTGCAAAAAAATACAATATTCCGGTAGAAGAAAAAGAAGAAACCACCGAAGACATTCAAGAAAAAGAAAACAGAGAAAGTTTGATGATTGTTTCGGGTTTTGCTCAAAAATATTTTACTAATATATTACTGAATGATAATGAAGGTATTACAATAGGTCAAACCTATTTCAAAGAAAGAGGATTTAGCACACAAACCATAAAAAACTTTGAATTGGGCTATTGTCCCGACAAGCGAGATGCTTTCACAGCTCATGCGTTAAAAAATGGTTACAAACTCGATTTTTTAACGCAAACTGGTTTAACGGTAGCCAATGAAAGTTACAAATTTGACCGCTTTGCAGGTCGAGTAATGTTTCCAATTCACAATATTGCAGGAAGGGTCGTAGCATTTGGTGGCAGAACTCTTAAAAATGACAAAAAAATAGCAAAATATTTAAATTCGCCTGAATCTGAAATTTACCATAAAAGTAATATTCTCTACGGAATTTTTCAAGCAAAAAGAGCCATAACAAAGCTCGATAAATGTTTTATGGTAGAAGGCTACACCGATGTTATTTCGATGCACCAAGCAGGCATTGAAAATGTGGTAGCTTCGTCAGGTACTTCACTCACAGTAAATCAAATACGCCTTGTAAAACGCTTTACCAATAATCTGACCATTTTGTATGATGGCGATGCTGCCGGTATAAAAGCCTCACTTAGAGGAATTGATTTGGTGCTCGAAGAAGGTTTGAATGTGAAAGTACTGCTTTTGCCGGAAGGAGAAGACCCCGATTCGTTTTCAAAACAAATGAACTCCGTAGAGTTTAATCATTACATTTCCGACAACGAAACAGATTTTATTACATTTAAAACCAAACTTCTTTATAGTGAAGCGCAAAAAGATCCGCTAAAAAAAGCAACACTTATCAACGATATTGTAAGAAGTATCTCGGTAATTCCTGATTCCATCATGCGTAGCGTTTACGTAAAGGAGTGCAGCCAAATACTCGATGTAAATGAAGAAGTATTGTATTCGGAAATTTCAAAGATTCTAGGCAAAAAGTTTGACGACAATCGGAAAAAAGAATTTTATGCTAATTCAAACAATTCTACACAAAGCACTTCATACCAACAAAATAATATTCAGCAAGTTAGTAAGCAAACGAGTATTTGCGAAGATTTGGAAAAAGAAATTACAAGTTTATTGCTAACTTATGGCAACGAAGTGCTTTTTACTGCACGCGACAATCATATTACTGGTTTAGAACTTGAACCCCAAGAGTTTATGACAGTTGCCATTTACATAACCGATTCCATTTTTGAAGAAATAGACGATTTAGAATTTACAAATTTGCTGTATCGCAAAATATTAAATATGTGCTTTTTGCAACTCGATGAAGGAAAAGAAATAGATTTGCAAGGGCTTACACACCACGAGGATAGCGAGATAGCTCGCTTTGCAGCAGAATTATTGGGTGGTGGTTACACACTAAGCAAGCTCTGGGAACGTGGTGATTATGTGCGTAATACAACCGAAATAACACTAAAAAAAGCGGTTCCAAAAAAAATAATGGAATACAAAGAAAAAAAGGTGGATTCGCTGCTAAAAGAAGCCGAGCAAAAATTAAAAACCACTAGCGATGCTGAAGAACAAAAGCAGATAATGCAAACGTATTTGAATCTAAAACGATTACAAATGCATTTAGCCAAAAGTCTTGGTGATAGAATTGTTTTGAAATAAATTTTAAGCACTTGGCGAAACAAACATACAATTTAATATGGTTCATTACTCAAATCGTCTTTTTATAATTGAATATTTTTTGTTAATTTGAATCAACCTACAAAAAAATAGACCTACCGTTCAAAAAAAAGAGATTTTGTAAAATTAAAGTACATTTAACATAGCTAAGCAACTCAACTAGTGTATAATTTTTATCTTTGCGAAATAACAAAAATTTTAATCAATAATATAAAAACGCAAATTTATGAAAATTGCCGTAGTGGGCGTTACCGGAATGGTAGGACGCATAATGCTTAAAGTATTGGAAGAGAGAAATTTCCCAGTGAGTGAACTAATTCCTGTGGCTTCTGAAAAATCGATAGGAAAAGAAATTGAATACAAAGGAAAAAAATACAAGGTTGTGAGCATGACCGATGCAATTGCTGCAAAACCACAAATAGCTTTGTTTTCGGCAGGCGGCGATACCTCATTGCAATGGGCAGAAAAATTTGCCGAAGTAGGTTGCTATGTAGTTGATAATTCGTCGGCTTGGAGAATGAACCCCGATAAAAAATTAATTGTACCAGAAATAAATGCTTCAGAATTAACTTCAAAGGATTATGTGATTGCAAACCCCAATTGCTCTACCATTCAAATGGTTGTAGCTTTAGCACAATTGCACAAAACATACAAAATCAATAGAATAGTTGTATCAACTTATCAGTCGATTACCGGAACTGGCAAAGCGGCAGTTGAGCAATTTGAAAACGAAAGAGCCGGAATAGAAGGAAAAATGGTGTATCCTTATTTGATAGACAAAAATTGCTTGCCTCAGTGCGATGTTTTTACCGAAAATGCTTATACCAAAGAAGAAATGAAGCTGGTAAATGAAACTAAAAAGATTTTTAGCGATAATTCTATCCGTGTAACAGCTACTGCAGTGCGAGTGCCTGTTGTAGGCGGGCATTCAGAATCGGTAAATGTTGAATTTGAACGCGATTTTGAAATTGAAGAAGTAAAAACTATTTTGAAAAATACAGAAGGAGTTGTACTTCAAGATGATATAGCAAACAAAATTTATCCAATGCCTCGATATTCCGAAAACAAAAACGAAGTATTTGTAGGTAGAGTTCGCCGCGATTATTCAAACGATAAGACGCTAAATATGTGGATAGTAGCAGATAACTTACGTAAAGGCGCAGCTACAAATGCTGTGCAAATTGCCGAATATATTACAAAATTTATGTAATTGAATAAAAAAACTTACTCATCTGATGAATTTTGCAATTAGCTGTTTAACAGCGAAATAAACTTATTCATCAGATGACTTTTTAAAACTCTTTTATTAAATCTAAAAAGCTTTCATAGCCAACAAATTAGCAAAATCAGCAATTCTTTTGGAATCGATATTTTGCATGCACTTGAAGTGCTTTTGTGGACACTTTTTAAATCCAATCTTGGAACAAGGACGACAACTCAATTCTTTTTCTTGAATAATAACTGAATTTGCATCGGCTAAATAGGGCGACATTCCAAATTCGGGAATTGTATTGCCCCAAACTGAAATAATTCGCTTTTTAAAAGCAGCCGCGATGTGCATCAATCCAGTATCGCCCGTGATTACAACTTTTGCTTGGCGCACAAGCGATGCCGATTGATTTAAATTATATTTTCCACAAGCATTGTAAACATTAATAGTAGTAACTTGAGCTTCAATAATTTGTGCATTTTCAAAATCTTCTTTGCCGCCAAGTAAAATAACAGGAGTTTGCAAATTGTTGCAAATTTCAATTACTTTTTCGTTGGGCACTCGCTTAGTAAAATGCTGAGCACCAATAGCAATAGCAATGTAACCATAAGGCAAATTGTAAGGCAAGCTCAAAAGATTAATTTCATCGGCAATTGGTACAAAATAATCCAATCCTTTTTGGTCATTGCGAACATCAAAAACAGCTAAATTTTTCAAATATCTATCCACAATATGAATATCGGGCAATTTATTCTTTTTAAAATTGACCATTATCCATTTTTCCCAATTTAATTTATCAAATGAAAAAGCTAAAATTCCCAGTTTATTTTTTAAAAAATGAGTTCGAATATTTTTATGCAAGTCAATAACATAATCAAAAACTTCGTTGCGCAATTCATTTAAAAACTCTTTATCATTGGGTTTGTAGCTGTGAACTTTGCTTATATTTGGGTTATTTTCTAAAATAGAAACATATTGAGGCTTCGTAAGATAATGGATTTCAGACTCTTGGACTTGTTGTTTCAAATTACGAACCACAGGTGTAGTCAATACAATATCGCCAATTGAGCTTAACCTTATTATTAAAAATTTAACCATTAATTAGTTGATTGATAATAGAATTAAAAAATGAATTATTGATTTATCGCAAAATTAGTAAAATAAATAGAAAGTAACAGTGAAAACAACTCAGAGGCTTCTTTGCAAGTAGCATTTCCAGTCTCGTCTAAAGTTTTATCGCAATCAAGTTTGTTGTATTTTGTAAAAAAATCGCCTTCAAGCCCAGACATTCCACTCACATTCATAATGTTACCATTATTTGAAAGCGCCATATAATAATAAATGCGATAGGTTTTATTTTCGCTGTCTTTTAGAAAATACATTTGTCTTGTGAGTAAATTGTC
Source organism: Draconibacterium orientale (assembly GCA_022729915.1). Taxonomy (GTDB): domain Bacteria; phylum Bacteroidota; class Bacteroidia; order Bacteroidales; family JAIFNL01; genus JAIFNL01. The sequence goes on along the minus strand of DZBP01000066.1, from coordinate 11,042 downwards.
TTTATTTTGTTTAAAAGAATATAAATTATTATAACTTATTATTTGGTCGTCTTCAGCCTTTTTGTGGAAAGAGATACTTTCCATAAAGCGGTATCTTTCGATGTATTCGAGCATAAGAAGGTTGTTTGAGGTGTCTATTTTTTCACCTTGCGACTCGGCTAATTCAATGGCGTTGCTTGTCAAATCATCGTCAGAAAGTTCTGAAATCAAGTCTTCTATCCAACCAAACGAGTAATTCAAAGCATGTGTTTGCTTGTATTCAAATTCGACAGTAAAATCAAAATAATCAGCGTCATCACTCTTTTTCAATACTTTACCTTGTGGCAAAACAAAGCAAATGTGCTTACTTTGGTCTTGGTAAATGTCAAAGATTATTTTGTTAAAATCGAAATTGAATGAAGGGAAAAGTTTTGTTAACTCATTGATTGATTCTTGATTAGAAGTTGTACTAAGTAATTGTGTTAAATTTCTAGTTTTTGTTTTTTGAAATAAAAAGTTATTAACTTCTAAAATATTAAAAGTTTCTTCAAATGATTTTTCTATGGATTTAATTAAATCGTTTTCGTAGGTAGCACCTTCATCTATAGGCAATTGAGCTTCAGCAGAATAATAATTTTTGTATAAATCCATATTGTCAAGTGCCGACATGCTAAAGTTTTTTTCTAACTCGTTGATAAATTGAGCAGGAATAATCCAGCTTAAATTCAATGTTCCTACTTCATAACCTCCATCTAAAATCCCAATTAATTTGCCATTTGCATTTATTACGGGCGTACCTGACATACCTTGAAGCCAAACGCAATCGTGTTTAATTACAGGTAATGAGCCATTTAATACACAGTTTTCAGGCAAATCTGCTTTTGCAAACTCGTTTATTAATGTATTTAAGGTTAGAGTTTCGGAGTTTAGAATTTTGCTGTTTTTAAATTGCAAATTGCTTTGCATGCTCGTAAATCCAAGTAAGAAAATGCTTTCGTCGTTTTGCAAGGGGTCGCTTGAAAATTCGTTTAAAGGCAAAACATCACGTGGAGGCTCAGCATCAACTTTAAGAAGCATTAAATCAGATTCTTTGTGCACTTTTATAACCCGCGCCTGTTTAGGGAACTGTTCGTTGTAAATAACTGTTATTTGCGCATTAGGCTTTAATGCATGCAACGTTGTAATTATTTGTTTGGTATTTTTCCACACAAATCCGGTATAAAAGCTGGCTTGTCCTTCCGATTTTACCATTATTTTCACTACCGATTTTTTCAAATCGTCTTGGTTGTATTGCCCAAAGCACCAATTACTTAGCAATAAAAGTAATACTATGATTAAATTTTTTCGCATAATTTCGTATTTGTTTACTAGTGATAAATTTTTATGACAATGTTTTTACAAACAAAATGAATAATCTTAAAAAAAGAATATAAAACTAAAGCTACTTTGCTTACAAAAAATAAGCATAATCTTTATTTTTCTTGTGTCTGAAAATCAATAACACGCATATCAATTTGCTTTCTATTAAAATAGTAAAAGTGCTAAAAATATAGAAATTTCTTTATTTTTAGCCTTTATTGAGTTTGTAAAATTAAGCATTTTAATTATTATTTAAAAAGAATGAGTTGAATAAATTAATATTTCCATTATTTTTTACACATTAATTTAACTTTGTGTATTTTAATTGATACTTTAAAAAAAAAATTTTACGTTTCATTTTTTAATAAACTACAATGAAAAAACTTATTTTCTTTTCATTTTTTTTAGTATTATTTGCCTGCAAACATATCGAAAAGCAATCAAATAATCAAAGTGATTCAGTGTATATTGAATATTCAGAAGCACAATTGCTTTCTTTCTTTGACAGTGTGTCGAATTTACCACAAAAAGCTATATTAGAGAAAGTTAAATTTTTACCAGATTCAATTTTTAAAAATCGAATACAACTGAATAAAAGCCTTTCGCAGTCTGATTTTGAGTTAATTATAAAATCAATAAATCGCAAAGAAATGGATATAAAAACAGCAAAATTTATTTTTGGCGATTTTACAATAGATACTTCGTATTATAAAAGAGGTTTTGTGCCTATAAATTTAATCTCGTTTGATAATAAAGAGTCTGATTTTGAATATTTTGCTATCTATTTTGGTTTACCCGAAATGCAATGGCAAAGTGATGTATTTTTTTTAAAATCGAACAAAATAATTGCTAAGCACGATATATTTCATAAATATGGGCTTGAAATAGAACACTTTAAAGATTCTGATGGACAAATGGTTGTTTACTATAAAGAAAATTTTGAAAGTGGTACAGGGATATGGTGGTTCAATTTTTACTTTTATAAATACTTTGACAATCAATTGATTCCGATTCTAAATGTTTTAGAGAATGGAAATTTGCAATATCCTTTTCATTTTAGGACATTTAATTTTGAATCGAAAGTGCAAAATACAAATCCGTTAACATTAAAAATTACTTACAACCAACAACTTACAAATCAAAACGGTGAACAATTTGAAATTATAAACGATTCTACTTATGTGGAATATTTTTGGAATTCAAAATTTAAAATATTTGAAGCTAATTACTCAAAATCAAAGATTAATGAAGCAAAAATTTTAACATATTATTTACAAAACAGTCAATTGCTATTTATAAATGAGTATAGTAGTCTTCTGAAAAAAGCCTTGCACAACAAGCAGCAAAATGAATTTGTGATGAATTATTTAAATTCTGTAAAAAATGAAAGTAGTCAGAATTAAATCCTGCAACTAAGAAATTTTAATTGAGCCAGTTGTTTTTTGCTGCAAAATAAACAAGTTCTGTGGTATTTTTACAATTGTGCTTTTTCAACATATTTCGTCGGTGAGTTTCAACAGTGTTAAAGCTAATACTGAGCTTTTCAGCTATTTCTTTTGTACTTAAGCCATTAGCTAACAGACGCACTATCTCTTTTTCCCTGTCAGTAAGAAGCTCCTTTTCCATTTCGAGCTTAGTTTTTGCAAATAAAACGGTAGTTACCAATTGTTTTTCAGTAAAAGGCTTAGTTATGTAGTGAAATGTTTGATTTTTGCTTATTCTTTTTATGGTATCCATATCGTTATAAGCGGTAATAAATATAAAAGGAATTATTTTTATTTCATGGATTTCTTCCATTAAATCAATTCCGTTTTTTATGCTTCGCAAATTAATATCACAAAGCACTAAATCAAGTGCTGTTTCAGTTATTATTTGTTTAGCTTTCAAATAATTAGTAGCTATTCGGATATCAATAAAGCCGTTTCGTATTAAGATTTGTTCGATGTCTTTAGCTATTATAATTTCGTCTTCAACGATTAAAATTTTAATTCCTTTGTCCATTGCTCAATTATTTAATTATAAATTAAAGTAAATTCTGAATATTTATTTATTATTTTAGTGCGTTATAAAAATTATTACTTTTTATCTTATTTTACTATAGATTTTTTTAATCGAATATAAATTATATAATTTTATAATAAATCTCTCAATTCGGTTGTTGTGAATTTTTTTTTAGTTATCAAATGTAGCTAATTTTATTTTAATTTCAACTACTGCACCGTTTTTATTATAAAACAAAATTTCGCCATCTTTGTTCTCAACTATTGTTTTTATAAGAAAAAGACCAAATTGTTTTTTTGTATTTGGGAAAAAATTTTCGGCAAATCCACCTCCGTTGTCGCTTATTCTAAATTTAGCAAATTCATTTTCTTTTTTAAATTCGATGCTTAGTTTCTTTTTTTCAATATTTTTGATTCCATACTTTATTGAATTTGTAATTAATTCGTTAATTAACAAGCCTATATGTACACTTTCTTCTATCGATACTTTCAGGTTTTCTATTTGTAAATCCAACTCTGTTTCTTCATCAATTCCTGAAGCTTGCAGTAAATAATTGCACAAATCTAAAATATATTCTCTGATAGATACATTGGTGGACGCTATATTTTCCTGATACAGAGTCTTGTGCAATAATGCTATTGTAATAATTCGGTTTCCGGCATCGGAGAGAGCATTGATTAATTCTTCGTTTTTGGTATTGTACCTTTGTAAATTGAACAACCCAAAAACTATTTGCAAGTTATTTTTTACTCTATGGTTGAGTTCTTTCAAAAGCTTATTGATAAAGTTATTTTGCTCGTTGAGTTCGTTATTTTGCTTGTTGAGACGCAACAAATGATTCTTATTTTCTTTGGTGTAGATACTCGAAATCAAAAAAAGTGCTACAAATGAATTTAAAATATTAAACCAAAATGCAACATTTTTCACTTCAGGGTACAATTCTAATGTAATATGATACTTTAACATCAGTTTTATAGCTATAAATATAAAAAAATAGAGTGTAGATATAAAATATTTGTGAAATGGGTTTTCAAAAATATAGAAAGCCAAAATAATCATCGAAAAAAAGAAATATTCAGAACCCAATTCACCTAAATAAAAATTTAACAAGATTAAAAATAGCGGAAAAATATAAAATAATAAAATCCGGGCAAGCAAATATTTTTCTTTACTATTGAAAAACAAAATCAGAATAAAAACTAGGGCTGTAACAAAATTGATTAGAGCAACTTTATACGTTGCATTAATAAGATTTAATGCACTGTGTGTAATTAATACGGTAATAGCCAAAAGCGAAATATAGTTTATTATCCTATTTCGTTTCACGTCTTCCTCAGTGGTTTGTATCGAATTCCCTAGATTTCCTATTTTTTCTAATAAATTCATATTGTTTCAACAATTAAAGTATCGTTCTTGTTACTTGGCTTAAAAAAAATATAGATAATATACTTATAATAATGACTTTAGTATTGGTGCTGAATTCAAAAATGTATTGATTAAATACAAAATTTAACAGCATAAACTTAAATATTTTTTTTTATAACTTACATTTTTTGATTAAAAATACCTGAATTCAGGTATGTCATTACAAAAATACAAAGTTTTTGAATATCTACATTTATATTGCAAAGCAAGCCAAATTAGAACGTAAATATAAATAATTAGGTAGAATTTGAAATGTAGTGATTTTTAGTTTTGAAACCCAAAACGCAAAATACCTGAATTCTGGTATTGATTACTGCAATAGTTCTATCTAACTTTGCATAATTTCACACCTTTTATATATGTTTGCTTTTAAAAACAAAATAGCTCTTATTTAATATTGTATTTATCTTTTTTTCAAAATCGGATAATATTTTGTTTCGATGTGCTATTTGTTTATAAATTAAACTTTGCCAATTACCTTATATTTAGATTAGTACAAAGCAAATTCCAACTTTGGCAAAGTTTAGTTTTTTTTTTAACTTTTTAATAATCAGATTTATGTCTTTTTTTGCAATGAATGCATTCACTTTAAAGCTTCTTACTAAGTAGTCAATCAAAATTCAGCGCATGTTTGTTCATGATAAAAACTTGACAAATAGAAGGTTAAAATAGAAATACTTCATCTTTAAAATAGCTATTGTGATTATTTGGAATATTTAACTTTCAAAGACCTCATATTAATACAAAAATGAATTACTTTTGTATCCAACAAAAAAGTAAATTTTCTTTTTTTAACAATTTGATTTACAATAGATACCAGTATCAATAAATCTATTTTTTTCCAAACACAAACAATTTTGAACGTTTTATGAAACATGCGATAAGTCAATTGCTTCAAAAAGAAGCAGATGCAATTTTGAATATCCCACAAAACAATGATTTTGAAGCAGTTATTGAATTAATATACAAAGCTGTGCATCAAAACAATGGAAAACTAGTAGCTAGCGGCATGGGCAAAGCCGGGCAAATAGCTATAAATATAGCTACTACATTAAGTTCTACAGGCACTCCAGCCGTTTTTATTCACCCAAGCGATGCTCAGCATGGCGATCTTGGTTTGATTCAAAAAAACGATATTTTGCTGCTTATTTCTAATTCAGGAAAAACACGCGAAATAGTTGAATTCTTTTACCTAGCGCGCAATTTGTATGCACATTTGCCTGTAGTTGTAATTACAGGAAATCCGATTAGCGAATTGGGTGAACTTGCTGACATTACTATCAGTACCGGAAATCCACAAGAAGTTTGTCCTCTTGGAATGGCTCCTACAACTTCTACAACTGTAATGACCGTTATTGGAGATATTTTGGTAGTTGAATTGATGCATAAAATCGATTTTTCAAAAGAATCGTATGCAAAATTGCACCACGGTGGCTATTTGGGTTCTAAGGCTAGAGGTGTACATTAAAAGTTAATTATCAAATATTTAGGAATTAAAAAAAGGAATGACAAACAATTTGTTGCCATTCCTTTTTGTTTTGCACAAAATTTATTTGTCGCAATATTTATCTAACATGCTCTAAAACAAAGCGTTCGGGGTGTTTTGCGTGAAGATTTTGGTAGTATTCATTTAATTTTGACATTACAACTTTGATGTTGCTCAAGTCATAAATTACACCTTTCATACCAATTTCTTTCTTTTTATAATCCAAATATCCCACTACAATTGGCACTTCTGCACGTTTTGCCATCAAGTAAAATCCTTTTTTCCAGTTATCCACTTTAGCCCTTGTACCTTCTGGAAATAACAAAATATGCACTTCATCTTTGCTTTCGATAATGTTGGCAACTTGAAATGTAACGTTACTTCCTTTGCTTCGGTCTATTGGAATGGCTCTAACCATGCGCATAATGATGCCAAGAGGAAAATTGAACAACTCTTGTTTTACCATTACATTGTATTTCAAACCAATAGCTACAAGATATATTTTGCCAATTATGGCATCCCAAGTGCTGGTATGTGGCGCAAACACTGTAATTGATTTTTTAATTTCTTTGGGAAAATCGCCCACAATTTTCCAGCCCATAATTTTGAGCAATAATTTACCTACTATTTTCATTAATAATTAATTAACTTAAAAAAATGGTTTTATATTTATTGTTTTAATATTTCTATTTAATCGAAAAACTTCAAGTTGTAAATTTTATAATAATAATAATTTACGTTTGCAAAATTCTAAAATTTTCTAACGTTACCAAAATAAAATAAACAAATATCCTGATTTGAAAATACATGGTTGAATTGTTTCAGAATGTTAAAAAATGATTAATTCACTAATTTAGAATTATTATAAAGAAAAAAGATGTACTTTTGTACAGTTTTAAAAAGAGAGTAAAACTGAATTACTCTTTGATATACAATAAAATAACTAGCATTTTCTATTTACAATAAAATTTAGTTTTCTTTTGAAGAAAAAATAATAATCGGTAAAAAACATAGAATTATGCTTTTAAACATATAAATTTAAAGCAAAATGGCTAAAGAAAAAAAGTTTATGACCTGTGATGGTAACTTAGCAGCTTCGCATGTAGCATACATGTTTAGCGAAGTAGCAGCTATTTATCCTATCACACCTTCATCAAACATGGCTGAAAACGTTGACGAATGGTCAGCAGGTGGCAGAAAAAACATGTTTGGTGATACAGTGCACGTAGTTGAAATGCAGTCAGAAGGCGGCGCAGCAGGTGCTTTGCACGGCTCATTACAAGCAGGTGCTCTTACTTCAACCTACACCGCATCGCAAGGTTTACTTTTAATGATACCTAACATGTTCAAAATTGCAGGCGAATTATTACCCGCAGTTTTCCACGTTAGCGCAAGAAGTATTGCCGGACACGCACTATCAATTTTTGGCGACCATTCCGATGTTTACTCTGCACGTATGACCGGTTTTGCAATGCTTGCAACTGGTAGCGTTCAAGAAATAATGGATTTAGCTGGTGTAGCTCACTTAGCAGCTATCAAAACTAGAGTTCCATTCTTGCATTTCTTCGATGGTTTCCGCTCATCTCACGAAATTCAAAAAGTAGAAGCAATCGACCAAGATGCGCTTTACAATTTGATAGACCAAGACCAACTTACTGCTTTTAGACTTAGAGCAATCAATCCGGAACACCCTGTTACTAGAGGTTCAGCTCAAAACCCAGATATTTTCTTCCAAGCAAAAGAAGCTTCAAACAATTATTTCACTGCTGTACCTGATGTCGTTGCGGAATATATGAAAGAAATTTCGAAAATTACCGGAAGAGAATACAAACCTTTCACTTATTATGGTGCCCCTGATGCTGAAAATATTATTGTAGCTATGGGTTCGGTAACTGAAGTTATCAAGGAAACCATTGATATGAAATTGGCAAAAGGCGAAAAAGTAGGTTTAATCAGCGTGCATTTGTATCGTCCTTTCTCTAAAAAATACTTCTTTGATGTATTGCCAAAGAGCGTAAAACGTATTTCTGTTCTTGACCGTTCGAAAGAAATTGGAACAAACGGAGAGCCTTTGTACCAAGATGTAAGAGAAATGTTCTACGACTGCGAAATGCGCCCAATTATTATTGGCGGACGTTTTGGTCTTAGTTCAAAAGATACAACTCCTGCACAGATTGTAGCTATTTACGAAAACTTAGCTCAAGCTGAACCTAAAAACTACTTCACTGTAGGAATCGTTGACGATGTTACTTTCCATTCTCTACTTGTAGGCGAAGAATTTAGCTTAAGTGCAGAAGGTACTTTCGAAGGCAAATTTTACGGTTTGGGTTCAGATGGTACAGTAGGTGCCAACAAAAACTCAATCAAAATCATTGGCGATAATACCGATAAATATGCTCAAGCTTATTTTGCATACGATTCTAAAAAATCGGGCGGTATTACTATTTCGCACTTACGTTTTGGCGATAGCCCAATTCGCTCAACTTATTTAGTAACGACTCCCGACTTTGTAGCTTGCCACGTACCTGCTTATTTAACTAAGTATGACATGTTGAAAGGCATCAAACCAAACGGAACATTTTTATTAAATAGCCCTTGGGACGCTGAAAAAACAAAATCAAAATTACCCGATAACTTCAAAAAAATATTAGCTGAAAAGAACATCAGCTTCTATATTATTGATGCAACTCAAATAGCTGAAGAAATTGGTTTAGGTACACGTACCAATACCATTATGCAATCGGCTTTCTTCAAAATAGCAAACGTAATTCCTTACGATTTAGCTGTAAGCCAAATGAAGAAATTCATTGTAAAAAGCTTCGGATTGAAAGGCGAAAAAGTTCTAAACATGAACTACGAAGCTGTTGATAAAGGTGGCGCAGTTACAAAAGTAGAAATTCCTGCTGAATGGGCTAAAATTGAATTGAAAAAAGAAGCATCTGCTGACGAATCTCATTTACCAGACTTTGTTAAAAACATAGCAAATCCTGTTAATGCTTTGAAAGGCGATGACCTTCCGGTTAGTGCTTTTGTAAATTATGCCGATGGTACTATGCCTCATGGCACTGCCGCTTACGAAAAACGTGGTATTGCAGTAACTGTTCCTGAGTGGCAATCTGAAACTTGTATTCAATGTAACCAATGTGCTTATGTATGTCCTCACGGAGTAATTCGCCCATTCTTGTCTACTGAAGAAGAATTAAAAGATGCTCCTGCCGGAACTGTAACCAAAAAAGGTGTAGGTAAAACTTCTGCTTTCCAATTCAAAATTCAAGTAAGCGTACTTGATTGTACTGGTTGCAACGTATGCGTGGTAGCTTGCCCAACTAAAGAAAAATCGCTTGTAATGAAGCCTTTGGCTGAACAATTGCACGAAAACGAAAGATGGGAATTCTTCTCTAAAAAAGTAGGTTACAAAGATACCGTTCTTCCAAAAGAACAAAACTTGAAAAACTTACAGTTTTCTCAACCTTTGTTTGAGTTCTCTGGAGCATGTTCAGGTTGCGGCGAAACTCCTTATATCAAGAACATTACCCAAATGTTTGGCGACCGCATGATGATTGCCAACGCAACAGGTTGTTCGTCTATTTACGGTGCTTCTGCTCCTGCTACTCCTTATACAACCAATAAAGACGGAAAAGGTCCAGCTTGGGCAAACTCATTGTTTGAAGACAACGCTGAATACGGTTTGGGTATGGCTTTGGCTGTAAGTAAATTGCGCAGACGCATTGCTGAAAAAATGGAAGCTTCGATGAAATCAGTTTCTGCCGAACTAAAAGCAGCTTACACCGCTTGGCTTGAAGGTTTTGACGATGCAGTTAAATCAGAAGAAGCTACAAAAGCTTTACTTCCATTGTTGGAAACTTCAAACGACCAATTAGCAAAAGATATTTTGAGCTTAAAACAATACCTCATCAAGAAATCAGTTTGGATTATTGGTGGCGACGGTTGGGCTTATGATATTGGATACGGCGGTCTTGACCACGTACTTGCATCGGGCGAAAACGTAAATATTTTGGTAATGGACACTGAGGTTTACTCAAATACTGGTGGACAATCATCAAAATCTTCGCCAACAGGTTCGGTAGCTAAATTTGCTTCAGCTGGTAAAAAAATACGCAAAAAAGACCTTGGCTTAATGGCTACTTCTTATAGTTATGTATATGTAGCTCAAGTTGCTATGGGTTCAAGCCAAACACAATTCTTCAAAGTAATGAAAGAAGCTGAAGCTTACAATGGTCCTTCGTTGATTATTGCTTACTCTCCATGTATTGCACACGGTTTGAAAGGTGGTATGGGCAATAGCCAAGTTCAGCAAAAAGATGCTGTTGAAGCTGGTTATTGGACTATGTATCGTTACAATCCTGATTTAGCTGATAAAGGTGAGAATCCATTTATTATCGATTCAAAACCTCCAAAATTTGAATTATTCCAAGAATTCTTACGCAGCGAAGTACGTTACTCTTCGTTAATTAAAGCGTATCCAAAAGAAGCCGAAGAATTATTCGTTGAGGCTGAAAAGCACGCTCGCCAAAGACATGCTCAATATGCTCGTATGGCTGCTATGGATTACTCTCAAAAAGAAGAATAATTTATTAAAAGTTTACTATATAAAAAGAGTGCAAAGCAATTTGCGCTCTTTTTTCTTGTTTAAAATATCGTTTTAAACTATTTTGTACTACATTTATCAGAAATTTTGTATCTTTGTAAAAAGTTTAGTACTGCTTAACGATGAAAAAACTACTCAATATCGGTCAATCCGACTTTAGGAATGTAATTCAAAACAACAACT